>JAQXNZ010000146.1 GCA_029098265.1 Clostridia bacterium | reverse complement strand
CAGCTTCATACCAAGCTCATGGGCAATGGCAGGCAGATGAAGCATTGTGTTGGTGGAACAGCCGATTGCCATTTCCGCATGGAGTGCATTGTCAAAGGCCTCTTTGGTAAGTATATCGCTGGGTCTGCGTCCCTCTTTGAGCACCTCCATGACCTGCATTCCCGCTTTTTTCGCCAGACGGCGGCGCTCCGATGTGACGGCAAGTATTGTGCCGTTGCCGGGCAGTGCCAGACCTAGGGTTTCCGTCAGACAGTTCATGGAATTGGCAGTGTACATGCCCGCACAGCTTCCGCAGGTGGGGCAGGCATGCTCCTCAAATTCCCTCAGGTCGTCATCGTTATATTCGCCGATGCTGTATTTGCCGACGGCTTCGGTTATATCCGTTCCTGCAACACGCTTTCCCTTTACAACGCCTGCCTGCATGGGGCCTCCGCTGACAAATACACACGGAATATTAAGACGGCAGGCCGCCATAAGCATACCGGGTACTATTTTGTCACAGTTTGGTATAAATACTGCCGCATCGACGGGATTTGCCATGAGCATGGCCTCTATGCTGTCGGCTATCAGCTCACGGCTGGGCAGTGAATATTTCATTCCGATGTGATCCATTGCCAGTGCGTCGCATACACCGATGGTATTAAATTCAAAGGGAACACCGCCGTTCATGCGTATTCCTGCCTTTACGGCCTCCGCTATATCATTAAGATGTATATGCCCGGGGACAAAATCGTTTTTGGAATTGACCACTGCCACAAAGGGACATTCCATTTCTTCGTCCGTCAGGGTGACGGCTCTGAGCATAGCCCTCTGGGGCAGAGCCAAAGCCCCCTTTTTTATTGTATCGCTTCTCATTTTGTTACTCCTTACTGAGATTTTTTGCCATGACCTCGATTATTACCGAAGGGTCCTTTTTTGCAAGCCCCTCGTCCATAGCCAGGTCATATATTTCCTTTGCCTTGGCGGCTATGGGAATTTCACAGCCGGACTGTTCGGCCATTTTCATAATAAGGTTAAAATCCTTTACCATTAGCTCCAGACCGGAAGCCGAGTCGTAATTTTCGGGTATTATATATTTCGGTACCGAACGCTCCAGCATCCAGCTTCTGCCCCAGGAGGTGGAAAGCACCTTGTACAGAGCAGTAAGGTCTATGCCCGACTGCTTTGCCAGAAGCATGCCCTCGCATACCGTAGCCTGATTGACCCAGGTAAGCAGCTGATTGACCAGCTTGGCCTTTTGACCGAGACCGCTTTCTCCCATGCGCTCCACATTAGTGCCGCACATATTCAAAAGGGGCAGAGAGCGCTCAAAGGCTCCCTTGTCTCCGCCTGCCATTATGGTAAGCGTCCCGTCTGCGGCGCCTGCGCTTCCTCCGCTGACGGGACAGTCCAGATAACAGACGCCCCTATCGGAAAAGGCAACGCTTATATCCTTTGCGGTATCGGGCGATATGGTGCTGAAATCAAGTATAATTGTATTTTCCCTTACAATAGACCAAAGCCTGTCACACATGGGTTTTACAGCCGAGTCCGCCGTAAGATTAAGACAGATGAAGTCGGCGTCCTGTACAGCCTTTTTAAAGTCGTCTGCAAAAACAGCGCCCAGAGAGATAAGCTCATTTACATGGGTTTTATCCCTGGTGCGGTTCCATATAGTTAGAGAACCGTTCTTTTTGAGTATGTTTCGGGCCATGCCAAAGCCCATTTCTCCTATGCCAATAAAAAATATCTTCACAAAATCATTTCCTTTTTATAATGGTGTTCATTAATATTATAAATACTATTGCGCTTTGAAGCAATAGAGTATTTAAAATAGTTATTGACATACATAGTATCTCTAGGTATAATCTATACATAGATAATCTAGGTATAATAAGGAGGAAGATATTATGGAAATAGATAAGGGTCTTGTGGGAGGAAGCACAGTGCTTATGCTTCTGGCACTTTTACAGGAAAAGGACATGTACGGCTATGAAATAATAAAGGAGCTTAAGGAAAGGAGCAACAGTACCTTTGAATTTAAAGAGGGCACACTGTATCCGGTACTGCACAGAATGGAGAATGCGTCCCTTGTGAAGTCCTACAGAAAAGAAGCCGACAACGGAAAAACGAGGAAATACTACACCATAACGGCGGCGGGCTCGGAAAGGCTGGAAAAGGAAAAAAGCCAATGGGAGGTGTTTACAGGCTCTGTAAACAGGGTCATCGGAGGTGGAAGCCATGCCTTTGCCTGAATTTAATAGCTATACGGACAGAGTGCTGACCCATATAAAATTCAGATATGACCATGAAGGCATAAGGCAGGAGCTGAACGAGCATTTGGAGGACATGACTGAAGATTACATGAGCGAAGGAATGACCGAGAATGAGGCGGTGTCAATGGCGGTGCTTAACATGGGCGACCCCGACGAAATAGGCGAGGAACTGAACAAAGCCCATTCGCCGCTGCTTGGCATAGTGTGGCTGGCGGCAAAATGGCTGGCGGGAGCCGTTGTGCTATTTTCGCTGTTCTCCTTTGTTTTCTATGCTGTTAATATTATCGGAAATATAACTCGGGACTATGATGACAGACAGGATGCGGAAATAGTGTATACGGTTCAGGTCGGTGAAAAATTCCTTATTGATGATATGAACCTGAGAATAGATGAGGCTGTCTACTATGACGACAATACCCTTGAAGTGCGATATATGACTTGGGACAGACCTTTTTCGGACAGCATAAGCTGGTCATTCCATATAGGAAGTGAATGTTTTTATGATGAGAAAGGTAATTCCTATTTTTCCGGAAGCGGTGGCAGCGGAGGAGGTCCGTTTACAAAGCATTACACTCGTATTGAAGATTTTCCCGCGGACGCCGAAAAGCTGATTGTGGATTATGATTTCAACGGACGGAAAGTTTACTGTGAGATACCGTTAAAGGAGGGCGCTGTCTATGAAGCTGATAAATAAAATAAACTCCATGAGCAGAAAGCGGCAGACCGTTCTCTATACGGCAATTATACTGCTGTTTGTCATAGTTAAGCTGTTTTTTGCCGAGGGCTGTTATACCTCGCCCGAATCCGTTATGTTCGCCTGTGAAAAGGGACTGCACTACGGCCCGTCGGAAAAGGTACTCCATGTGGAAAGACAGGGAAGAAATGCCCTGGTCATCGGCAAATGCAGTGACGGACTTTCATCGGTTCCCGCCATAAAAAAGCTTCTGTTTTGGGAACTGGGCTATGACGGAGACGGAACCTATGTGGAGGGGCATATTCAGACCGACGGCATAGAGGCGGTATATGACAAAAGATTCCATGCGATATACGGAAGAAGTATGCTTGACGATGTGGAGTCGGTGAGGGTCGTTATAGGCGAATACGAAAACGGAGAGCTGAAAAAGCTGGCGGAGGTGCTGTTTGACGAGGTGGACAGCGACGGATTCTTTTGGGACAGCTCGGAGATGAGCTATATAGACACCGATGAGAACATGTGGCCTGAAGCCGTAGAAATAGAGGGCTTTGACAAAGACGGAAACAGCATATATATGCAGAGCCTTGAGGGCACCGAAATATTTGACTCGGACGGCGAATTGATATATAGTGATTTAGACAACATACGGGGAGCTGAATAAGTTGAATAAAAATATTTCATTATATATACACATACCCTTTTGCGTAAGGAAATGCCTTTACTGCGATTTTCCGTCCTTTGCACTGCCCGAAAACTGCTATGAGGACTATGTGAGGACACTGTGCCGTGAAATGAACGAGTATGCGGCGGATTTTTACGGTATGAAGGTCAAAAGCATATTTATAGGCGGAGGAACGCCCTCAGTACTGCCGCCGAAGCTTCTGGGCAGGATAATGGACACGGTCATGTCAAAATTCGATGTGGACAGTGATGCGGAAATATCCATAGAAGCCAATCCCGGTACGCTGGACGCCAAAAAGCTGACGGAAATGAATAGCATGTATTTCAATCGTCTGAGCATGGGACTTCAGGCATGGCAGGACAGACTGTTAAAGGGCATAGGCAGAATTCACACCGCCGATGAATTTGAAACAAACTTCTTGCAGGCCAGAGATGCAGGCTTTAAAAACATAAATGTTGACCTGATGTTCGCACTGCCGGGGCAAACCCTTGACGACTGGCAGGAGACAATAGAGCATGTGCTTAAGCTGCGACCTGAGCATATTTCGGCCTACAGCCTTATTATAGAGGAAGGAACGCCCTTTTATGATATGTATGAAAAGGGCATAATAAGGGAAACGGACGAGGTGCTGGACAGAAAAATGTATTATCTTGTCAATGAAATGCTTTCAGATAAGGGCTACGGCAGATATGAGATAAGTAACTTCTCAAAGCCCGGCTTTGAATGCCGACACAATATAGTTTACTGGCGTACCGAGGAATACAGGGGATTCGGACTGGGAGCACACTCCTATGTTGGCGGTGAAAGATTCCATAATACCTGCGACTTCAAAAAATACGTTTCCTTTGAGGGGCTGAACGAGGACAGGGAAATACTGACCGAGGACGAAAAGCAGGAGGAATTCATGTTCATGGGACTGCGTATGACCGAGGGCATATCGGAGAATGTATTTAAGGAAAGGTTCAAAAAGAGCATATATGACGTATATGCAAAGGAAATAAGGGAGCTGACGCAGGAAAAACTGCTTGTCTCCAAGGACGAAAGACTGTATCTAACCGACAGAGGGGTGGACGTTTCCAATCAGGTGTTTGAGAAGTTTATAAAATGAAATTGATTTGAAACATAGTTATATACGGACGCCTGTGTTTCAGGCTGTAGACAAACTAATTTTTAGTGCGGATGGTCAGCACTTTTGCTTATAGCAAAAGCTGCGCAAGCGCAGTCGCATTTATCTTTGCGATGCACTGGTTAGGAAAACGAAGAGTTTTCCAAGTTTAATCCGCAGAAGTATAAACCGCGTGAAAGTCGCGGCGCGAAGCGTCCCCGAAGGGGATTTGAGAACCTGTCTAAAGCAAACCGGAAGAATATACTCCGGCGCCGTTAGGTGTTCCC
>JAQXNZ010000145.1 GCA_029098265.1 Clostridia bacterium | reverse complement strand
AAAGTACCTCCTTTGAATTTCAGTATATCGATAAAGCTTTCAAGCCTTGTTTCAAGACCTGCCGTACCGTCCTGGTCGTCAAGAACGATGTTGAGCATAGGCGTTCCCGCAAAACGGCGGATTATCATTTCGTTTACCATTGAATCGGGGCCACAGGGGAAGGCAGACAGGAGAATTATTCCGTCAACCTTGTCATGGTTCATCTGTATGCTTCCGACAATCTCCTTGCTGAACTCCCATTTGAGGGTAGGAGATACCTTTATGCTCTGCCTTATGGCGTCACGTCTGTCTACCACGTCGGCATAAATAGGGGTTACGCCCATTTTTTTAAGATAGTTCACAACGGGCTTGCCGATGTAGGGATCCAATTCCACATAGCTGTGGGCAGCAATAAGTATTTTAAGCCCCGGTTTTTTGAAAAGGGCTTCCTGTGCCTTGACCTGATTTTTCAGATAATCGGTTTCGGCCTTTTTTGCCGTTTTATAAGCCGATACGGACTGCTTTCTTGTAAATCCGAGTTTTTCTCCCAAATCCGCAAAGGCCTTGTCCTCTGTAAGATGCTTAAGCTCGTCTATGTTGTAGGAGATGAACTTCTGACCTGAATTTCTGAATATATTGAAGGTCATGTCATAGAGTGCTTCAAACTTTGTACACATGTTGCGCTTTATGCCGTAACAGCTTATTCTCGGTATGAGTATATAGTCGCATTTGCCTATGAGTGACTTCACATGACCCATGAATATCTTGGTTGAGAGGCATGCCTCATCAATGGAGAGGGATGTTCCCTCTCGTATCATTTCCTTATTTGTCGGTTCGCTTACTATATATTTCACGCCGAGGGCTGAAAAATAATTTTTCCACAAAATTTCAAAACGATAATAAAGCATGGCACGGGGCAGTCCCACGGTGACAGTGCTTTTCGGCTGTTCCTTTAAGTTTGTTTTTTTCATATTTAAACCTGCCTTTAAAAACGATTGAAGAATATGTCAGCAGCTTAAATGCCGCTGAAAAACAATGTTCTATAAATTATAACACAGATAATATTGTAATGACAAATTAAATAAATTATAATAATTACAAACAGAAAATATTTTTGATTTAACCCATAAATGTGGTATAATTATAAAATAAAGCTTTTTGATTTCTTAATGCCGTCCGTACGGCTGTATGATGTTAGTTTGCTTTTGCTGAGGTGATAAAAATGAAGGTATCGACCAAGGGACGCTATGCTCTGAGGGTAATGATAGACCTGGCGGAAAACAATAACGGAGAGTATATAACTCTTAAGGAAATATCTGCCAGACAGGAAATATCGGAAAAATATCTGGAAAGTATTATTTCTTCACTGAGTAAGTCAGGCTTTGTTATAGGACTGAGAGGAAAGGGCGGCGGCTATAAGCTTGCAAGAAAGCCTGAGGAATACACTGTCGGTTCAATATTGAAGCTTACCGAGGGCTCACTGGCTCCGGTAGCCTGTCTGGAATGCGATAGGGAAGGCTGTAACAGGGCGCCCGAATGCAAGACCCTGCCCATGTGGAAAAAGCTGAACGGTATAATTGATGACTATTTTGAGAATATAACCTTGAAAGAACTGGTTGACGGAGACATATAAGTAAAAGGCGGACATCTTATCGATGCCGCCTTTTTCAGTCCAGAGAGGCTTTATAGCTTTCACCCCAACTCTGCATTGCATCGAGTATCGGTTTAAGGCTCATACCCAGTTCAGTAAGAGAATATTCAACTCTGGGCGGCACCTCTGCATAAACCTTTCGATTTATCAGACCGCTTTCCTCCATGTCACGAAGCTGGGCGGTAAGTACCTTTTGGGAGACATTGCCTATAGATTTTTTAAGCTCTCCGAAACGCTTTGTGCCGGGCAGCAGGTCTCGCAGAATAAGTACCTTCCATTTATCGCCTATTAAGGTCAGCGTTGCTTCTACAGGACAGGCAGGAAGTTCTTTTGCTTGTTTACATTCGCTCATTTTTTATATCTCCTCCAATAGTTTCTTTTTGATACTTACATCTGAATTATACTGTACGGATATTTTTAGGTCAAGTATAGAATTTTTAAAAAATTATTTCAGCTGTACAAAGCTGTACAAACGGCTGTGTTTACTTAAAAGTATCCTTTCGGTAACTGTGTATTAGTTTCTTATCGGTAACCATACCACAATATTGTGCGTACTTTACGGTTAAAAACGGCGGTCATATAATATGGTCAACAGCTGAGGAGAACGGCCGCTCCGATGCGCATAGATAAACCGATAGAGACATGATAGATAAGGAGGAGTTAAATATGAAAATAGCAGTAGTAGGTGCAAACGGAAAAGCAGGAAGCTTAATAACAAAGGACGCAGTCGGCAGAGGTCTTGATGTTACAGCCGTTGTTCGCTCGGACAACAAGAGTGCGGCTGATAAGGTAATCAAAAAGGACTTATTCGACCTTACAGCAGAGGATTTAAAGGGCTTTGATGCAGTTATAGATGCCTTCGGAGCATGGACAGAGGATACACTGCCCCAGCACAGCACATCTCTTGAACATTTATGCGATATACTTTCAAACAGTGATACACGTCTTATTGTTGTAGGCGGAGCAGGCAGTCTCTATGTAAATCCCGAGCATACAGCCTGTGTTGCAGACGGCCCTGATTACCCTGATATGTTCAAGCCCCTTGCCGCCGCAATGGCAAAGGCTCTCGGAGAGCTTCGCAGGAGAAATGATGTAAAATGGACATATATAAGTCCTGCAGGAGATTTCCGTCCCGACGGAGAACGTACAGGAAAATATATTCTCGGCGGTGAAGAACTTATACTCAACTCAAAGGGTGAAAGCGTTATCAGTTACGCTGACTATGCCGTTGCAATGGTAGACGAGGTCGTAAACGGCAATAACATACAGAAAAGAATAAGCGTTGTAAGCGAATAACGTAAGTCACACGGCGAAAAATTGTTATTGATGTATTCTGATATATAAGATAAAGAAGGGAACGGAAATGACGCAATCAGAGAGAAGAACATATCTAATCAGGCGGCTGCTGGATGAAAACAAACAGTACAGCGGTATGCCTGTTCCGATAAAAGAGGAAGAACAAAGGCGGCTGCTCCGTTCCCTTATGAACATCCGTCAGCCTAAGAAGGCCGACTTGGATTTCCTGAATATACAGGACGAGTATCTAAGGGCAGAAACAGCTGCAAAGGGCATAACGGATATCAAGGAGCTTGCGCCGATAGAAAAGGATATTTATTTATGGCAGGGCGATATAACCGCATTAAAATGCGGAGCCATAGTCAACGCTGCCAACAGCGGTATGACAGGGTGCTACTGCCCTTGCCACGGCTGTATAGATAATGCTATACATACCTTTGCGGGAATTCAGCTTCGTCTGGAATGTGCAAAAATAATGGAACGTCAGGGACATGCCGAGCCGACGGGAAAAGCAAAGGTGACTGAGGCATACAATCTTCCTTGCAGATATGTAATACATACTGTAGGGCCTATTATTGACGGCGACGTTTCAAATGAGGACAATGAGCTGCTTGCGTCCTGCTATCTATCCTGCCTTACGGCGGCAGAGGAAAAGGGAATTGACAGCATTGCATTCTGCTGTATTTCAACAGGAGAATTCCACTTTCCGAACAGACAGGCAGCGCAGACAGCGATAAAAACGGTAAGGCAGTATAAAGAGACAACGGGCAGTGGGATTGAGGTAATATTCAATGTTTTCAAAAATACGGACTACGAAATATACAGAGAGTTTCTCGGACAAAATAAATAAGCTGGACAGGGCGATTAAAAGCGCCGATGCCGTATTGATAGGAGCAGGAGCAGGTCTGTCAACGGCAGCAGGCTTTGACTACGGTGGAGAAAGATTTGAGAAAAGCTTTTCTGATTTCCGAAAAAAATACGGCATTACCGATATGTACTCAGGCGGATTTTATCCCTTTGAAACCCTTGAGGAATATTGGGCATGGTGGTCGAGGCAGATATATGTGAACCGATATGATATTGAGGTCGGTCAGCTCTATAAGGATTTGCTTTCCGTTATGAGAGACAGAGATTATTTTGTGCTCACTACCAATGTAGATTATCAGTTCCTGCTTGCCGGCTTTGACAAGAGACGGGTGTTCTATACTCAGGGGGATTACGGACTGTGGCAATGTTCAAAGTCTTGCCACGGCAAAACCTATGACAATGAAAAAGCCGTAAGAAATATGATAGCCCAGCAAAGAAATATGCGTATACCGACAGAACTCATACCCGTATGTCCCGTCTGCGGCGCACCTATGACAATGAATCTTAGATGTGACGACAGCTTTGTGCAGGATGAGGGATGGTATAGTGCGGCAAAAAGATATGAGGAGTTTTTGATAAGGCATGAAGGTAAAAGGGTACTGCTTTTGGAACTGGGCGTTGGCATGAATACACCTGTTATTATTAAGTATCCTTTTTGGAGAATGGCGGCACGAAATCCTGACTGTATTTATGCCTGCATTAACAGGGGAGAGGCTTTCTGCCCAAAGGAAATAGAAAAACAGTCTATATGTATTGATGCTGATATTGCGGATGTTATATCTATTCTAAAAAAGAGCATATAAAAATTACAGTCCGCCGAGGTACTTTCTCGGCGGACTGTGTATTATACATTAATCTTTTTAAGTCTGTAAAGAGGGATAGATTTATCAACGCTTTCAGCTTTCAGCACAAAGTCAAATATGCCGACTGATGTGGAAAGATAAAAGTCTCTTTCGGGGCACTGTTCCTGATTATCGGGGTGGAAAAACCTGCGTCCCTCCAGATTTCTAAGCTCCGCAAGTAGGCTTTTAATATCGTAGTCCTCGCCGAGAAGAAGCGCTCTTATATATTCGGCACACCATGTATCTTCCTCGGCGGGTTCAACGGCGGCCTTGCCCATACATACTATAGAGACTTTTTCGGGACTGCGCTGTTTTATGTAGCGGACAACGGCATACACATTCACAAATGAAGCCGTTATTATTTCGTCCGCATTGACGGCATTGACTATGCCCTGGGTGCCTGCGCTGGTGGTATGGACAACGGTTTTGCCCGTAAAGTCCACATGCTCGATATTGGCGGGTGAGTTGCCGTAGTCAAAGCCGGGGATTATTACCTCGTTTCTTTCGCCCACAAGTATGCAGTCCTTAAGCTTATTCTTAAGGTCAAAGGCTGTTTCGACCTTTCCCACGGGATATATGGCCTCTGCACCGTTGTTCATAATAAAGCAGGCGGTGGTAAAGGCACGGAAAACGTCAATAACAACGGTCAGACCCTCCGCCTGCTTTGCTCCCTCCGTCAGCTGGAGTATTCTTATATCCGTCATTTCAGTATATCCTTAAGGAAGCTTTCTGCTCCGAAACGCTCGTCAATGCCGAGGTATTCCGCAACGGTAGCTCCCAGGTCCGCAAATGTCTTTCTTACTCCCAGATCGACACCCTCTTTAACATTCTTTCCGCATACAAGAAGGGGAACGTACTCCCTTGAATGGTCTGTGCTGGGTGTTGTGGGGTCACAGCCGTGGTCGGCGGTTACAAAAAGAATGTCGTCATCCTTCATAACCGACATTATTTCGGGAAGCTTGCTGTCAAAATACATAACGGCTTCGGCATAGCCCTTTACGTCATTTCTGTGACCGTAAATCATATCTGTGTCAACAAGGTTTGTGAAAAGCAGACCTTCAAAATCCTTTTTGAGATATTCGATAGTTTTTTCGATACCGTCGTTGTTGTTTGTTGTGTGGTCTGTAACGGTCATTCCTCTGTGCTCGAATATATCCTCTATTTTGCCGATGGCGGCTACTGTCATACCCTTTTCTTTAATAAGGTCAAGGACGGTTGTTGAGGTGGGTGCAAGAGAGAAATCCTTTCTACGCTCCGTTCTTGTGTAGTTTCCGTTACCCTTGCCTACGAAGGGTCTTGCAATTACCCTTGCTACGGCATAGTCGCCCACAAGTATTTCTCTGGCAATCTCACATATTCTGTAAAGCTCGTCAACGGGTATAACCTCCTCGTGGCAGGCAATCTGGAATACGGAGTCGGCAGAGGTATAGACTATGGGATATCCCGTCTTTACATGCTCATCGCCCAGCTCGTTTATTATAGTTGTACCTGATGCGGCGCAGTTGCCGAGGGTCTTTCTGCCGATGGCGGCTTCAAATTTGTCCATTACTTCTTTAGGGAAGCCCGTTTCCGTAAAGGTAGGGAAGGGGTTCTCCGTAACTATACCCGCTATTTCCCAATGACCTGTTGTTGTGTCCTTTCCGTTTGAAGCCTCGAACATTTTTCCGTAACAGCCCTTGGGGGCATCTGTTTTTCCAAGCAGGTCAATGTCCTCGCCCTGTATATTGCCGAGACCGAGGGCAGCCATGTTTGGCACATTAAATGCGGGATAATTCTTTTTGATGTTAACGAGTGTGTTGGAACCCTCATCGCCGTACTTTGCCGCATCGGGAAGCTCGCCGATGCCGACGCTGTCAAGAACTATTATTGCTGCTCTTTTCATATATTTTTCCTCCTATTTGATAATATCCAGTATAAGCTTTGGTGCTTTTGGTTTTTCCGATTTTATTACAACGGCATCCTTAAGATAGCCTGCCGCAGAGAGACATTTTTCCTTTGAGGCGGAATAAATCTCAGCTATGGCATCGCCTTTTTTAACAGTATCGCCTATGCGAACCTTCATTATTATACCTGCGCCGAAATCTATGCTGTCGGCCTTTGATGCACGTCCTGCGCCTGTTTCCAGCGAAGCCCTGCCTATTTCAGCCGTATTCATGGAATGAACATATCCGTCGGCATCTGCAAGCACTTCGGTTTTTTCGGGAGAGAGGGGCAGAAGCGAATAGTCCTCAATTATTCCGGGGTTGCCGCCCTGCTGTATGAGAAGCTCACGGAATTTATCAAGCCCCTTGCCGTTTTTTATGTTTTCAAGAAGCATGGCCTTGCCTTCTGCTTCGGAGCTTACTTTTTTGGCGCTCATCAGCATATAGGCACCGAGAGTAAGTGCGACCTCAAGCAAATCGCCGCCCACATTGCCCTTAAGTATTTCTATGGCTTCAATTACCTCTAAAGAGTTGCCTATGTTCATGCCCAGGGGCTGGTCCATACTGCTTATCACAGCCGTTACCTCTTTGCCTACCGACCTGCCTATATCAGCCATTGTTTCGGCAAGGCATACAGCCGAGTCATAGTCCTTCATAAAGGCGCCGCTTCCGCATTTTACGTCCAGTACAATGGCATCTGCACCCGCCGCAATCTTCTTGGACATTATACTGCCGGATATAAGAGGTATATTTTCCACCGTTCCCGTAACGTCACGGAGGGCATAGAGCTTTTTGTCCGCAGGAGTAAGGCTGTCGGTCTGGCTCATAAGCACAATGCCGCTGGTTTTGGCAAAGCGCAGCGCCTGTTCCTCGGTTACGTCAATTCTGAAGCCAGGAATGGATTCCAGCTTGTCAAGGGTACCGCCCGAAAAGCCCAGACCTCTGCCGCTCATCTTTACGACGGGAACACCGCAGCTTGCCACAAGGGGCGCAAGAATGAGTGTGGTGGTATCGGCAACACCGCCGGTTGAATGTTTATCGACCTTTATGCCCTCTACAGAGGAAAGGTCGAAGGTTGAACCGGAGTCTGCCATTGCCAGAGTAAGTTCGGAAGTTTCCTCACTGTCAAGGTTCTGAAAATATATGGCCATGAGCATGGCTGATATTTGATAATCGGGAATTGACGAATCGGTAACTCCCTTTATGAAAAAATCAATTTCTTCTTTGGTGAGCTTTCCGCCGTCACGCTTTTTGATAATTAAATCAACTATATTCATAAACCTGCCTCCTTTACACCTTTTGATATCATAAGTATATCACAATGCTTGAATTTCTTCCATATAAAGAGATAAGCATAAGAATATAATAATAGAGTGTCGACAAAGTCGACACTAAGTCGAAAACAGGTTTTCGACTTGATTAAATTAATGTATGAAGTCTGGCAGGTTCTCAAATTCCCTACGGGAACGCCTGCGGCGCCGCGACTTTCACGCGGTTTGCATATTACACTGCGCACGGCTTGTGTCTAAGGACTTCTCCGATGCCGTTATCACTTTGCGTGCAAAGCGCCCGCTTGCGGGTGGCGGCATTGCCGCTGATATGTGCGCGGTCTCTATTGCAGGTTCACAAATTCCCTTCGGGAACAACTGCGGTGCCGGGGTACATTCTCCCGGTTTGCTATGCATCGGTTTAAAGCCTCAGAAAACCTTCCCGGTTTTCCGAACCTTTCCCGGTTATCCCGAATAATACTGAATAGTTTCAAATCATTAATTGGTTTTGTCAACAGCCTTATAATATTGGTTTAATCTGAACTTAATCAATTATTCGGATTTTTTTCATTCTTTGTTCACAATTTATACACATAGTAATAGTATAGTATAGATGTATTAAAGATAAAGCTTTAATACATACAGGAATCGCCCCATTTCTGTATAATACCCCCTTTAATTTAAAACTGTTTGCAAAAAAAGCACTCGAACCCCTTCGGGTGCTTTTTTCTGTGCAAAAAAAGGTTTTGATTGGCGTAAATCGGTCTGTTAAGCTGATTTAATAAATTTGTTGAGAACGGTTAAAAAATATGCTATGATTAATAATCAGATATAATGAAATTAGGAGGATAGCTATGCCCAGTGACAGACAGGATAAAATAAGAAATTTCTGCATAGTTGCACATATAGACCACGGCAAGAGCACGCTGGCGGACAGGCTCATTCAGAAAACGGGACTGCTTACCGAAAGAGAAATGCAGGATCAGGTGCTTGACAACATGGATTTGGAGAGGGAAAGAGGCATCACGATAAAGGCTCAGGCTGTACGTCTTATCTATAAGGCTCAGGACGGAGAGGAATATATATTCAATCTCATTGACACTCCGGGTCATGTGGACTTTAACTACGAGGTATCAAGAAGCCTTGCGGCTTGCGAGGGAGCAATACTTGTTGTTGACGCCGCACAGGGTATCGAGGCGCAGACCCTTGCCAATGTATACCTTGCCATTGACAATGATTTGGAGATAATGCCGGTTATCAATAAGATAGACCTGCCCAGCGCCAATCCACAGCTTGTTATAAAGGATATTGAGGACGTTATCGGTATACCCGCCGAGGACGCACCGCTTATTTCGGCTAAAAACGGAATAAATATAGAGGCTGTTCTGGAAAAGATAGTTACTGACATACCTGCGCCAAAGGGTGATGAGTTTGCACCGCTTAAGGCACTTATATTTGACTCAATATATGACCAGTATAAGGGCGTTATCGTTATTATGCGTGTATTTGACGGCTCTGTCAGAAAGGGCTCCAAGGTTCGCATGATGGCAACGGGTAAGGAGTTCGACGTTGTAGAAGTGGGATTTTTCGGTGCAGGCCGTCTGATTCCCTGTGATGAGCTCAACGCCGGAGATGTAGGCTACCTGACGGCAAGCATAAAAAATGTTGCAGATACCCGTGTGGGCGACACCGTAACCGATGCCGAGAATCCCACAAAGGAGGCTCTGCCCGGCTACAAAAAGGTAAATCCTATGGTATACTGCGGTATTTTCCCGGCGGACAGCGCCAAGTATACTGATTTGAGAGAAGCACTTGAAAAGCTGCAGCTGAATGACGCATCGCTGTTCTTCGAGCCTGAAACATCGGTTGCGCTGGGATTCGGTTTCCGCTGCGGATTTTTAGGCCTGCTTCATCTTGAAATTATACAGGAAAGGCTGGAAAGAGAATTCAATCTCGACCTTGTTACAACGGCGCCCAGCGTTATTTATAAAATATACCTTACGGACGGAACGGTCATGGAGCTGTCCAACCCCAGCAATATGCCTGACCCCGCAAGAATAGAGAAAATGGAGGAGCCCATTGTCAAGGCGGAAATAATACTTCCCAAGGACTATGTGGGACCAATTATGGAGCTTTGCCAGCAGAGGCGAGGCGAATATATAAGCATGGAGTATATGGACGAAAACAGGGTAACCCTTGAATACCACATGCCCCTTAACGAGATAATATATGACTTCTTCGATGTGCTTAAGTCCAGAAGCCGCGGCTATGCTTCCTTTGACTACAGCCTTATCGGATATCAGGAGGCAAGCCTGACTAAGCTTGATATACTTGTAAACCGTGAGATAGTCGACGCCCTCAGCTTCATAGTTCATTCATCGGTGGCTGTGGAAAGAGGAAGAAAGATTTGCGAAAAACTCAAAAAGGAAATACCCAGACAGCTTTTTGAAATACCCATTCAGGCGGCTATCGGCGCAAAGATAGTGGCAAGGGAGACTGTAAGCGCCATGCGTAAGGATGTGCTTGCCAAGTGCTACGGCGGCGATATTTCCCGAAAGAGAAAGCTTCTTGAAAAGCAGAAGGAAGGCAAGAAGCGTATGCGCCAGATCGGCAACGTAGTTGTGCCGCAGTCGGCGTTTATGAGTGTGCTTAAGCTGGAGGAGGAATAAATCTTTGCAAATCAGCAGGCAGTTTTCTGCCTGCTTTTTTGGTGCAGCATATTATGTCGGTTATTGTATAAGAAATGCTTTGCTTTATGTGACTGTATCGTTTAAAATGAAGTTATTAATTCTATTATCGGCGGAGGTGACAGGCTTGGAAAATACATGGAATAAAGATATTACGTTATATGAGCTTGAAAAGCAAAAAGCATTTATAGAAAGCTATATTTCTAAAAAGCCGAGGTCTGTGCTTATAAGCCGTTATTTTGATGAGTTTAAGAGCAACTATATATATAACACAAATGCCATAGAGGGCAATCCCGTAACGGAATATGATACGGAAATTATCCTGAAATCAAATGCATTTCTTGAAGGATACACAGCGAAAGAGAACATGGAGATTCTCGGCAGCGGAAAAGCATGGGACTATGTATTGACGAAGCCTGAAATATCACAGGAAACGGTAATAAACATCCACAGAAATATACTGTTTTTTGATGTTGACCATGCAGGCGTATTCAGAAAAATACCTGTCCATGTGGGAGATAAACAAATGCTTCCGCCAGAAGAAGTCCCTGAGGCAATGGATACGCTTTTTAATTCAGAAAAAGCAAGCGTGTTTGAAACCGCCGCTGAAATTCATCTGAAATTTGAAAATATTCATCCCTTTGTTGACGGCAACGGCAGGACGGGACGAATGATTATTAATTTACAGCTTATTGAGGCGGGATACCTTCCTGTTAATATCAAACGCAATGACGCAGGAAAGTATTACAGATGTTTCCGACAGTATGATAAGTCAAAGGAGAAGGGCATACAGGAGATGCTTAATCTTATCACAAAGTATGAGTATGAAGAACTTTTGAAGCTGAGAAATTTAATTGAAACAGATATGGCGGAATGATATATTGATATGACTGCACTAAAAAGGACCTCGTAAAACAAGGCCCTTTTTATTAGAGTATAGACAAATTTAACTAATTATTTGTAATCACCTTATATTAGCCTAAATAACCGGGAAAGGTTCGGAAAACCGGGAAGGTTTTCTGAGGCTTTAAACCATGGCAGAATTCATTTCTGGCGTGGAGAACTCCTAAGACACAATCTGTGTGCAGTGTCTTAGGAGTTCATACCTCAGTTTAAACAAGTCGAAAACCTGTTTTCGACTTAGCATATTAAATCTGTCCTTCGATAACCTCTTTAGCCTTTGTGAGTGCGTCAGCGATCTTGGAAGCGTCCTTGCCGCCTGCCTGAGCCATGTTGGGACGTCCGCCGCCGCCACCGCCGCATACTGCTGCCGCAGCCTTGATGATGTTGCCTGCGTGTACGCCTGCCTTAACCGCATCGTCTGTCGCCATAGCGAGAAGGCTTACCTTGCCGTCCTTTGCGGAAGCAAGTACAACTACGCCGCTGCCGAGCTTGTTCTTGAGCTGGTCGCCCATTGTTCTGAGGGCATTAGCATCTGCGTCCTTAACCTCTGCACATACAACCTTGATTCCCTTGATTTCAGCTGCGCCTGCAAGAATGTCATCTGCTGCGCCGCCTGCAATCTTTGCCTTAAGGGATTCAAGCTCTTTGGCTGTCTGTTTTTCTTCGGCAATAATTGCTTCAATTCTCTTGAGCATATTTTCGGGTGTGGACTTAACTGCCTTGCATACAGCCTTGAGTGTTTCGTCCTGATGCTGATAATATTTGAGTGCCGCTGCGCCTGTAAGGGCTTCAATTCTTCTTACGCCCGAAGCGATACCGCTTTCGGAAATGATTTTGAATGAGCCGACCTGGGCTGTGTTTTCAAGATGAGCGCCGCCGCAAAGCTCTACGCTGTATCCGCCCATATTTACAACACGAACGATATTTCCGTATTTTTCTCCGAACAGAGCCATGGCACCGAGCTTTCTTGCGTCCTCAATGCTCTCCTGTGAAATCATTACGGGAAGGCTTTCGAGTATCTTTTCGTTTACAATATCCTCAACCTGCTGAATTTCCTCGGGAGTCATTGCGGCAAAGTGAGTGAAGTCGAAACGAAGTCTGTCGGGTGTTACATAAGAGCCTGCCTGTTCAACATGAGTGCCGAGTACGGTACGGAGAGCCTTCTGGAGAAGGTGAGTAGCCGAATGGTTTCTTGAT
>JAQXNZ010000144.1 GCA_029098265.1 Clostridia bacterium | reverse complement strand
AGTGAGGTTACAAGAATAGAGGGCTATGTTTCCGAGGCAAGGGGAGAACTTGATTTTATGACCGTTACAAACAGCTCATACCCCAGAGGAAGAATGGGACTTGATGTTGACGGATACGGACAGGTAGAATTCTCCTTTGACGAAGATACAAGAATAAGCATTGACGGAACAGAATATGACGACGTCAATATAAACAGCCTTAAGAACACGGTTAACGGCAGCGGAGTTTCCGGCGTAACAGTAAAATTCGATGATGACGGACTCGCTATAACGGTTAAAGACTGAGCAACTGAATAAATAAGAAATACCCTCTCTGTTTCAGAGAGGGTATTTGAGAGTGTCGACAAAGTCGACACTAAGTCGAAATCAGGTTTTCGACTTGTTTAAATTAATGTATGAAGTCTGGCAGGTTCTCAAATTCCCTACGGGAACGCCTGTGGCGCCGCGACTTTCACGCGGTTTGCACTTTACACTGCGCACAGCTTGTGTCTAAGGACTTCTCCGATGCCGTTATCACTTTGCGTGCAAAGCGCCCGCTTGCGGGCGACGGCATTGCCGCTGATATGTGCGCGGTCTCTTTCGCAGGTTCACAAATTCCCTTCGGGAACGCCTACGGTGCCGGGGTACATTCTCCCGGTTTGCTATGCCTCGGTTTAAAGCCTCAGAAAACCTTCCCGGTTTTCCGAACCTTTCCCGGTTATTGTGGCTAATAATGGGTAATTTCAAATAATTAGTTGAGTTTACTACAATCTAAACGGCTGTGACAAAACTGTCACAGCCGTTATTTTAAGGTTTATAATTATCAGTTGCTGAAAGTGATGATACCGTTGTCGATGCTGTCGATTATGGCAAGGGACTCGACCCTTATGCCGTTTTCTTCTCGGAGGAGCTTTCCGCCGCCCTGGAAGCCTTTTTCGATAACGATGCCGATACCCTGAACCGTGGCGCCTGCCTGTTCGCAGAGATTTTTAAGGGCGAGAGCCGCTTTTCCGTTGGCAAGGAAGTCATCGATGATAAGAATTTTGTCATCTGCCGACAGATATTTTTTGGAAATCATAATGGGGTATACTCTCTGCTTTGTGAAGGAGTAAACCTCGCCGTGATACTTGTCGGGGTCAAGATTTCTTGACTCTGTCTTTTTGGCAAAAACTACGGGAACATTATTGAAATACTGGGCTGCAATAGCCGCTATGGCAATACCTGAGGCCTCTATCGTTACTATCTTTGTAACCTCGACATCGCTGAATATTCTGGCAAACTCCTTGCCTATCTCGTTCATAAAGGCTATGTCTATCTGATGATTGAGAAAGCTGTCAACCTTAACGATGTCAGTTCCGATAGCAGTGCCGTCTTTTAATATTTTCTTCTTTAATGCTTCCATTTTTATCCCCCTAAAATTTATCTTAATTTTAAATAAGCCGCTTTTTGTAATATATTATCCTATAAAGACGGATAATGCAACCGCTTAAATGAATATTATCGGTTGATTTTTTTACATGTCGTTGATATTATTTAATCAATGAAGTAATTCTCCGCCTTTTCAGACGGTAGAACTGCAAGCATACACTGATTTTAAAGGCGTTTGACAAGGAGGTGTTTTTGTTGGAAAAAGAAAATAACGGCGTAAAGGTAATGATAGCCGGTGACAGAGAGGGTCTTGCGGTGGCTGAAAAATATTCGCTTATATATAAAAAGCTGTTTGATGTTATGTATGAAAACAGCATAAACGAATTTGAAGGTGCTTATGAAGCAGCAAAGGAAAGAGCCATGACCCATATGCTCTATTTTGTTAACGATATTGACCTGCTGCTTGTAAGCTTTGCAGACGAGCTGGGCGGTTATACACTGGAAATAACAGTTGACGATTTGGAAAAGGTACTGTCGCAAAATGCGTAGGATAAGCTTTGAAAGACAACAGTGATGTATTATAAAATTCAAGCATGGAGGTTATGTCTATGCTTGATTTTTTATATAAAGGCCCCAGGGGCAGACACGATATAGTGAAAACCACAGTAGATGATGAGGCGGAGGAGTATCTGAAAATGATATATGAACTGGAAAACGGCTTTTGCCGTGCTTTCTTTGAGGAATGTATCAATTCTACGGTGGCGGACGCATACGAGTACTTTGCGGAGTACAGAATGAACGGAAATGTGTTCGGAGACAATGTATATACAATGACAAAGGAGAAGGGAAGGAGATTTATAAAGCTTATGGCTGTGCATCATTCCATTAAGATACTCAGGTGCAGAAAATGCTCCATCAGGCTTTCACAGATGCGGCAGTCGCTTTTTGAAGCCTTTGATATGTGCGAGGCAGAACAAAAAATGTTTGATCTGCTGTATGCCTGCGCCATAATGTATTCCGGCAGCTTTTCTGAGCTGTTTTCATCGGCAATGATGAGATATGTGTTCAGCAAAGATAAATACGGCAGACATACAATAGCTTTTATTGAAAATTTCTGCTATAATTCCTATGAAACTATGTTTAATTCATTTACTAAATATCTTTCTTTGGAGCAGAGACTTCAGGGAGCATAAGGAAACGGGGAACATATATGGGATGGACAGCAGAGCAGCTTGATGCTATAAATGAAAAAAACGGGAATATACTTGTTTCGGCGGCAGCCGGCTCCGGCAAAACGGCGGTGCTGGTGGAAAGAATAATAAAGCTGATAACCGATGAGGAGGCTCCCGTGGATATTGACAGACTGCTTGTTGTCACATTTACGAAGGCAGCCGCCGCCGAGATGAAGGAAAGAATCGGGGCGGCTGTTTCTGATGCGATCAGAAGGTCTCCCGAGTCGGTAAACCTGAGAAGACAGGCCGTACTGCTTAATCATGCCGATATTACGACTATACATTCTTTCTGTCTGAGGGTGGCAAGAGACAGCTATAACCGTCTCGGCATAGACCCTGCATTCAGAGTTGCCGACCAGACGGAGACCGAGCTTATTAAGGATGAGGTGCTTGATGAGCTGTTCGAGGAAAAGTATGCTTCGGAACAGCCCGAGGAATTTCTTTATCTGGTGGAAAACTACAGCGACGGAACCAGCGACAGAAAGCTTAAGGAGCTGGTGCTTAAAATATACGAATTTATGAGAAGCTGCCCCGATGAAAAGGAATGGATAAGTAAGCGGAAGGCCGACTATGCCGAAAACGGCGAAATATGGTTTGAACTGATGAAGGAGCAGATATGTTCATATTTAACGGCGGCCCTTGAATATTCGAGGGAAGAATTGCGCCTGTGCATGGATCCGCACGGACCCGCTCATTATTTCCCGATGATAAGCAATGATATTGAACGCATTGAAACAATACTGAAAAAAGCAGATAAGGATATAGAAACCTTTTATGCATATATATCGGATATGAAGTTCGATGCCCTTTCCAGAAAAAAATACGATTTTTCTATGAAGGAAAAGGTTAAATATTTAAGGGACAGGACAAAGAAAATATTCAGCAATATAAAGGAAAAATTCTTCATACGCAGTATAGACGAAATGCGTGCGGACATAAAGAAGGCAGGCTACGGTATATGTCTCCTGCTGGATTTGACCGAGGAATTTTCCGAAAGATTTGACGCAGAGAAAAGACAGAGAAGAATAGCGGATTACGGAGATTTGGAACACTATTGCCTGAGAGCGCTCACAGTCGAAGGCTCAAGCGCCGAAAACTCAAGCGCCGAAAACCCCGTAAAATCAGATATAGCTAAGGAGCTGACGGAAAAATACGCCTATGTAATGACCGACGAGTATCAAGACAGCAATGCGGTACAGGAGCTGATACTGTCATTGGTGTCAAGAGATAATAACCGAATTATGGTGGGCGACGTTAAGCAGAGCATATACAGCTTCCGACAGGCCGACCCCGATATATTTACGGAAAAATACAACACCTTTTCACTGGAAAAGGGTGCGGAAAACGAAAGAATAGATATGTTCAAAAATTTCCGAAGCAGGGGCGAAATACTGGACGGAATAAACTTTATATTCATGCAGCTTATGCAGAAGGAGCTGGGCGGCATAGACTATGATGAAAAGGCCATGCTCTATACGGGAGCGGATTTTCCCGTATATACGGGTAATGCCCATGTCGGCGGAGCGGTGGAGATAGACGTTATCAGCAAGGAAAAGAAGGCCGAAGACCTCGATGATGAGGACGAAGATGCCGAGGACATGGCTGCGGCCGAAATAGAGATGAACTTTGTGGCCGACAGGATAAACAGCCTGATGTACGGCAGAGACAGGCTTGAGGTTTATGATGCCGCACTGGGAGAGTACCGAGGACTTGAGTTCGGAGACATTGCCGTTATAATGAGAAAAAAGAGCAGCGGAGCGGAGTTTGTAAAAATTCTGGCGTCAAAGGGCATACCCGCTTCGGCGGAGTCGGTTACGGATTTTCTGGATACGGCAGAGGTAATGACTGCCATGAGCTTTTTGAGGATAATCGATAACCCAAGACAGGACATACCGCTGGCGGCGGTGCTTAAATCCCCTGTGTACGGACTGAGCGCCGATGACCTGCTGACGATAAAGCTTGAAAGCGGTGAGGACGAATACTGGGACTGCGTTGTCGCCTATGAAGAAAAGGGAAGCAGTGAAAGAATAAAGGAAACTCTAAGGCTGTTTATGAAACAGCTGGAAGGCTGGAGAGACATGGCCGCCGAGGAAAAAATAAACGACCTGATATGGGCGGTCTATACAGATACGGGCTATTATGATTTGGCGGGAGTTATGCCCGAGGGAAAGCAAAGACAGGCCAATCTGCTGAAGCTGGTAAAAAAGGCGGCGGACTATGACAGTCTGAGCTTTAAGGGGCTGTTTGACTTCATAAGGTATACGGAGGAAATTAAGAAAAACGACCTTGAATCGGACAGCGAAAGCACAGCCGTTACGGGCGGTGTGAGAATAATGACAATACATAAAAGCAAGGGATTGGAATTTCCTGTGGTGTTTTTATCGGGCTGCGGCTCTAGGTTCAATAAAACCGATATGAGCTCCAATGTGATTATCCATAAAAAACTGGGCATTGGCAGTGAGTACACCGACCAGAGCACAAGGGTAAAATACAATACTCTGCCGAGAGCGGTAATAGCTGAGGCCATAAAGCGTGATTCGGCTTCGGAGGAATGCAGAATACTGTATGTGGCAATGACAAGGGCAAAGGAAAAGCTCATAATAACAGGCTGTGCATCGGACAGCGAAAGTGCGGCGGCAAGAAGAGCCATGTATGCAGGCAGATATGAAGTGACACTGCCGCCCTTTGACATAGCCGAGGCGGGAAGCTTCATGGAGTGGATACTGACCGCTGTGGCAAGACACAGGGATGGACAGGTGCTTAGAGAACTGGGATTGGCAGACACGGTGGAAAAGAACAACGGTCTGTATTCCCACAGAGCGTCCTTTGACATTAACTTTATTAATTCCGTTTCCGCAGTATCGGCGGAAAAGACGGTGCAGGAAAGAAAAGCCGAAACCGAGGAGGAAGAAGCGTTCCTGACAGAACAGATTGCAGCAAGACTGGGCTGGAAATATCCCTATGCGGCTGAGACAGCCGTCCCGGGCTCGGTATCCGTTTCAGATGTAAAGCGGATAAGGGGAACAAAGCTTTCACATACGGTGAAAAAGCCCGATTTTTATGCCGAGGAAAAGGGGCTGTCGGCGGCAGAAAAGGGAACTGCCGTGCATAAAGTAATTGAACATATGGACTTTTCAAAAAAATACGATTATAATGGCATAAAAATACTCGTGGAAAACCTGAAGGGTGCCGGAATACTTTCCGATGAGGAGGCAAAGGCAGTCAGTATAAAGAGAATACAGATGTTTGCTGACTCGGATATTTATGACAGAATACTAAAGGCCGATGCGGTATACAGGGAGGAAGCCTTTACCTCGGCGGTAACGCCGATGGAAATATATAAGGACGATAAATATGCGGATATGGATGAGGCCGTCATACTGCACGGAAGAATTGACTGCTGTTTTGTGGAAAATGGCGAGATAGTTCTGCTGGACTATAAGACCGACCGATATGATGAGGACAGTGAGAGAAAATTCCACGAGAGATATGATGTTCAGATGGAGCTTTATACAGCTGCTCTTGAAAAGATAATGGGTATGAGAGTAAAGGAATGCTACATTTATTCGGTAGCATCGGGCAAGACAATAAAAATGGGACAGAATGAAGGATAAAAAATGACAGAAACAGAGAAGACAATTACAGAAAACATAAATACGAAAGAAAAAAGAACAGATTACAAAAGCATTATTTATATCATAGCCGCAGGACTGCTCTGGTCAACGATGAGCATATTTACCAGGCGCTTCACTGCTATGGGCTTTACGGAATTTGAGATAATGAGCACAAGGGCGTATATTTCGGCAATACTGCTGCTTATATACAACCTGCTGAGAAACAGGGACGGACTGAAGCTCAAAAGGATAATCGATTTAAAATACTTTGCAGCGGCTGGACTCGTTGGAATTATATTTTTCAGCTGGGCCTATATGAAGTCGATAAATCTGTCCTCGACAAGTGTGGCGGCTACACTGCTTTATACGGCGCCGGCAATAGTAATGATATTTTCGGTTATATTTTTCGGCGAGAAGTTTACGGGCAGAAAACTGCTTGTACTGCTTATGACCTTTATAGGCTGTCTCCTTGTTACGGGACTTTTGGAAGACGGAGGAAACGTATCCGCCGCAGGAATACTGTTCGGACTGGGTGCAGGCTTCGGATATGCCATGTATACGGTGTTTACGGCGTTTGCCATAAAGAAATACAACTCGACCACAATAACATTTTTTACCTTCCTAATATCGTCCGTATTTCTTATGCCGTTCAGCATATCGGTCATAACGAAGATATTTGAAAACGGAATGCTGATGTTTTCGGTCATATTCGCCCTTGTTACGACGGTACTGCCCTTTACCCTTTACACAAACGGACTGGCGAAGGTTGAGGCAAGCAAGGCCTCTCTAATGGCAGCAGTTGAACCGGTCAGTGCGGCTCTTATAGGAATTTTCCTTTTCAATGAGTCGGCATCAATTATGAAGATAGCGGGCATAGCCCTTGTGGCGGTGTCAGTAACTATGGCAGGCAGAGAATAAAATATGCAGGAGACTTCTTTTAAACTACCTTAAGTAAAAGAAGTCTCTTTTTTGTAAAATAAGGCAGTCTGAAAATAATACTCCCTAAGTATATAAATTTATGATATGATTAAAAAAAGAATTTTTAAGAAAGTCGAAAGAAATAAGGATAATTTTTGTAAAAAAATGATTGTATGATATATGTGTCGGATTTTGCAAAAAGGGTTTTAAATAAGGGGGACAAAACATGGAAAATAAAAAACTCAACATTCTCGTATGCGATGATGAAAAAAGCATAGTTGATGCTATTGAAATATATCTTAGACAGGAGGACTATAACATACTTAAGGCCTATGACGGAGAGGAGGCTCTTAAGGTGCTGGACAACAATGAGGTTCATCTTGTTATTATGGATATAATGATGCCGAAAATGGACGGACTTAAGGCAGTTGTAAAGATAAGGGAAAGCCTGAATATACCTATTATACTGCTTTCGGCAAAAACAGAGGACACGGATAAGGTAATCGGACTTAATTTCGGCGCCGATGACTATATAACAAAGCCGTTTAATCCTCTGGAGCTTATAGCCAGAGTAAAGTCCCACATGAGAAGATATACCGCCCTCGGCTCCATAGCGGAAAAGGGAAACATAATAAAAATAGGCGATTTGGAGCTGGACAAGGACTCCAAGGAGGTAAGGGTAAACGGTGAGCCCGTTAAGCTGACGGCAACAGAATACGGAATACTTCAGTTGCTTATGGAAAATGCGGGCAAGGTATTTTCAATCGATGAGATATATGAAAAGGTATGGAATGAGCTGTCCTTCGCACCTGAAAATACGGTATCCGTACATATAAGAAGGATAAGGGAGAAAATAGAGATAAATCCTAAAGAACCAAAGTATTTGAAGGTGGTGTGGGGCATTGGCTACAAAATTGAAAAAATCTAAACTCTATTCGGGAAAGACAAAGGCGGCGGCGGTAATTGCCATACTGCTGTCGGCCTTTATAACCTGTTACAGCCTTGTGTATATAGTTGACATGAGATATGAGTCCGGTCTTAACTACAACAGCTATTTTGATACGGACACTTTCTACGCCCAGTACAGCCAGCTGGTTAGGTCCGTTGTAAACACAAAGCTTGTATTCAAGAGCGAAGAAAACATAAAGGCCGGCAATGCCCTTAACGAGGACAAGCTGATATATAATTTCGCTCTGGACAGCGGACTTGGAGAGTATGCCGTATATAAGGCAACGGGCGAGGAAACTCAGGTTAAATTTGCAAACCCCGAGGATCAGGCATATTTTGATGAAAGATACAATGACTACAGAGAACAGGCCATACAGGATCAGCTGTATGAATATGATGATGCCGTAAAGGAACTGGAAAGATATACGGATTTCTACTACTGTCTTGTAAACACAAGGACAAAGAGCGAAATATCCAACTGTGATGCCAGAACAATTTCCGAGCTGAGTGTAAATTCATATCTTGACGGCAGATATACAAAGGGCAAGGCCGTATATGATACGGAATATTACTATACCTACAGCGATGACGGAAAGCTGATGAACTATTTCTATTACGACAACTATCTGGACTCAGTCACAAGACTGCTGTTAAACAACGGCTATACGCTGTATGTGGGCATTGACGACAATGTGGAGGAAGGAGACGGAGTATTTGCCAAGCAGTATCAGGCCTTTGAAAGCAGAAGAGCCAATGCGCCGAGGGCGGTAATGTCTGCGGCCGTATTCGGTATTATAATGATATCGGGCATTATCTATCTGGTCATTGTGGCGGGAAAAACAAGCAAAAACAGTCAGGTCACACTTTTAGCCATTGACTATGTTTTCAATGATATTGGTACGGCATTGTTTATTGCCGCAGCATTTTTATCCTATATTGCCGCCGTAAGAATGGTGGAAGCCATATCCTATGTAGGCACAGAGTGGATAAGTATACTTAAGGGGCTTATCTGCCTGTTGTTTATGGTGGATACGGTAATACTTATAAACTATGTTACAAGCATATCAAGACAGGCGAAAAAGAAGGTCGTATTCTCAAATACTCTTATAGGCAAGTTTTTAAGGCTTATCGCTTCGTTCTTTAAGGAAAAGACCTTCAGAATTTGGATTATAATATGTCTTATAATGTTTGCTTTCATAAACTGTGTTTTAAGTGCCGTAGCGGTGATGAGCAATTCCGTTATACCTGAGATAATTATAGTTATATTTGATGCGGCAGGCGTATTTTTTACGGCAAGGGCAATGCAGTCCATAACTAAAATAATGGTTGCCGTAAAGGAAACCTCTGAGGGAAACTTTGATAAAAAGGTCAATCCCGATGATATATCACCGTCGCTTAAGAACTTTGCCACGGACGTTTCCAATATGCAGAATGGTCTTAAACAGGCTGTCGGCAGGGCGGTAAAGGGCGAGAAGATGAAAACGGAGTTAATAACAAATGTCTCCCATGACCTTAAAACGCCGCTGACGTCCATTATAACATACGTTGACCTGCTCAAAAGAGAGGAGCTCAACAATGAAAAGGCAGAAAACTATGTTGCCATACTGGACGAGAAGACCAACAGGCTTAAACAGCTTATAGAGGATTTGGTGGAGGCCAGCAAGGCTTCCAGCGGAAATCTGGCTGTGTCTAAAAACAAAATTAACCTCAAGGAGCTGATAGAACAGTCCCTCGGCGAGTTTGAGGAAAGGATAGAGGCTTCCGAGCTGGAGTTCAAGATGAATGCTCCGGAGGACGTGTATATATATGCCGACGGAAAGCACATGTGGAGGATAGCCGAAAACCTTATAACCAATGCGCTTAAGTATGCAATGCCTAAAACAAGGGTGTTTATAGACATAACAAAGAGCGAGACGGAGGGTATATTTACAATCAAAAACGTATCGGTCATACCTATTGACAATGTTGATTTGAAAAGCCTGACAGAGCGTTTTGTAAGGGGAGACGCTTCAAGAACAACGGAGGGCGCAGGACTGGGACTTTCCATAACCCAAAGTCTTTCGGAAATACAGGGAGGACGTCTAGAAATAACCGCAGACGGAGATGTGTTCAAGGCAACGGTCAGAATACCTTTATATACCGAAAGCTGAGGTGGGATCGACATTGAAAAAGATTGCTTTATTACTTATAGGCTTCGCTGTAGGTATTTGTGCGGTTTTCGGATTCCTCTACAGGGCGGATCTGTCCAGAATGGCAAACAACGAGCCTGTTATATTCAGCACATGGGGATATGACTATGCTAAAGAAAGCGAAGAATTTACCGATGTAACCTCCGATGTGCTGTATATGACGCCTATCGAAGGCACTGTAACGTCAAGGGGAATGGTAATAAATATTGTCAATAACGGATATACTCAGACGGCCTTCGGTGATTACTATTCCATTGAGAAAAGGTCATCGGATAAATGGAAAAGACTGAATTATACGACAACGGAAATACCGGACTGGAATGACATGGCCTATGTGGTGGAAAGCGGAGATACCATGCAGTTAAGCTTTTACTGGGTCGACTTATACGGCGAACTGGATCACGGAGATTATCGTTTGGTTAAGCTGTACATAGATGACAGCGATACATCTGAGATACAGTATCTGTACTGTTATTTCTCACTTTAAAAACAAAAAAGACTTGTCAGAGCATATTATATATGCAAAGGCAGGTCTTTTTTATGTACAAGGGCAATTTATTGTTGAAATGACTCGGCAAAAGTAATATTATTATCTGCGGATAAAATCTATACAAATAAATGCAGACAGTCGGTTTTAAAGCTTAAGGGAGAGATGAT
>JAQXNZ010000143.1 GCA_029098265.1 Clostridia bacterium | reverse complement strand
TGGAGCGATATGACGGATAAAAAGAAGGCTCTTGCCGTGCTTTTGGCAGAGGCGGCTGTATGTATGTTGATTATGTTTGTATTTGACAGTGTTTCCGCTGTATTGGTGCTTGTGTTTTCTGCGGCAATATTGCTGTATCATTATCATAACTGCATGAAAAATTTCGGAGGTATTACGGGCGATTTGGCAGGATACTATTTACAGCTGGAGGAGCTTGCCGTTCTTGCGGCTTGTGTTATCGGAGGAAGGCTATGATACTTGTTATCGGAGGAAGAAATCAGGGCAAAGGTGAATTTGTCCGAAACAATTTCAAAGGTGCCGACGTACTGAACGGTTTTCATATACTTGTAAGAAAAGAACTGGAAAACGGCAATGATACAGACAGGCTCATTGAAAACGCTCTCAAAATGGATGTTGTTATAAGTGATGAGATAGGCGGAGGAATTGTTCCCGTTGACAGATTTGAACGTGACTGGCGTGAAAAGACGGGCAGGGCGTTGTGCGTGCTTGCATCAAAGGCAGAGGCAGTATACAGAGTGCATGCCGGTATCGCCGTTAAAATAAAGTGAGGATATTATGTATTCATTATTTGCGGTATTGACGGGTTTTCTGCTGGACTGCCTGTTCGGCGACCCGAATTTTGCTCTGCACCCCATAAGGATTATGGGAAGGCTTATCGGAGCGCTTGAAAATGTTTTTAGAAAAATATTTCCCGAAAGTAACGGCGGAGAGCTGGCGGGCGGTGTTGTTCTTGCTGTATCGGTCTGCTGCATATGCTTTTTCTCAGTGTTTTTTGTTTTAAGGCTTCTGTATGGATTTAAAGCAACTGTCGGATTTATATGCGAAAGCCTGCTTTGCTGGCTGTTTGTTGCCGCCAGAGACCTCAAAAAAGAAAGCATGAATGTATATGAAAGGCTTAAAGCAAATGACCTGACAGGAGCCAGAAAGGCCGTTTCCATGATAGTAGGCAGAGATACCGAAAGACTGGACTGCGAGGGCGTAGCAAAGGCTGCCATAGAGACCGTGGCAGAAAATACTTCCGACGGGGTGATTGCTCCGCTTATATATATGTTTATAGGCGGCGCACCGCTCGGCGCACTGTATAAAGCGATAAATACAATGGACTCAATGGTAGGCTATAAAAACAGCCGATATTTATATTTCGGCAGGGCGGCGGCAAGGCTTGACGATGCGGTGAATTTTATTCCGTCCAGAATAAGCGCCGTGTTTATGATTATTGCTTCGTTTATACTCGGCTGCAATTACAGAAATGCCGTAAAGATATTCAAAAGAGACAGGCTTAAGCATAAAAGTCCCAACTCTGCCCAGACCGAGGCCGTCTGTGCAGGCGCTTTGGGTCTGAGGCTGGCGGGAGATGCATGGTACTTCGGCGAGCTGTACAAAAAGGACTATATAGGCGATGCGCTGAACGAGGTCAGTGCAGAACATATCGTCAGCGCCAACAGGCTGATGTATGTGTCAGCTGTAATTACGATTGTTGTTTTTGGTTTAATAAAGTTTGTTTTACTCGGAGGTTTGTAATGGAAAAGGTACACGGCGGAGATATATATTCATACGAAAGAAAAATGCTGGACTTTTCTGCAAATATTAGTCCTCTCGGCATACAGCCGGAAATTATTGAAGCAATTTCAAAGTCATATATAAATGCGGATAAGTATCCCGATACCGAGTATAAAAAGCTTAGGCAGTCCATAGCCGAAATGGAAAATACAGACGCAAAAAACATTGTGTGCGGCAACGGTGCGGCGGAAATTATATTCGACACAGTGCATGCCGTAAAGCCGAAAACCGTTTTGCTTACAGCGCCGTCCTTTGCGGAATATGAAAAGGCGGCGGATACTGTCAACTGCCGCAAGGTTTTTTATACACTGAAAGAGGAAAACGGCTTTGCACTCTATGAGGACTATTTAAAGCTTATAACAGATGATACGGACATGCTGTTTTTATGTACTCCGAACAATCCGACGGGCAGATGCGTATCAGATGATATGGTCTTTAGAATACTGGATAAATGCCGAAAAACGGGAACTCTTGCTGTTATTGACGAATGCTTTTTGGACTTCGTAAAGGGCGGCAGGGAAATGTCGGCATTAAAATATATTGACTCGTATAAAAATCTGCTTATTGTAAAGGCCTTTACAAAAATGTTCGCAATACCGGGCATAAGGCTGGGCTACGGCGTTTGTTCCGACAGAGAGCTTATTGATAAAATATATTCGACAAGACAGCCCTGGAATATTTCCTGCACTGCGGAAGCGGCGGGAGAAGCGGCCTGTCTTATTGCCGACAGGGTAATAAAAGAGACTGCGGATTATATAGAGCATGAAAGAGATTTTATATGCGGCAGGCTTGAAGCACTCGGAATAAAATATTATACAGCATCGGCAAACTTTATACTGTTTCGGGCTTTTGAAGGGCTTAAGGAGCTTATGGCTGACAAGGGAGTGCTTATAAGAAGCTGTTCCAACTACAGAGGGCTGGACGGAAGCTATTACAGAACTGCCGTAAAGGGACATGAAGACAATATAAAAATGCTTGCGGCACTGGAGGAATGCTTATGGCAAAGGCGATAATGATACAGGGAACTATGTCGAACGTGGGAAAGAGCTTCCTTGCGGCAGCGCTTTGCCGTATATTCACACAGGACGGATACAAGGCGGCACCCTTCAAATCCCAGAACATGGCGCTCAATTCATATATAACCCTGGACGGAAAGGAAATGGGCAGAGCGCAGGTAATGCAGGCGGAAGCGGCGGGCATAGAGCCCGATGTGTGCATGAACCCCATACTGCTTAAGCCCACCAATGATACAGGTTCACAGGTAATTGTAATGGGAAAGCCCATAGGCAATATGAACGCTATGGAATACTATAAACGAAAGCGTGAATTTATACCTTACATAACAGAAGCCTATAATAAGCTTGCCAAAAACAATGATATAATCGTCATAGAGGGTGCGGGAAGTCCTGCAGAAATCAATCTTAAGGAAAACGATATAGTCAATATGGGTCTTGCCAAAATGGTATCAGCGCCCGTTATACTGGCAGGGGATATTGACAGGGGCGGCGTATTTGCCCAGATTGTAGGCACAATGGAGCTGCTTAATGAGGACGAAAAAAAGCTTGTTAAGGGCATTATAATAAATAAATTCCGAGGGGATAAGGAAATACTTAAACCCGGTCTTGATATGCTTACAGAAAAATGCGGCAGAGAGGTACTAGGCGTTGTTCCGTATATCAAATGCGATATAGATGATGAGGACAGCTTAAGCGAAAGGTTCGGCAGAAAGGATGAAACGGGAGTTATTGATATAGCAGTCATAAGGCTTAACAGAATATCTAACTTTACGGACTTTATGGCGCTGGAATGCATAGACGGCGTAACGGTCAGATATGTGGCCTCGGTATCCGAGCTAGGCGAGCCCGACATGGTAATAATACCGGGAACAAAAAACACTGTGGGCGATATGCTGATACTCAGAGAAAACGGACTTGAAGCAAGAATAAAACAGTTGGCTTATGCGGGAAAGTTGATTTTCGGTATTTGCGGCGGATTTCAGATGCTGGGAGAAAAAATAACCGATATTTCGGGTGCCGAGACCGAGGGAGAATATATCGGCATGGGACTTATACCTATGGAAACGGTTTTCGAGACCGAAAAGGTTTCCGTAAGGACAGAGGGTATCATAAATGATACAGACGGTATGCTTAGCGGTATGTCAGGTAAAAGCTTTTACGGCTACGAGATACACATGGGAAGAAGCAGGAATACGGACGTTATACAAAAGGGCGTTAACAATGTATACGGCACATATATTCACGGCATTTTTGACAGCAGAGAGGTGACCGACGCACTGATAAAGGCCATAGCTGAAAACAAGGGCATAGACTGCGACAGTATAAGGGCTGTTAACATGCAGGAATACAAAAACAGACAGTACGACATACTTGCCGACAATGTACGGAATAATATAGATTTGGACGCTGTCTATAGAATACTGGAAAAGGGTGTGGACTGATGAAGGGTCTCATACATTTGTACTGCGGAGACGGAAAGGGAAAGACTACAGCCGCCGTGGGTCTTGCCGTAAGGTGTGCGGGAGGCGGCGGAAAGGTACTGTACGCTTCGTTTCTTAAAGACAACAGAAGCGGAGAAAGGGCGGTACTGGATAGACTTGAAAACATATGTCTTTTAGAAAATCCCGATTGTGTAAAATTCTTAAGAAGCATGACGGAAAAAGAAAAAAGCGAATACAGGAGCTTTTGCTGTAAGACATTTGAGAATATAAAAACAATGATAAACAATGAGCATTTTGATTTGCTTGTCCTTGATGAAATAATTGCGGCGGTAAATAACAGTCTGATTGATGAAGATGAAGTGATAAAACTCACCAATAATCGTCCCGATGGCTTGGAAATAGTGATGACAGGCAGAAACCCGTCCGAAAGGCTCATTGAATTATCGGACTATGTGACGGAGATGAAGAAAATAAAGCATCCCTATGATAAGGGCATATCCGCCAGAAAGTATATTGAAATGTAGGTGTCATAATGAAGCTTGATAATGCTTTGAAAAACATAAGAGAACTTGATGAAAATGCCGAGTCGGCGTCCTACGGGCGCTGGCTTTCTGTTGTAAAGCCTTTGTTTTCGCTGGGAAAGTTGGAAAAGGCGATAACTCAAATAGCCGCTGTAAGGGGCGGTCATTTCGAACTTGAAAAAAAGGTACTTGTCATAATGTGTGCCGACAACGGTGTTGTGTCCGAGGGCATTTCCCAGTGCGGACAGGAGGTAACGGCAACGGTGGCAAAAAGCTTTACGGAAATGCGTTCCAGCGTATGTATAATGGCAAAGCGCGCGGGTGTTGAGGTACTGCCCATAGATGCGGGCATGGCAACGGATGTTGAAGGCTTAAGGAGTATAAAGACTGCCTACGGTACAAACAACATAGCAGAGGGGTCTGCCATGACAAGAGAACAGTGCCTTGAAGTGATGGAAAAAAGCATAGATATTGTCGGTGAATTGGCTGAAAATGGCTGTGACATAGTGCTGACGGGTGAAATGGGTATAGGAAATACTACCTGTGCTTCGGCTGTAACATCGGCACTGCTTGACATGCCTGCCGAAAAAGTGACGGGCAGAGGAGCGGGATTGTCCTCGGCGGCACTGGATAAAAAGATAGAAGTAATAAAGAAAGCCATTGAAACAAATCGGCCTGACGGAAGTGACCCCGTTGATGTGATTTCAAAGGTTGGAAGCTTCGATATAGCTGCAATGACAGGCTTATTTATCGGTGGTGCGGTATACGGTCTGCCCGTAGTTATTGACGGCTTTATATCCTCTGCGGCGGCACTGGCGGCGGTAAGACTTGATGAACGCATAAAGAATTTTATGCTGCCGTCCCACCTTTCAAAGGAGCCTGCGGGCAGAATGCTTATGGAAGCATTGGAGCTTGAACCGTTCATAGACTGCGGAATGTTTTTGGGCGAGGGCAGCGGTGCTGTGGCGCTGATGCCGCTCCTTGATATGGCGTTAGACGTGTATGAACAGCTGGGAACATTTGATAACTGGGAGCATGAAGCATATAGAGTTTTAAGGTGATATAATGAAAATA
>JAQXNZ010000142.1 GCA_029098265.1 Clostridia bacterium | reverse complement strand
TCCACCATGAAAGACATGGGCAAGGTAATGGGTGCGGTTTCATCTAAAGTTAAAGGACGTGCCGACAACAGAGTTGTGAGTGGTTACGTGAAAAAGTTATTAAGTAAATGATAAAAGCAGCCGTAAGGCTGCTTTTTTTATATGCGGCGGAGCCGCTAAGTCGAAATCCTTAATGTTTTTAATATAAATTTTAGTTTGTTGCACTCTCCGAGTGCGTAATATTGCTATCCGAAGCCGAGGCTGCGAAAAGCCTAAAGTCACACACTCGGAGTGTGACAATAATCCGTTTATGTAATCGGCTGATAATTATCAGCATAAAAATAGTATATGATGAGGTCGGGGAGACATTGCGTATGGGCAAGCGGTTGAAAAAAGCAAAAAGGGCCGACATAAAAAAGAATATTTCCGAGACATTTGAACTGCCGGGAGAGGTTGTGCTCAATATGCCGCTTATCTCCCTGAGAGGACGTGAGGAAGCCGTCATTGAAAACTACAGGGGTATTATAGAGTACAGCCCCGACAGAATAAGGATAAACACCACGGCGGGGATATTCAGGCTTACGGGAGAGAATCTTTTTATCAAATGCCTAGATGCCGACAATATAGTGGTTGCGGGAAAAATAATTTCGGCGGAATTTTTATGATGAATGGGGTAAACTTATGTTTCTGGCGCTGTGGAATTATATAAGAGGATATGTTATTATATATGTCACAGGCTTTTCGGTGGAAAGGTTTATAAATCTGGCGGTAAATCACGGCATACTGATATGGGATGTGGAGCAGGACAGAAACCGTGTGGTGATGAAGGCCGGAGTGAAAAACACCGAAAGACTGAAGGAATGCAGTATAAAGACAGGCTGTAAATTCGAGGTGGCAGGAGAATACGGTCTGCCGGTGCTTTTAAGGCGATGTTCCGAGCGCAGGGTGTATATATCGGGCGCATTTGCACTGGCAGCGGTCATGTACATAATGTCGTCCTTTATATGGACGGTCAGGGTAGTGGGTACCGAGCGCATAGATTCGCAGGACATACTGGACTCCTGTGCCGAAAAGGGCATTGCTCCGGGAAGGCTGAAGCACGGCGTTGACCTTTATAAGACAGGCGAGGAGCTTATGATGGAGTACAGGGATATTTCATGGATAGCGCTGAACCTTAAGGGTACGGGAATAACCGTAAACATTGTGGAGACAATACCCGAGACGGAATATGTGGAAAGGGAAGAACCCACCGACGTGGTGGCGGACTCCGACGGAGTTATAACGGGCATTGCGGTTTCATCGGGAACGGCGGCGGTGGCTGTGGGCGATGAGGTCAAAAAAGGCGATGTTCTCATAAGCTGTGTTGTTCCGCTCAAGGACGGAGAGGTGCAGACGGGAGAAAAATATGTATGCGCTTCGGGCGAGGTTTTTGCCGAAAAAATGTATGACCTTGAAGGAACGGCTCCTTTGAATTATAATGAAAGGGTATTGACAGGAAAGCAGAAAACAGATTACAGTCTGGATATAGGCGGAAGGACATTCAATTTTATTACGCCGTCCCTTAAAGGAGAATATGAGGAGGTAACAAAGGACAGCCTTGTATTTGACATCGGCGATTACAGAGTGCCCTTCGGACTTAATAAAACAGTATACGAGAGCTGTGAGACGGTGAAAAATAAAAGGACGGCGGAGAAAGCCGAAGAAATAGCCGCAAAACAGCTGAAAGACAAAATAGATGCCCTTACCGCCCAATACGGCGGAGAGCTTACGGGGCTTGAAACAGAAACATCATCTGACGGGAGCACGGTGAGAGTAAAGGGCCGAGCCTCGGTAGTAATGAGAATAGATAAACAGCAGAAAGCAGACATGCAAAATGAGGAGGTAATTGAATAGATGCCGCAGACAGAACGTATAGTTGAGGCCGACAACAATGCTATTTCCAATATTTTCGGACAGTTTGACGAGAATATAGCCAAGATAGAAAAGGAGATGTCGGTCAGGATAGTCAACAGGAGCGAGGGCATTAAAATAGTAGGAGAGGAAGCGGACTGCGAAAGAGCCGAAAAGGTAGTAAGGGCTCTGGCGGAGGCGGCTTCAAAGGGCGAGAGAATTTCGACTCAGAACGTGGATTATATGATTAATTCCAGCGGCAGGGAGCTGGAGCAGGTGGGCGCCATTTATGACGACTGTATATGTCTGACCATAAACGGCAGACCTGTAAAGCCCAAGACCCTCGGACAGAAAAAATATGTTGACATGATAAGGAAAAACACTATAACCTTCGGCATCGGCCCTGCCGGCACAGGCAAGACCTATCTGGCTATGGCTATGGCAATAACAGCCTTTAAAAATAATGACGTCAACCGAATAATAATGACAAGACCTGCCATTGAAGCGGGTGAAAAGCTGGGCTTTCTGCCGGGCGATTTGCAGCAGAAGGTAGACCCCTATCTCAGACCGCTGTATGATGCGCTTTTTGAGATAATGGGTGCGGACGCCTTTGCGAAAAATATGGAGAGGGGACTGCTGGAGGTTGCGCCGCTGGCATATATGAGAGGACGTACACTGGACAATGCCTTTATCGTGCTGGACGAGGCGCAGAATACAACTCCGGAGCAGATGAAAATGTTTTTGACCCGTATCGGCTACGGCTCAAAGGCGGTAGTAACGGGCGACCTGACCCAGATAGACCTGGGAGAGGGCAGAACATCGGGACTGACCGATGCGTCAAGAATACTTAAGGATGTTGACGATATAGGAATAATAACGCTGACCAACAAGGACGTCGTAAGGCATCCGCTGGTGCAGAAAATAATAAACGCTTATGAGAAGGCCGAGAACAAAAAAAGTGCGGGCGGCTCAGGAAAGAGACAGAGGTGAAAATAATGACGCTTTTGACAGATAACAGAACGGATTTTGAACTGACCGAGGAAATGCAGAAGGTGCTTGAAAAGGTATGTCTGGAAAGCCTTGAATATGAGGAATTTGACACGGACTGCGAGATAAGCCTTTCTATCGTTACAAACGATGAGATACATGAGATAAACAGACAGTTCAGAGGCATTGACAGCCCCACTGACGTATTGAGCTTTCCCCAGCTTACCTTTGAGGAGGGCGAGGAGGCAGATGTCAATGAAAACGGCGAGATAGTTCTCGGAGACATAATCATTTCCATTGACAGGGCAAAGGAGCAGGCCGAGGAATACGGTCACAGTCTGAAAAGAGAGCTGGCATTTTTGGCGGTTCACAGTATGCTGCATCTTATGGGCTATGACCACATGGAAAAGGACGAGGAAGAGGATATGTTCCGCAGACAGAAGGAAATACTTATAAAGGCGGGCATACCCAGAGAGTGAAACAGAACGCATGAATGACAGATGCGGCTGACAGTATATGGGGCGGTGTATGTATGAAAAGCTGGGAAACCCTGGAGGGTGCCTGCGCCTGCTGTAAAAAATGCAGACTTTGGGAAACAAGGACAAATGTCGTTGTGGGTGACGGCAACAGAAATGCCGATATAATGTTCATAGGCGAGGGACCGGGACAGCAGGAGGACATGCAGGGACTGCCCTTTGTGGGACCTGCGGGACAGCTGCTTGACAAAATGCTGGCGTCGGTGGGACTTGACAGAAGCAATGTATACATAGCCAATATCGTCAAATGCCGTCCGCCGGGAAACCGAGACCCCCACGATGATGAACAGGAGGCCTGCATGAACTATCTGCGGTATCAGCTTATGCTGGTAAAGCCTAAAATAATAGTTTGTCTGGGCAGGATAGCGGCAACGGCAATAATAGATAAAAGCTTTAAAATAACAAGAGAGCACGGACAGTGGACGGAACGCAAGGGATATTGGATAACAGCCATATATCACCCTTCGGCACTGCTGAGGGACGAGACAAAAAAGCGTCCCGCCTGGGAGGACTTAAAGCGTATCAGGGCGAAGCTGGACGAGCTTGAAAAAACGGAATAAAATTTGGAGGAGTATTTAATTTGGCAAATAAATTTTACAGCGGATTTGTGTCACTGGTAGGAAGACCAAACGTGGGCAAATCCACACTGATGAACAGGCTTATAGGTGAAAAGATAGCTATCATATCCAATAAGCCCCAGACAACAAGAAACAGAGTACAGAGCATACTTACAAAGGACGATTATCAGATAGTATTCATAGACACTCCGGGCATACACAGACCGAGACACAAGCTGGGTGAATATATGGTGAAAAGCGCAGAAACGACACTGAACGAGGTTGATGCTGTGCTCATGCTCATAGAGCCGGCGGACAGGGTGCTGGAGGCGGACAGGCTTATAATAGAGAAGTTCGCAAGGGTAAAGTCCCCCGTAATCCTTGTAATAAACAAGGTGGACACTGTGGACAAGGAGCGTATTTTCAAGGTAATAGACAATTACAGACAGCTCTATGATTTTGCGGAAATAGTTCCAATAAGCGCCCTTGAGGGCAGAAATACCGATGAGCTTCTCAATGTGATAAGAAAGTATCTTCCCGAGGGTCCTCAGTATTTCCCTTCGGATATGATAACAGACCAGCCGGAAAGACAGATAGCGTCGGAAATAATAAGGGAAAAGGCGCTCCGTCTGCTTCAGGAGGAAATACCCCACGGCATTGCGGTTGAGATTTCCGAAATGAAAAAGCGTCCCGAGGGAAATATGGTTGATGTCAGGGCGACTATATACTGCGAAAAGGACTCCCATAAAGGAATAATAATAGGCAAGCACGGGGCAATGCTTAAAAAAATCGGCTCCGCAGCCAGAGAGGACATACAGAAGCTTTTGGGCTCGCCCATATATCTTGAGCTTTGGGTAAAGGTCAAAAAGGACTGGAGAGACAGCGACTTCCTGCTTAAAAACTTCGGATATGACTCCAGAAATATATAAAACAGAGGAATAATAGAATCGGAAATCTTTTCAGGTGCCGCCTGTATTTTACAGGATATTGTCTTTTTCGTCGGGGCAACCTATTACCGAAGGGAACGTGATAGCATGAATGACCTTTGGAAAGATTTTGTTAACAGCGGAAGTATAGACGATTACCTTAAATACAGGAAAAACACTCAGACCGATGGCGGAGACGGCGAAGGCAGGGAGGAAGTGCATAAGGATGGTTTCTAAGGTAAACGGCATAGTCATAAAGGAGACCGATGCCGGAGAGACCGGAAAAAGAATAGTTGTGCTGACAAGGGAGCATGGAAAGATGCTCCTTTCTGCCCGTGGGTCAAAAAACGCCAAAAGCGGTATTATGGCCGCCACACAGCTTTTTTCATACTGCGAATTTTCGCTTTATGAGGGCAGAGGCTTCTATTCCGTAACCCAGGCCGACGTCATAGAAAGCTTTTACAACATACGAAACGATATGGAAAGGCTGGCCTACGGTGCCTATATACTGGAGCTTACCGAAAGAGCCGCCTTTGAGGAGCTGGAAAACAACGATGCCTTTTCTCTGCTTTTAAGGACGCTGTTTGTGCTGTCCTCGGGAAAACAGGAGCCGAGGCTGACGGCGGCGGTGTACATAATAAGACTGCTTAAGGAATGCGGCTTCATAAGCGTTTACTGTGCCGAGTGCGGAAAAAAGCCCGATATAAACGGTTATTATTCGGAGACTGCCGACGGCATATTCTGCTCTGAGCATGCAATGGGCGCAGAGTATAAGCTTGGGGCGGGTGCCATGAGAGCCGTCTCACATATAGCGGAAAGCTCTCTGTCCGGGCTTTTCAGCTTCAGGGTATCTGATGAGGTTTTGGAAGAAATATGGCAGTTTGCCGACATCGGCAGGAGAAAATATTTCGGTGAAAAATATAAAACACTGGATTATATAAATAATATGAAATTTTAATATTGACAACGGAAGATTTATTTGCTAGATTTATGTCTATAATTGAATAAAGCCGTGGAGATAAAGAAAAAGTAGTCCGAATGTATCATTTACAGAGAAACGGTGGTCGCTGCGAACCGTTATTGAGCTTTAGACGAAAGGCGCTTTTGAACGGCACTTTCACAGAGTGGGCCTTAGGGCCAACAAGGGTGGACCCGCGGAGACTACAGACCTTCGTCCCTTATTTGGGATGAAGGCCTTTTTTATTTAAAGCGAACCTTATCCGGTCTGTATAGAAAAATACAATATCGAAACAGGAGGAAATTAAAATGGAAAAAACAATGGAAAAAATCGTTGCTCTTGCAAAATCCAGAGGCTTTGTGTATCCCGGCAGTGAGATTTACGGCGGCCTTGCGAACACATGGGATTACGGCCCTGTAGGCGTAGAGCTTAAGAACAACCTTAAAAAGGCATGGTGGAAAAAATTTGTTCAGGACAACGAATACAACGTAGGTCTTGACTGCGCTATCCTTATGAACCCTCAGACATGGGTTGCCAGCGGACATCTGGGCGGCTTCTCGGACCCTCTTATGGACTGCAAGGACTGTAAAGAGCGTTTCCGTGCCGACAAGCTTATTGAGGACTTCTGCCATGAAAAAGGCGAGGACATAACAGTTGACGGCTGGTCAAACGAAAAGATGATTGAATATATCAATGAAAACAATATTCCCTGCCCTTCATGCGGTGGACACAATTTCACAGATATCCGTCAGTTCAACCTTATGTTCAAGACATTCCAGGGCGTAACAGAGGACGCTAAAAACACAGTTTATCTCCGTCCCGAAACAGCCCAGGGAATTTTCGTAAACTTCAAAAACGTACAGCGTACATCAAGAAAGAAAATACCCTTCGGCATCGGCCAGATCGGTAAGTCCTTCAGAAATGAGATCACTCCCGGTAACTTTATCTTCCGTGTGCGTGAGTTCGAGCAGATGGAGCTTGAATTCTTCTGCGAGCCCGACACAGACCTTGAATGGTTCGCATACTGGAAGCAGTACTGCATCGATTGGCTTAAGAACCTCGGAATGAAGGTTGAGAACACAAGAGTTCGTGACCACAGCCCCGAGGAGCTCAGCTTCTACAGCAAGGCCACATCTGACATCGAGTATTTATTCCCCTTCGGCTGGGGCGAGCTTTGGGGCATTGCCGACAGAACAAACTACGACCTTACACAGCATCAGACTGTTTCCGGCGAGGATATGTCATACTTTGACCAGACAAAGAACGAGAAGTATATTCCTTTCGTTATCGAGCCTTCACTCGGTGCAGACCGTGTAGCTCTTGCTTTCCTCTGCGATGCTTATGACGAGGAGCAGGTGGGCGACAACGATGTAAGAACAGTGCTTCACTTCCACCCTGCAATTGCACCCGTTAAGGCTGCAGTGCTTCCCCTTTCTAAGAAGCTTTCAGAGCCTGCAACTGCTATATTCCAGAAGCTTTCAAAGCATTTCAACTGCGAATATGACGAGAGTGGCAGCATCGGCACGCGCTACAGAAGACAGGATGAAATCGGTACACCCTTCTGCATAACAGTTGACTTTGACACAGTTGAGGATAATACCGTTACAGTCCGTGACAGAGACACAATGGAACAGATAAGACTCAGCGTTGATGAGCTTGTGGCTTATATTGAGGAAAAGATGGAATTTTAAAGGCGCGGGGCGCCTAAGCGGGAGAGTCTTATGGGCTCTCCCGCTTACTAATGGAACCGTCCCACAAAGTTCCCTGGGAAACTTTGTGGGACGGATTCGTTTATTTGATGTTTTCTGACGCAGGTGGGCAAAGCTCCCCTGCGATTGCTTTTTAAATGCGCTTTTTGCAGCAGGTATTTTTAAAAGGTTTACCTCATATACAGTATGGGGTGATAGAATGAGATTTGCGGAAATAGTTTACGACAACAGGGACAGA
>JAQXNZ010000141.1 GCA_029098265.1 Clostridia bacterium | reverse complement strand
CCTCTGTTCGCTTGTCTTGCCTTGCTCACTGACGTTCGCAATTCTGCGCAGCTCACAGAAAGTCGCTCTCCCTGCATCTGCCACCGGCAGCGGTCGAGCTTGTTTCCCCCAACGTCCCCCAATCCCTTTTGGGCGACGCTTTAAACCCAAACAAGTCGGATATTTATTTAGCCGCTTCAAGGCGATACATTCCCGACCTAACGTCCGGGTTACTGTAGTGCACAGCAGTCAGAAATCTCAACATATATTTCTAGGCAATACATAACGATATGGTTTGTAAAGCCGTGCCGCGGGCGAAGTTCGCGAATGTATAACTGTTATTTAGCCGACCAAAAGTCAGGTTGGTTTGGGTTTGAGCGTCGCCAAAAAGGGATTGGGGGACGTTGGGGGAAACAAGCTCGACCGCTGCCGGTGGCAGATGCAGGGAGAGCGACTTTCTGTGAGCTGCGCAGAATTGCGAACGGCAGTGAGCAAGGCAAGACGAGCGAACAGAGGACAGGAGACAATGGGCTTCGCAACTCCGAGATTTCCCTTTCCCCCGACAATACCCACTTGGAGAGTGGAAAAACTAAAATTCGAAGCCGAAGCTTCGGACAGCAATATCCACGCACTCAGAGCGTGTAAGAACTCGATTTAAATCCGAGGCTTCGGATTGCCAAATCCACCCCTCTTTTTGTGTAAGAATTTATTAATAAACCTCATAAATAAAGGCCTTCTTTCGGAAAAGTATACAAACATTAATAATTCGGCAGGATTTGCACGCAAAATGTCGAATTTATTAACAGCAGAACAGGTGGTAATGGAAATGTTTTATCCTCAGGAGCTTATCGATGAGATAAGAATGCAAAACGACATAGTCAGCGTGATCTCCGAGTATATAACGCTTAAGCCTAAGGGAAGCTCATATTTCGGACTGTGCCCCTTCCATAACGAATCCACGCCGTCATTTTCCGTCAGTGCGGACAAGCAGTTTTATTATTGCTTCGGCTGCGGAGAAAGCGGTAACGTATACAGCTTTATAATGCGTATGGAGGGCTGTGATTTTCCCGAGGCCGTTAAAAAGCTTGCAGACAGGGCGCATATAGCCTTGCCCGAAGCGGAATATTCGGCTGAACAGGCAAGAACAGAGAAGCTTAAGCAGCAGATATATGAGGCGCACAGAGCGGCAGGACGGTATTACTATGCGGCGCTTCACAGCAAAAACGGAGAAAGGGCGCTGGAATACCTTAACGGCAGAGGCGTAAAGCCCGAAATTCAGAAGAAATTCGGCATAGGCTACGCACCGTCGGGCAGAGACCGTCTTTGCAGATATCTGGGAGAAAAGGGCTTCTCAAGAGAGGTTATGGTAAAAAGCGGTCTGGTTATGGAAAGCAAGGACGGAAAGGGGCTTTATGACAGGTTCTTTAACCGCCTGATGTTTCCCATATTCGACCTGCAGGGCAGACCTGTAGCCTTCGGAGGCCGAGTAATAGATAAGGGTGAACCAAAATATCTTAATTCGCCTGAAACCATTGTGTTCAGCAAAAGCAAGAACCTTTACGGCATGAACTTTGCCAAGGCCGCCAGAAAACGTGAGATAATCCTCGTGGAGGGCTATATGGATATGATAAGCATATACCAGGCAGGCTTTCCCAACGTGGTGGCGGGACTTGGTACGGCCTTCAACAGCGAGCATGCAAGAACGCTCAGGAAGCTGGCGGAAAGCGTTATACTGCTGTATGACAGCGATGAGGCAGGCACAAGGGCGGCTCTAAGAGCAATACCGGTGCTGGTGGGGAGCGGCTTTGACGTAAAGGTTACCCAGGTGACGGGTGCCAAGGACGCCGACGAGTTTATAAAAAAATACGGACCGGAGGAGTTCGGCAAGCTGATAGTAGATGCCGTAAGCCACATAACATTCAGAATAAACTGTGCCAAAAGAAACTACAATATGGATAACGCCGACCATAGGGTGCGCTTTGCGGAGGACGCCGCAAGGGTGCTGGCGGATGTGCCAAACGACATCGAAAGAGACGTATATACCAAGGAGACTGCCGCCGTATGCGGCATAGACGAGGCTGCGCTTCGCAGCAGGGTTTCAAAGATAATGGACGCCGACGAGGGAGAATTTTTGAAGGCGGCCGAGAGAAAAAGAAAACGTGTTTACAGTGACGGAGAAAGCAGGGACATAAGACCCAAGGGCATTGCCGAGGCGCAAAAGAGTGTGCTTTCGCTGGCGGCGGAAAACGATAGGGTGCTTAAGGCCGTATTTGCGGCGGTTAAGCCCGAGGAATTTGAGGACGGAGTATACCGCAGACTTGCGGAAAGAATATATAATGACAGCCTTGAGGGAAAGAAAAGCGAGCCTGCCGATATGGTGAGTTGTTTTGAAACCCTTGAGGAACAGAATACTGCGGCGGCGGTGTTTGCTGTCAAAAACAGTATAGACGACATGGGAATGCTTGAAAAGGCCATAACGGAAAACGTGCGCCTTATAAGAAAAAACTATGCGGACAGGCTTATTTCAGAGGCCGAGACCGCCGAAGATATAAAAAGACTTGTTGAACTGAAAAGAAACATCGACAGGCTGAATATAACCATTGCGGACAGTTAAAAATATTGAGTAGCTAGGAAGGGAAGGATTGAAATTGAAATCCGGAGAAGAAAATACTTTAATGACGAGGCTGAAGGAACTTGTAGCTTTGGGAAAAAGCCACAAGGGCGTCCTTGAATACAAAGAAATAATGGACTATCTCAGCGACATAGAGCTGGACACCGACCAGATGGACAAGGTATATGAGTTCCTTGAAAGTCAGGGCGTTGATACCATAGGCAATATTGACGCTGAGGAAGAAGTGGAAAAGGATATTGACCTCTCTCTGCCCGAAGGCATCAATATCGATGACCCTGTCCGTATGTATCTCAAGGAGATAGGAAAGGTTCCCCTTCTCAGTGCTGAGGAGGAAACCGAGCTTGCCAAAAGAATGGAGGAGGGCGACGAGGAAGCCAAGAAAAAGCTTGCCGAGGCCAACCTCAGACTTGTTGTCAGCATAGCAAAAAGATATGTGGGCAGAGGAATGCTTTTCCTTGACCTTATTCAGGAGGGCAATCTCGGACTTATTAAGGCCGTTGAAAAATTTGATTACCGCAAGGGCTATAAATTCTCAACCTATGCCACATGGTGGATAAGACAGGCCATAACCCGTTCCATTGCCGACCAGGCAAGAACGATTCGTATACCTGTCCACATGGTGGAGACCATAAACAAGCTTATAAGAGTGTCCAGACAGCTTGTACAGGAGCTGGGCAGAGAACCCTCGGCGGAGGAGCTTGCCAAGGAAATGGATATGCCCGTTGACAAGGTAAGAGAGATAATGAAGATAGCACAGGAGCCTGTTTCCCTTGAAACGCCCATAGGCGAGGAGGAGGACAGCCACCTGGGTGACTTCATACCCGATGACGATATACCCGCACCTGCCGATGCGGCGGCCTTCACACTCCTTAAGGAACAGCTTATGGAGGTGCTCGATACCTTGACCGACAGGGAGAAAAAAGTGCTTACTCTGCGTTTCGGTCTTGAGGACGGACGTGCCAGAACCCTAGAGGAGGTCGGCAAGGAATTTAACGTAACAAGAGAAAGAATAAGACAGATAGAAGCCAAGGCTCTCAGAAAGCTGAGACACCCGAGCAGAAGCAAAAAGCTGAAAGACTATCTCGAATAATAAATGCCCGGGAGGAAGATAAAAATGGCCAAATTAAAAATAAATGACAAGCTCCCTGATTTTCAGGTGCTGACAAAGGACGGAAATTTTCAATAAGCGAGCTGGCAGACAGAAATACCATGCTCATATTTTTGAGGTACCTCGGCTGTACCATGTGCCAGTATGAACTGATGGTCCTTATAGAGAATAACTCTAAATTTATTGAAACAGGAGGCCAAATCATAGTCTTCCTTCAGTCGCCTTTGGAGACGCTTGCGGATGAGGAATTTCCGTTTACGGTTGTATCGGACGAAAACGGCGATATATATAAGCTGCTTGATATCAAACCTGCCGCATCAAAAAGCGAGCTGAGAGGCGAAAAGAGAGAAAAATTAGACCCTGTAATCAAGGGGCTGGGAATACAGCACGGCAAATATGAGGGAGAGGAGCTTCAGCTTCCGGCGGCCTTTGCGGTGGACAGGGACTTAAACGTCTACTATGCAAAATACGGCACAGAGGTGGCGGATATACCCGAGGTCGAGGAAATAATAGAGCTTCTGGCCGGAAAATAATAAGCGATAAAAGTATATAATCAGTATCGATATATTCGGCCTGGGCATTGTGACGCTGATGCTTAGACCGAATTATTGTTTATAGGGAAAATATTTTAACGGAGAGGATTTTATGGAACTATCTGAGAGATTAAAAACCGTTGCTTCCTTTGTCAGAACCAGCAGAACCATAGCCGATATCGGTACAGACCACGGCTACATACCCATATATCTGTACGGCGAGGGAATGATAGACAGCGCCATAGCCTGCGACATAAACAAGGAGCCTGTAAGACGTGCGGAATGTAACATAAACGCATATCGAATGGGAAAACATATAGAAACAAGACTGGGAAGCGGACTGGAGCCCATAAAAAAAGGAGAAACCGAGGGTGCGGTCATTGCCGGCATGGGCGGTATGCTCATCATAGACATACTGGACGAATGCAGGGAAAAGACGGGAGCGCTTAAGGAGCTTGTATTACAGCCCCAGACGGATATTGATAAGGTGAGAAGGTATCTGCACTCTGTGAGCTTCAGGATAGACGATGAAAAAATGCTGCTTGAGGACGGCATATACTATACGGTCATAAGGGCTGTGCCCGGCAGGGAAAGCTATGACAGCGAGGCGGACTATCTTTTCGGCAGAATTAATATAGAAAGAAAAAGTCCGGCGCTTAAGGGCTGGCTGGAAAAGACCATAGAAAAAAACAAAACGATAATGAAGAAGCTGAAGGAGGCCGGAACCGATAATTCGGCGGCAAGGCTTGAAAAGCTGGAGAAATATCAGCAGATTTGCGGGGAGGTTTACAAATGTCTGTAAAATGCAGAGATATAATGTGGTTCATGGAGGATTTGGCACCGGCGGCCTATGCCGAGGAATGGGATAATCCGGGCCTTAATGTGGGCGACCCCGACGCCGAGGTCAATAAAATACTTGTGGCTTTGGACGCCACCGAGGCGGTTATTGACGAAGCGGTGGAAAAGGGCGCCGATTTGATAGTTACCCACCACCCTCTGCTGTTCCATTCTATCAAAAAAATAAACTATGACAAGCCCGACGGCAGAAAAATAATGAAGCTTATTAAAAACGGCATAGGCGTATTTGCCGCCCATACAAATCTTGATGCGGCACAGGGAGGAACCAATGATAAGCTGGCTGAGATAATCGGTCTGAAAAATATAAAACCCCTTTCCCTCGTCAAGGAGGACGGCATCGGCATAGGCAGATGGGGAGACATAGAGGACGATATAACCGTCGGCATGCTTTCGGTAAAAATAAAGGAAGCCCTCGGCCTTGACGCCGTAAGGGTAACGGGAAACATAAGCCGAAAGGTTAAGCGTGCGGCGCTCTGTACGGGGGCAGGAATTGAATTTCTGGACGATGCGGTTAAGGCCAAATGTGATGTGTATATTACGGCGGACGTCAGATACCACGAGGCTATGGACGCCCTTGATAAAAATATGGTCATTATAGACGCCACCCATTATGCGACGGAAAATATAATTGTGCCCGATATTGCGGCTTATTTGAGAAAAAAGCTGGAAAACAGGGGCATTGACGATGTTGAAATCATAGAATCAAAGGTAAACGGTCAGACCTTTGTTCATATTTGATAAGCTGTGAAGGGAGTGAAGCATTGTGGAAATTACCGTTATGAATAAAAAGACAGAGGTTTCGGAAAAAATCACCTACGGAGAGCTTGCCAAGCAGTACAGGGACAGCTTCGAAGGCCCCATTGTTGCGGCTGTAGTCGGAAACAAGCTGAAGGAACTGGGAAATGAGGTTTCAGACGGAGAGGAGATAACCTTTATCGACCCTTCCGACCCCGAAGGAATGAGCATATATATGCGTACGGCCTGTATGGTTATGCTTAAGGCTGTCAATGATCTGCTGGGGCAGGGCACAGAGGTAGTTATAGAAAACTCCATTAAAAAGAATTTCTACTGCGAAATACACAAGGAGGGCGTTACCGTAGACAAAGCCCTTACCGATAAGATTAAAGAGCGCATGGACGAAATAATCGCCGCCGACATGCCCATAGAAAAAGAAACATTTGACCATGACAAAGCCATTGAAAAGCTTACGGAGCTGGGAAGAATAGATAAGGTGAGACTGTATAAATACAGAAAGGATACCATAATCA
>JAQXNZ010000140.1 GCA_029098265.1 Clostridia bacterium | reverse complement strand
CGGAACCGTTGTGACAGCTGATGAAATGTTCAAAGCCGACGTGGCGGTAAATGACGGAAAAATAGTAATGATTTCTTCTGAAATAGATGAGAGCCTTGCAAAAAATGTTGTAGATGCCGAGGGAAAGCTGGTGCTTCCCGGAGCCATAGACGCCCACACCCACCTGTCAATGCCCTTCGGAGGCACTATTTCCTCCGACGACTACTTTGCAGGAACGAGGGCAGCCGCCTGCGGAGGTACAACGACTGTATTTGACTTCGTTCTTCAGGACTTCGGCGAGACTATGGTGGATGCGGTAAAAAGGAGAGATGCCATGTGCGCTCCCGTGGCCGCTGTGGACTACTCATACCATGTGGCAGTAAAGGACGTAAGCGGAGACCTGCTTGACTCCATTGAGGAGTGCGTAAAATTCGGCGTTCCTTCCTTTAAGGTGTTTATGGTATATGACTTCGGCGTAAAGGACGGCGTTTTTTACAAAGTTCTCAGAAAAGCAAAGGAATGCGGAGCGCTTATCGAGGTTCATGCGGAGAACAACGAGGTTATAAACACCCTCATTGAGGAATTTCTTGCGGAGGGCAAGACAAGCGCATGGTATCACTATCTTTCAAGACCCGAATTTGTAGAGGCCGAGGCGGACATCAGAGCCATACAGCTTGCAAAGGCCGCAGGCACAAAGCTTTACATAGTGCATCTTGCCAATAAGGACGGCGTTGAGGCCGTAACAAAGGCCAAGGACGACGGACTTGAGATATATGCCGAGACATGTCCCCAGTATCTTGAGTTTACCTGCGACGTATACAAGAGAGAGGACGGCAGAAACTTTGTATGCTCTCCTCCCATGAAGGGCGAGGAAAGTCGTCAGGCACTTTGGGCAGCTATTGCAAGAGGTGACATCGATACAATAGCCACAGACCACTGCCCGTTCCAGTCCTACGAAAAGGATTGGGGCAAAGACGATTTTACAAAGATACCCAACGGCTGTGCCGGCATAGAGAATATGTACCCTTATATGCTTTCAGCCGCAGGAGAGGGAAAAATACCCTACACCAAGGCAGTTGAGCTTTGCTCCGCCAATCCCGCAAAAATATTCGGCTGTACTTCAAAGGGCTCAATAGCCGTAGGAAAGGATGCCGACATAGTAATATATGACCCCGAAACCGAGTTTACAATTACCAACGAAAAAATGCATTCGGACTGCGACCATACAATCTGGGAGGGCGTAACGCTCAAGGGCTATCCCGAAAAAACCTATTCCAGAGGCCGCCTTGTATATGACAAGGGTGAATTTGTAGGCGAAAAGGGCTGGGGCAAATTCGTAAAATGCAAGTTATAAGGAAATGATGAAACGAAGGGAGCTGAACAGCTATGATAAAAATAAATGAGGAAGCCGCCGGGTGCCTGCTTTGTCAGGACGGTGCATGCACAAGGGCATGTACCTCAGGTCTTGACCCAGCCAGAATAATAAGGGCACTGCGCTTTGAAAATATGAGCGGTGCGGCACAGAGAGCGGACGCCAACCTCTGCGCCGGCTGCGAGGCTCCCTGTGAGAAGGCCTGCATACATTATGACAGACCCGTAAGAATAAAGGAAATGCTCAGTACACTGCCCAAAGCCGAGGAAGTAAAAAAGGCTGACCTCTCCGTTGACTTTATGGGAGTACACTGTGAGAGCCCGTTTTTCTTATCCTCCTCCATTGTGGCAGGCAGCTATGAGATGTGCGCATCGGCCTTTGAAGCCGGCTGGGCGGGAGCAGTGTTCAAGACTATCGGCTTTATAAAACCCGAGGAGGTATCTCCCCGTTTTGATGCCGTAGGCAAGGAAGGCACACCCTTTATAGGCTTCAAAAACCTTGAACAGATTTCCGACCATGACCTTTCGGAAAATCTGGAGGCCATAAGGAAATTAAAGAAAAATTATCCCGGCAAGGTTGTTGTGGCGTCCATAATGGGACAGAGTGACACCGAGTGGAGACAGCTTGCAAAGCTTGTCACCGAAGCGGGAGCGGATATAATCGAATGCAATTTCAGTTGTCCCCACATGACTGGACACGGACTGGGCTCCGATGTGGGACAGAATCCCGAGTTGGTTGCCCAGTATACAAGGGCGGTCAGACAGGGAACAAATCTTCCCGTACTGGCAAAGATGACACCCAACATCGGAAATATGGAAATACCCGCAATGGCTACCGTTGAGGCGGGCGCTGACGGACTGGCGGCAATAAACACCATAAAGAGCATAACGGGACTTGATTTGGATTCCCTTGAACCGAGAATGAGTGTCGGAGGAAAAAGCTCCGTATCGGGCTATTCCGGCAAAGCCGTAAAGCCCATAGCGCTCAGGTTCATACATGACATGGCGAAATGTCCTTCTCTGGAGGGAGTTCCCATAAGCGGCATGGGCGGCATAGAAACATGGGCCGACGCCGCAGAGTTTATAGCACTGGGCTGTCAGAACATACAGATAACAACGGCGGTAATGCAGTACGGCTACCGTATAATAGACGACCTGAAGGAAGGTCTTGCCTGCTATCTTGCCAAAAAGGGGCTGACATCGGTGGATGAGCTGGTCGGTTCTGCCCTCGGCTCTATGGTATCACCGGACAGCCTTGACAGAAAGACAGTAGTATACCCCGTGACCGATAAGGAAAAATGCGTCGGCTGTGGCAGATGCTTTATATCCTGCACGGACGCAGGACACCAGGCCATAAAAATGGAAAACGGCAGACCGAAGCTTGACGGCAGAAAATGTGTCGGCTGTCATCTTTGTACGCTGGTCTGTCCCGTATCAGCCATAGGCATAAGCAAAAGGACAAACAAAACCCACTGACGCCGAGGTGATGCATAATGGCAATAACCCTTGAAAAGCTGTGTGAAAGCACCGCAAACAAATACAATCTTAAACTGATAGCCGGCAGAGAGGGCCTTAAAAACGCCATTCGCTGGGTGCATATGGTAGAGGACATAGAGGTTCCCAACTTCCTGCACGGCAACGAGCTCATATTTACCACAGGTATAGGACGTCTTGATACAGCGGAGAAAATACTGGAGTTCGTAAAGGGTCTTCAGGCGCACAACGCCGTCGGCCTTGTTATGAACCTGGGACCCTACATAAAAAAGGTACCCAATGTGGTAATAGATTACTGTGAAAAAAACGGCTTCCCGCTGTTCACACTGCCGTGGAAGGTCAAAATAATAGACATAACATACGATTTCTGCCGTATCATCATCGAGAATGAAAAAAGCGAGGTCTCGGCGGTGGAGGCTTTCCGCCACATAATGATACGAGGTGAATACAAGGAGGAATATGACGAGACCTTCAAAAAAATGGGCTTTCAGACAAAAAGCCGATACAGGGTCATTCTTGTTGACATACTTCATCGGGGCAGAAGCATAACCGAAAACTTTGTAAACAACAACTACATACAGCTGTGGAAGCTGCTTACAAAGCCCACAGCGGCCTCCGCTATGTTCGTCATGGACGGAAAGCTTGCCGTAATAAGACAGAATGCCTCGGACAGTCAGCTTAAAAAAGCCGCCGAAGCACTGGATAAGGGTCTTGAGGCCGGCGGAATAACCTTTGTAATGGGCATATCGGGCGAGGAAAACGGCGCCCAGTCGGTACATGAGCTTTATAAGGAGGCCGAAGCCGCTTTCTATACGGCCTGCGCCGACGGTAAGCAGACAGTGTTCTATAAGAACATCGGCATAAACAGGCTTATATTCGGAGTTGAAAACAAAAGGGTGCTGGAAAGCTTTGTTGCAGACAGACTGGAGCCCTTGATGAAATACGATGCCGAAAACAAAACCGACTACACCCAAATACTCAGGCTATACCTTGAAAGCTGCGGAAGCATAAAGACCGTTGCCGACAGGACCAATATGCACAGAAACACCATTAACTACAAGATAAAGCAGATAAGAGAAATTCTCGGCTGTGAGCTGAACGTAGAGGACAAAACGGAGCTGCTTGCCGCCTACCGCATAACGGATCTGCTTAAATATTTATAAAATCGGGAGGGATTTTAAATGAACAGCACAGCAGAAAAGATTAAACAGTATCATACACAATACAACTTACAGTCATGGTCAAAGCAGAAGGGGCTCAACCCAATTCCCATTGAGAAGGCCGAGGGTATATACATGTGGGACTTTGACGGCAACAGATACACCGATATGTCAAGCCAGCTTGTAAACCTCAACGTAGGCCACGGCTGCCGACCCATTATCGATGCTATTAAGGAGCAGGCCGAAAAGTACTGCTACATCAGCCCCAGCTACGGCTCGGAGCCCAGAGGCGAGCTTGCAAAAATGATAATAGAGCTTATGCCAGACAACATGGGCAAGGTATTTTTCACCAACGGCGGCGCCGACGCCAATGAAAATGCAGTCAAGATAGCAAGAATGTACACAGGCAGACAGAAGGTATTCTCAAGATACAGAAGTTATCACGGCTCCACCTACGGCGCAGGCAATCTTACGGGCGAGCCCAGAAGATACCCCCTTGAGCCCGGAGCACCCGGATTTGTAAAGTTCTTTGACCCCTATATCTACCGTGAAAAAATAAACTTCGCCTCCGAGGAGGAAGCAACGGAATACTACCTTGCAAAGCTTCGAGAGCAGATTATATACGAAGGTCCCGACAGTGTAGCCGCCATAGTAATGGAGACAATAACAGGCTCCAACGGTGTTATTATTCCTCCAAAAGGCTATCTGCCCGGCGTAAGAAAGATTTGCGACGAGTTCGGCATAATGATGATATGCGACGAGGTAATGGCAGGATGGGGCAGAACAGGAAAGATGTTCGCCTTTGAAAACTTTGATGTTAAGCCCGACATCGTATCCTTTGCAAAGGGCGTTACATGCGGCTATGTACAGCTTGGCGGCGTTGTGGTAAGCAAGGCCATTGCAGAGTACTTTGACGACCATCTGCTTTCCTGCGGACTTACATACAGCGGTCATCCCCTTGCATGTGCGGCAGGAGTTGCCTGCGTAAACTACTACAAGGAAGCAAACATTCTTGAAAACGTAAACAAATCGGGCAAGGTGCTCGGAGAAATACTTGAGGAGCTCAAGGAAAAGCATAAATCCGTAGGCGATGTAAGATATATCGGCCTTTTCTCGGCTATCGAGCTTGTAAAGGACAAGGGCACAAAGGAACCCCTTGTGGAATACGGCAAGGACCCCGAGGGCGTAATGAAGAAGATAATCGGCATGCTCGGCGCCAAAGGCTTCATGTGCTACTCCCACGAAAATATGATTCTTATCTCACCGCCCCTTATCATCACCGAGGAACAGGTAAGAGAAGAAATGAAGAAGGTTGACGAGGTTCTCTGTGAGGTTGACAAAATGATATAATCCCGTCCTCATGCGGAAAGGAGTCTGTATATGGCAAAACATTACGAAAATATAATTAAAACCTCTCTTGAGGAATACATACCCGTTCTCAGCTTCAGGACGGTAATGCCTCCCCAGTGGGAGGGCTCAGCCGGATATTCGGAGCTTCCCGTGGCAGTGACGCTCAAAAAGAAGGCCGCCTCCCGACTCAGCTTTGAAGTTCCCTGGGACGGAATGATATACGGCTTTGTCAGGAGCAAGTTCGACATTCAGAAAAAGCTTGGTATGAATGAGGTTCCGGTCTCTGCCACACTCAACGACTGGGAAGACCGCTTCATGCTGGTTTTCGACAACGGGAACCCTAAGGAGGTAAAAGCCTTTGAGGTAAGCACCGACGATGTTATATTTCTGCTTGAAAACTGCCGCAGAACACCGGAACAGAGGTCGGTCAGATAAAAATATTGTACAGTCAGATATAAGGCATAAAGAAAGGAAGTCTTGACTATGTATAAATGCAGTTTGGAAAGAATGACAGATAAAATAAAAACCTTCAGCAAGTTCGGAGATGCGGGACATGGCGGTATCACAAGATACTCCCTCTCTCCCGAAGCCATTATGGCAAGAAATGAGTTCAGAAAACGCATGGAGGCCATAGGCGCAACAATAGAAATAGACGATGTTGCAAACATGTACGCCACCCTTCACGGCAGCGACCCCAATGCTAAAAGAATAGTAATGGGTTCCCATTGTGACTCTGTTAAAAACGGCGGCAACTATGACGGTATACTCGGCGTTATGAGTGCTATGGAGGTTCTTGAGACCGTTGCGGAACAGAAGATACCCCATAAGCATCCCCTTACAGCCATGATATGGACAAACGAGGAGGGCTCCCTCTATCCGCCCGCAATGATGGTATCGGGCATTGTCTGCTATGACTATCTTCCCGAGGACATCAGACAGAAATTCAAATATGAGGACATGATGGCTTCAAAGAGTATCCTGGACAACACCAGCACCTTCGGCGAGGCTCTTGAAAAATCAGGCTTCAAGGGCGACGTCAAATACAGAATAAGCCCGGAAAAATATCAGTATATGTTCGAGACCCATATAGAGCAGGGCCCTATCCTCGAGGATAACGGCAACGACATCGGCGTTGTTGACTGCGTACTAGGTATGTTCAACTACAGAGTACGCTTCTACGGACAGACGGTTCACGCAGGAACATTCCCTATGCCTAAAAGACGTGACGCTTTCTATGCCGCTTCACAGGCTCTCTGCTATATCCATGAGGAAATTGATAAGCTGAACATTCCCGAGCTTGTATATACCACAGGCGAGGTTGTATGCCACCCCTGCGTACATACATGCG
>JAQXNZ010000139.1 GCA_029098265.1 Clostridia bacterium | reverse complement strand
CCTTGTAACAATGGGCTGTGTAATGATGCGTGTCTGCAACCTCGATACATGTCCTGTAGGTATAGCAACCCAGAACCCCGAACTCAGAAAGAGATTCAGAGGCAAACCCGAATATGTTGTAAACTTCATGATGTTCATTGCCGAGGAGCTTCGTGAAATCATGGCAAAATGCGGTGTTCGCACCGTTGAGGAGCTTGTAGGACACAAGGAGTTCCTTCGTGTAAGAGACAAGCAGATAACAGACAGAGCCTCCAAGATAGACATGAGCCGCATACTCTACAACCCCGATACAACAGGTGAGGAAACTCACTTCATGCCCGAGAGAGTATATGACTTCAAGCTTGAGGAGACGATTGACGAAAAGATTCTTCTTAAGAAATTTGCTTCTGCCCTTAAATCAGGCAAAAAGCAGAAAATTGAAATAAACATCAGCAGTACAGACCGTACTCTCGGAACAATACTCGGCTCCGAGATTACAAAGAAATATGCAAACAGCCTCGATGAAGATACCTTTGTAGTAAAATGCAACGGAGGCGGCGGACAGAGCTTCGGCGCATTCATTCCCAAGGGACTTACAATGGAGCTTGAGGGCGACAGCAACGACTACTTCGGCAAGGGTCTTTCAGGCGGCAAGCTTGTGGTATACCCTCCTAAGGGAAGCAAGTTCAAGCCCGAAGAAAATATCATCATCGGTAACGTAGCCCTTTACGGTGCTACCAGCGGCAAGGCATTCATCAACGGTGTTGCCGGCGAGCGTTTCTGTGTAAGAAACTCCGGCGCCCATGCAGTAGTTGAGGGTGTCGGCGACCACGGCTGCGAATACATGACAGGCGGTACCGTTCTCATTTTAGGCAGAACAGGCAAAAACTTTGCCGCAGGTATGTCAGGCGGTATAGCCTATGTACTTGACGAGCACCATGATTTATATCTGCGTGTAAACAAGGAGCTTGTCAACATAGAAACAGTAAGTGAAAAACATGATTTCCTCGAAATCAAAAAGCTTCTGAGCGAGCATGTTGAGGCAACAGGCTCACCTCTGGGCAAGCGTATTCTCGAAAACTTTGACGACTATTCAGACAAGTTTAAGAAGATAATGCCCATCGATTACAACCGTATGCTCCAGTCCATTTCACAGATGGAGGAAAAGGGCATGTCAAGAGAACAGGCTGAAATCGAAGCATTCTACATGAATACGAACAGGTAAGGAGGAAATTGTTATGGGAAAACCTACAGGATTTTTAGATTATAACAGGGAAGGAAACCCTTCAATAGAACCAAAGAAAAGAATTAAGAACTTCAACGAATTCCACGGTATGCTCTCTGCTGAGGAGCGCCGTCTCCAGGGTGCAAGATGTATGAACTGCGGCGTACCCTTCTGCCAGTCAGGCATGATGCTTCACGGCATGGCAACAGGCTGTCCGCTTCATAATCTTATCCCCGAGTGGAATGATGAGATATACAAAAACAACTGGGAACATGCCCTTTCAAGACTGCTTAAGACAAGCAACTTCCCCGAATTTACGGGACGTGTATGCCCTGCCCTCTGCGAGGCGGCATGCACCTGCGGCATGAATGATACACCCGTAACCGTTAAGGAGAACGAACTGGCACTTATCGAAAACGGATTCAAAAACGGACTTGTAAAGCCCAGAATACCTAAAGTTCGTTCCGACAAAAGAATTGCGGTAATCGGTTCAGGTCCTTCCGGACTTGCCGTTGCCGACTCCCTCAACCAGAGAGGACACAATGTAACGGTATATGAAAAGAATGACCGTATCGGCGGTCTGCTTATGTACGGCATTCCCAACATGAAGCTTGAAAAACAGATAGTTGACAGACGAGTAAAGCTTATGAAAGAGGAAGGCATTGAATTTATTACCAATGCCGATGTAGGAAACACGGTTGACGCCAAGGAATTAATGAATGCCTATGACGCAGTTGTACTTTGCTGCGGCGCAGGTCATGCCCGTGACATAAATGCCGAGGGCAGACAGGGAACAAAGGGAATTTACTTTGCGGTTGATTTCCTTACAATGAACACAAAGAGTCTCCTTGATTCCAACTTCAAGGACGGAAAATATGTCAAAGCCAAGGACAAGAATGTTGTAATCATCGGCGGCGGTGACACAGGCAATGACTGTACGGGAACAGTAATAAGACACGGCTGCAAATCCGTAACCCAGATAGAAATGATGCCCAAGCTTCCAGACACCCGTGCTGCGAACAATCCTTGGCCCCAGTGGCCCAGAGTCTGCAAGACAGACTACGGTCAGGAGGAAGCAATCGCTGTATTCGGACATGACCCTCGTATCTATGAGACAACGGTCAAAGAAATAATTTCCGATGAAAACGGAAACATTAAGGCCGTTAAGACAGTCAAGCTCAAACAGGAGAAAAATCCCGAAACAGGCATGATGTCCATGAAGGAAATAGCCGGAAGCGAGCAGGTTCTTGACTGTGACCTGCTTATTATTGCGGCAGGCTTCCTCGGCTGCAACAAGTATATAGCAGATGCCTTCGGTGTTGAGCTCAACGCAAGAACAAATATCAAGACCGGCGCCGACAGCTATAAGACAAATGTAGATAAGGTATTTACAGCAGGCGATATGCACAGAGGCCAGTCCCTTGTTGTATGGGGCATAGCCGAAGGACGTGCCGCCGCTAAGGAAATTGATACATACCTTATGGGCTATTCAAACATGGTATAAAGCGGAGCCAAACCCATTTTAAATATTTGACTGAGGACAAACAATTCTTGTTTGTCCTTGGGAATAATATTTAAAATATCAGGAGTTGCGGAGCAACTTCACCGAAATTTTCGGAAGAAAATTGAGGTGGTTTGGCAACGAATACTGAATTGTTTTATAGAATATTTGAACATACACAAGCAGTTTACTGTTTGTGTATGTGAATAATATTTAAAATAATAGGAGTTGCGGAGCAACTCCACCGAGATTTTCGCAGAAAATCGAGGTGGTTTGGCGACTTGCACAGCTTCTGTTTCGAGTCGGTCTTTCGACCCGCTCTCTTTACCCTGCCCCTAATTTATTTATTCATATATTTTTCACCGAGGTCGTTTGGAGAAATCCTGCGGCCTCACCCCTTTTTTAATGCAGATATGATTTGTAATATTGATATTTCCGATATATAAGTCTATAATATTATTAGGAGAATCCGACCGTCTTGGACGTGTTCGCCGGGGAGACTGTAAAAAGTCTGTTGAGCGGAGCTTGTATTCCGCCACATTGGCATCGGGTTCTTTTTTATTGTGCAAATCCTATTTTTTGCTTTCTGTCAGGCTTTACATGCGTTATAATCAAACTATGAGGAGGCGGTAGTATGAAAAAGCAATACTCGGTATACAAGGTTTCTGCCAATCTTCCTATGCTGAGAGACAAAATAGTTCCCGGCTGTACTATTGACAGCGGCGCAGTGCCGTCGGAGGTCAAAGTTTTTGATACCAGAGAAGAAGCCATTGCAGAACTTGAAAAGCATAAAACCATTGTATATCCACGTTTTGAGTGTAGAAAAGCCTACTACGAGGTTAACGAATGGCGCATGGACGAAACCGTCATTGACGACAGCGGAAATGTAACAAAAGGCTGTGATGTGGCTGAAATGGACCTTTCTGAGCTTGATGATGCAGATGACTATATGCCTTGACAGCCTTTTATATCGCCTATAAAGGAGAAATTGCTATTAATCTGTAATTGTTAATTTAAAAGATTTAAAGTTTTCCTGCGGCGTTTGGAAAGCAAATTCTGCAGTTTAAACAAGACCTTCGAAAGCCGTTGAATACGGTTAATCGAAGGTCTTGTTTAGTGTTGTTTAAAGGCTGTTTAAAGGTACTGTTTTATATCTTCTGTAAGCTGTTCTTCAATATTTATCAGCTTTTTGGCAATGTCCTTTGAGCTTTCATCGGCGGCCTTATACTTATTAAGGTATTTTGTAAGAGATTTTACACCCATGTTGCAGCCGTCTGTCATAAGGTCGGCTATCATGCTGTCGGAGCCGTCCATTGCAAGCTTTGTATTGGTCTTTATCCATGACATACCCTTTGCTATGGGGTCGGGCTTTTTGCCTTCGTCATGGTACTTATCCAAAAGTACTTCAATGTCATTTTCAAGCTTTACATGCTCACTTCTGCATTTTTCCAGCCGCTGTTTGAAGCCGTTGTCCTCTATATATTCCAGCACTTCTTCAATGGAGTCAATCCCCATTCTGATGCCTGCATCGCACTCCCTAAGCAGTCTTACGGTGTCCTGTTCAATCATGCTTTCACACTCCTTTTTGATAAGTTTGGCTGTTTAAAAGGAGTTTTATTCTATTGGATTATAATACAGCTCAAGGGAGCTTTGCCTCTTGAATGTGTCGTTGTTATGTTGGCTGGGGCATTGCCGACGGCTGTGTCATTGTTTGTAACATCGTTGTAATTGACCGTGGAAGTATTTTGTGATAAGTTGTTATGAAATAAAGCAATATGACCTTGCCGGCACTTGCCTGCCCCATAGCTTACCTTTTTGAGACGGAAGCTAATTGAGGTGTACTGCTTTTCATTCTTATTGATTTTTTCAGCATTTTTATATATACTGAATATAGGGTCAGTAGTAGCTTCCACCTCAGACAATTGGAGTCCGCAGGCGGGAAGTGAATCTAACCCTTTATTTTGTTTTCTACAAACACATGCAATTTCATTGTTTACTCCTAAGTTTATGGCTTTAAGACTCGGCATCGATATTACATCAGTAAGACTTATCCTTACCTGCTCCTTTGCAATTCTGGATATACATTCAAACTTCACATGTTGAATAAAACAGAGTTGTTTTATGCTGCGATTTATAATATAATATTATCAGCGGAAGAATCGGCGTTTCGGACGTGGTTGCCGGGGAGACTGTTTAAGTCTGTTGAGCGGAACTTGTATTCCGACACATCGGTATCGGATTCTCCGCTTATTTTTGTGATTTTTTTAAAAGCTCTGTTTGCTTTTAACTTATGTAAACATTATCTGTTTAAGCATCTTTTTGACGATGGGTTGACGTAGACAATAGGTTCCTATTGCTGTAACAACCTACGAAGCTGTCATCATGTTTTCTGTCAAATGCCCTAGTCTCATAAGTTGATGAAGAATTTGGATTGATTTTTTCAGCATTTTTGTATATACTGAATATAGGGTCAGTAGTAACTTCCACTGCGGACAATTGGAGTCCATCGGCGGGAGGTGAATCTAACCATTTATTTTTGTATTCATATAATATTTTAAGCCGATGAAAAAAAGTAAATTTTTTTTGAAAAAGTTATTGACAAAACTACCCTATATGGATATAATATCTATTGTTGATTGAGCGTGCGGGTGTAGTTCAATGGTAGAACGTCAGCCTTCCAAGCTGAACACGAGAGTTCGATTCTCTTCACCCGCTTTTTGTATGTATCAAACATGGATCAGTAGCTCAGTTGGATAGAGCAACGGCCTTCTAAGCCGTGGGTCGGGGGTTCGAATCCCTCCTGGTTCATTTTTTTCGGCAAAGCTGTTGAAAGGCTTTGCCGAATGTTTTATAATAGGATATATAAGTGAATGTCCGTATAAAAGCTTCCGCTATCCGGAGTGTTCGAGCATTTATGTTAATTGAGCAAGCGAATAGCTTGCTTTTGTTATCTTTATATATTTTGCGGTTATGGCGGAATTGGTAGACGCGCCGGACTTAGAATCCGGTTCGAAAGAGTGCAGGTTCAAGCCCTGTTAACCGCAGTCTAAAAACCCCGATTTTTCGGGGTTTTTTGCGTTGTATTCTTAACAGGGCTTGAACCTGTATGATGCAGGTTGGCTAAGCTTCCTCACGATTTATTTATATATGAAAATCATAGCAATAAGAATAAAACTCCTTTTAAACAGCCAAACTTATCAAAAAGGAGTGAAAAATATGATTGAACAGGACACCGTAAGACTGCTTAGGGAATGCG
>JAQXNZ010000138.1 GCA_029098265.1 Clostridia bacterium | reverse complement strand
CTCCGCTCGACTTGCATGTGTTAAGCACGCCGCCAGCGTTCATCCTGAGCCAGGATCAAACTCTTATGTTAAAATCCTTGCCAGATGCTACTCTGACTCTTTTTGTTTCTTACCTTTATTACTTGGTAGTATAATCTCTTTCAAGATTTCTCTTAGTCTATCGACTTAGGTTTAATTTCATATACTGTTCAATTTTCAAGGTTCACAGTGCGTTATTTATTGTAACAAAACATATTTTGTTTGTCAAGTTCTTTTATAATTTATTTAAAGAAAAATTTCATCATTTTTCTGTATACAAAAAAGCGCATTTTACAGACCGAGAACCTCTTTGAATACCTCGCCTATACTCTCCCTTATAATAAGGTTTGCCCTTGTGTCATATGGAGTTGTGCTCTTGTTTATGAGAACAAGCTTATTTCCTCTGTAGTAGTCAATAAGTCCCGCCGCAGGATATACATTGAGAGATGTTCCGCCGACTATGAGCACATCGGCCTTTCCGATAGCGTCCACAGATGCGTATATGGTTCCGCTGTCAAGGCCCTCCTCGTAAAGTACAACATCGGGTCTTACTATGCCGCCGCATTTATCGCAGTGCGGTATACCGTCGCTGTTCATTACATAGTCTATGTCAAACTTTTTGCCGCACTTCACGCAGTAGTTTTTGTATAGCGTTCCGTGAAGCTCATATACCTTTTTGCTGCCTGCCATCTGGTGAAGATTATCGATATTCTGGGTCACTACAGCCTTAAGCTTTCCCATTTCTTCAAGCTTTGCAAGTCCGATATGGGCATTGTTGGGCTTGGCATCGGGATAGATAAGCGTTTTTTTCAGATATTCAAAGAAAATATCAGGATGAGAAACAAAAAAGCTGTGACTGAGCATCGTCTCCGGCGGATAGCCATACTGATTAACAGCATTATAAATCCCGTTTTCGCTTCTGAAATCCGGTATATTGCTTTCGGTAGATACGCCTGCTCCTCCGAAAAATACTATATTATTACTGTTTTCAATTATCTCTTTTAACTGCTTTACTTCAGGGCTCATGGTCATACCTCCTTATTTACTATATTATAAGCATAAACCGTCTGCATTTCAACAAATCTTTTCATAGCATTCACCATATTTGAAATTATTGACAATGCTGTCTGAATGTTGTTAAATGAAACTATAACAGTAAAGGCAGGTGATTTTATGAAAACTAAAGGCACATCTTTTGCTTATGTAATGTGTTTCTTGGTTTCTCTCGCATCTATTATTTCTATTATGATTACAAACGGCTTTGATAGGAAAAATGAAATGGATAAATGTCTTGATAAAGCAATCGAGATATGTAAAGACTACGGTTTTTATAACATAAATACAGATATTCACTATGACTATAATAAAAAGGTATTTTATCTAAATATTGACGCCGAAGGTGCAGCCGATAAATCTCCGTCGGAAATGATAGAAGTTATTATGAGTCTTTATAAAGCAGATGTTGATTACAACAATAAATCTACATATCCGTCATTTGTATTTGACGGAAAACAATATGAATTAATGTATAATAAGGGTGACCGTGAGCTTTATGTTGACGGAAATATGATTTATACCACTAAAACTCAACGTATAAACGAGGCAAAGGAGTTTTATCGGAATATAGAACCTTATAAAGGAATGTCCGAGGATTATATTAACCTTACATCCTTTGGCAAAGCAAACGTTGTCGACACATCTAACTATAAAGATTATCTTACATTTCATAATAAAGACGAATATAAGAAATATATATGGAAATATCCCGATGGAAGCATTAAGGCAGAGGCAACCGTCAGGTACTGGGACAATCAGCACAACCGCTCAACCGACGGCTACATAAGCTATATTACATTTTACGATCAGCCAATCCCCACTAAATCAAATTACAATTACAGCAGCACCAAGTCCAAATCAAAGGACTATTATAATGTAGAGGATTACAGCGATCCCGAGGATTTCTACTATGATTATGAGGACGATTTTGATGACTACTATGATGCCGAGGACTATTATTACGATCATATAGACTGATTAAAATACATCCATACTTAATATGAGCATTTTCCCATTTTGAGAAAATGCCCTTTTATTATAAAATATACCTTGACAGATGAGGTATATAGGGATTTAATATATAGCACAAGGAGGAGATAGCTTATGTCGATAACATCCGATTTGATAAGGGGTCATACCGACACCATAATACTGGCCAGTCTTATGGACGGCGACAGCTACGGCTACAAAATAAATAAGGATATACTGACAAGAACAGATAATCAGTATGAATTGAAAGAGGCAACCCTCTACACCGCTTTCAAGCGGCTCGAGGAAAACGGCTGTATCACATCATACTGGGGCAACGAAACCACAGGAGCCAGACGAAGATACTACACAATAACGGCTGAGGGACGGCGGACATATTACCGTCTAAAGGATGAATGGAATACTACAAAAAAGCTAATAGATATTCTTATCCGCAATGAGGAGGAAGACAGCAATGGAAAATAAACTGAGAGAATACATGGACATGGTTTTCAGCGATATTGAACCCAGCAAAAAGTCAATAGAGCTTAAAGAAGAAATACTTCAAAATCTAATAGACAAATACAACGACCTGTTAAGCGAGGGCAAGTCCCCCGAAGCCGCCTATAATATTGCCGTTGCCAGCATAGGCGATACGAGCGAGCTGCTTGCAGGCTTCAGACAAGAAACAGTCCGTAAAGCCGAATCCATCGATATGGCAAAGGCAAAGAAAAAATCTGCTATTCTTATGGCTGTTGCCATTGCGCTTTATATTACATGTGTTGTTCCCGTGATAATTTTCACGTTTATATCCGAGAACGGCTTTTTCGGAGCTGTACTGGGTCCCTGCATTATGTTTGTTATGATAGCCGTTGCTACAGGACTTATCATATACAACGAGATGACCAAGCCCAAGTACAACAAAACTGATGACACAATGGTCGAAGAGTTCAAAGAGTGGCAGGACAGAAACGATTCCTCAGTCAGAGCCATGAAATCCATAAAAAGCGCCCTCTGGTCTCTTATTGTGGTTGTGTATTTAATAGTAAGCTTTATGACAGGAGCCTGGCATATAACATGGGTTATATTCCTTATAGGCTCAGCCATAGAAAAAATAATCCAGTCAATATTTGAACTGAAAAGGCAGTGATAAAAATGGCAAATAAAAAATCAGCGGTAGCCAACATAATAATCAATTCAATATTAATAGTTGTACTTATTGCCATACTTGTGGCATTTATAGATGACTTTCCGGTTCTGTCAATAAAAGCTGGAAGCTTTAATAAGAACGACTACACCCGCGGCGGAGGAGAAACCGGCAGCATAAGTGAGCTTGAAATCGACTGGGATAACGGAAATGTCACCGTTGAAACCTACGATGGGGACTCTGTAGTATATTATGAAGAAGGAGTTACAGACTCTAAAAAAGAAATGTACTGCGCCGAAAGAGATGGTAAACTGAGCATACTTTCCGGTTCTCCAAAACGAGTTCAGCTCATTAACATAAAGCCAAGCAGCAAATCCCTTACAGTAAAGATACCGGCTAATATGGAACAGCTTAAAAACATAGATATAGACTGCGTTTCCGCCGACGTGAATATAAGCGGTATAAATGCCGAGGAGCTGTCAATTGATAATGCTTCCGGCAATATAAAGCTCACGGACACAAATGTATTCAGTCTTGATGCCGACGGTGCAAGCGGCAATATCAGCTCTGAAAATCTCACCGTTACGGGACATTCTTCCTTTGATACAGCCAGTGGTGCCGTCAGCCTCTGCGGCAGTATTGCATCAGCCGACTTTGACACTGCTTCGGGAGATGTAAAGCTGATTTCCGATGTATGCCCTTCTGAAATAGATGCGGACACAGCCAGCGGAGACATTGAAATTTATATTCCGTCAGACAGCGGCTTTATCTGTGACTATGAAAGCGTAAGCGGAAGGTTCAAAACCGATTTTGACATATCGGCAGACGGAAGATGCGGAAACGGAAATTCCGATTTTTCATTTGATACAGTCAGCGGAAGCATTTCCATATACAAGCTCTGAGCGCCGACCTTTTGGATATTAATAAGATATTTTCAGTCACAGCAGTTTACTCTGCTGTGTTTTTTTATTGCATACTGTTATATGAAAATATAGACAAGAGCAAACAGGATTTTTATGATATGTAATCCCGATTCAAAAAAGTGAAATATTTATAACTTTCTTATTGACACCATCAAAGATATGTTATATATTTATAACATCAAGTGAGAAATATATCACTTTTATTATGGAGGCGGCTTATGAATAAAAAAGTTACAATGAGAGAACTTGTTGGAGCACGAATCGTATTAGCTGTATGTATTGCGGTTTACTATTGGTGTTGGGCAAGAAATGATTGGCATAGCTATTACACCGCAATTACAAATGCTGTGGCAGTATTTGTAATTTGTTTCTTTGTATTTTTGTCTGTGCGTGAAAGGAAGTACAAAAAAGAGGTTGCCGATGAATTGGCAGTTACAAACCTTAGAAGATGTGACTCTATCTGCTTGAAAATAGCACTGACCGCAATCGTGTGCATCGGCTTTTTATGTGCAATTCTAAGATTTACAGTGACTACTGAAGTAATTGGATATATGTTAATAGGATTGCTTGTCTGTATTTCTGTTATCAGGACAATACTATTCAGTATTATGGACACGAAAGGAATATAATATGGCTTTCGTTACCAAAGTAAAAGAGTATCGTGAAAAAACCGGAATGAAGCAATCGGAATTGGCAGAAAAAGTGAATGTTCGCAGAGAAACGATAGTCCATCTGGAGAACGGCAGATATAATCCGTCTCTTAAGCTTGCAATGGATCTCGCAAAGGTTTTCGGTGTTACTGTTGAAGATCTGTTTATGTTTACGGAAGAATAATATTCAAAGCATCATGGAATACCTTGCGGCTGTCATTATAGTACAAAGGGCGTGACTGTGAAAGTCACGCCTTTTGCCTGTTTTATTGTCTTATGAGCAAAACCCAAAAGACAAATTCTGTTTCATTATATATCAGTATACTAAAAGACTCTTTCTGTACATTTCATATACCTGTTCCCTTGTAAGCGGGTCGGGGTGAAGCGCCAGCTTGCCGGGTGTGGCAATGAGAGTATCTGTGTATCTCTCAACATCTGCCTCCGTGAACTCCTCTTTGGGGTCAAGTATTGACTTAAGGAAGTTATTGAAGCTTTCAAGGCTGTCAAAACCAAGTATCTCGATTATCTTATTGGGCTTTGTCTGGTCGGGGAAAAGCTCAAGATATGCCCTTGTGAATATGGCGTTGGCTCTTCCGTGGGCAATGCCCTTTTCGTATGTAGGCATATATCCGCAGGCATGGGGAAGCGATGTTCCTGCCTGGGCAATTACTATTCCGGCTATAGTTGACATAAGAAGAAGCTTTTCTCTTATCTCAGGTGTAAAATCATGAGCCTTTATGGCGGGCATACACTCTGCGAAAATGGCAAGACCGCTTTCGGCAAGTCTGTCATTCATATAATTGGCCTTCTTTGATGTATAGCCCTCTATAAGATGTGTAAGTGCATCTACTGCCGTATTTATTGTTACCTTATCGGAAAGGCTTTCCGTATATTTTGCATCAAGGAAAGCAATATCTGCAAAGGCTTTCTGTGTTGCTCCGTTCTTTGTACCGAGCTTATGGAGTGTGAATACAGCATATTGAGTTGTCTCACTGCCTGTTCCTGCCGTAGTGGCAACCTCCGCTATAGGTGTATGTTTATATGTGCCCTCCTGCATAAGCATTTCGGCACTCATGCCGGGATTTGCAAGAAGATATGAGGCACCCTTTGCGGCATCCATAGGTGAGCCTCCGCCGATACCGATTACAAAATCAGCACCCTCTGCAAGTCCTATTCCTGCGGCCTTTTCTATGGTTTCAAGGGACGGGTTTTCCTCTACCTCGTCAAATAAAACATGTCCTATGCCGACAGCGTCAAGGGCGTCTGTAACATCCTTAAGTGAGCCGTTGATTTTAGCCGAATGTCTTCCTGTAAATATAAGCGCCTTTTTTCCGAGGTCGCAAAAGGCCTCCTTGTTGTTAATTATACAGTTCCTTCCGAAAAAGACCTTTGCAGGCATGTAGTAGGTAAAAGCATTCATAAGCAGTCCTCCTTTAGTTGTGTTTAGTTTTCCCTACCTCTTATGACTTTTTCCGCATAGAGGAATTCCTTAACGGCGGCTCTCAGGTCGTCGCAGGTGAGCAGTGTCAGACGGAGTTTTTCCTCCTTTTCCCTATCTCCTTCGCTGGCGAATTCGGGATTTGTCATTTCCCACTCGATATATCTCTGCGCCGCTATGGACATACAGTGTTCAAGAAGCCTTCTTGCCTCTCGGCCGTTGCCGAAGTTGGGCGCATTGATTCTTTCCGCAAAGAACGGACGAAGTATTTCTCTCCAGCCGTCCTCAATCCTGTAGCTGGCATTTTTAGCCAGAAGCTCAAATATATCCAGCATCTCCTGCTCGTTATAGGATGAGAAGTTGACCGTAAATGTAATACGGCTGCTGATGCCGGGGTTTTCATCCAGGAAACGCTTCATTTTGTTCTGCTTGTCATCAACGTCTCCGCCGTAGCCTGCAAATATAATAAGCTTGTCATAGCTATGGTCCTCGACCTCTATACAAAGCTGTGCCAGAGCCTCCTGGGAGAAGCTGTCCGTTCTGGACGTTTCATTATAGTTAACGAGGGAATATGCCTCGTCAATTATTATTATATCATTATCCATGAAAATGTCATGGACTTTTGCAGCGGTCTGTCCCACATACTGGGCTTTAAGCTGTGTACCCGTTACATAGGCTATTCTGTAGCCATCAAGGACGCCCTCCTCGTTCATCATTCTGGCAAAATATCTTGCAGAGGTTGTCTTTGCCGTTCCCGGAGGTCCCACAAAGGCAAATACCTTATGAATATCCGCCGTATTGATGTTGTACATCTTTCTTTTTCTGCTGTAGGAGAATACCGAGCCCAGCTTGCAGAGGGTCTCCTTCATTTCCTCCTGACCGACAATGTTTCTGCAAAGGTCCTTATATGCGTCTGTCTCCTTGGTGTATACGCATTTTTCGTCCATCTGACCTTCTTTAAGAAGATGCTTTCCATAAATGACATACTTACCCATGAAGTTAAGCTCCTCCATGTCAAGCTCCTTCAGGAAAATACTTCTTCTGTCGTTAAGGTCAACGTCCTTTACAAGGTCAACATAATTTATCTTTTCGTCAGTCTCCATAGATGCGGGAATTTTCTGGGATTCGCCGAAACCGTAATATCCGTTTTCTATGAGCATCTTTCTGTAGACTTTATATATTTTTTTAACGCATGCTTCTGCTTTTTTCTTAGTATATCCCGTTGCGAAGGAGGCATTTTCAAAGCCCCTTCTTTCATATACTTCGATTTGCTTTTTGTTCATAAAATCACCCAATTCTTATTTTACCAACTAATTGGTATTAGTCAATAACTATTATCCCCGCATCGAGCAATTCCGCTTCTTTTTTTCTATGGGTAACTAAAATACATACTTTGTCCTTAACAAATCTCCTCAAAAATCCCGCCGTTTTTTCAGCGGTTTTATCATCTATGCCGTTAAAGGGTTCATCAAGCAGAACTATGTCTCCGTCATAGGCCACGGCTCTTGCCATTGCCGTTCTCCTTCTCATGCCGCCGCTCATCTGACCGGGATATAGGTCAAGGGCATCGGCTATTCCTGCCGCTTTGACAAATTCCTCAGCCGCAGTCTTATTTTTTGCCGTAAGCATTATATTTTCCCTTGCCGTACACCACTCCAGCAGTCTGTCCTCCTGAAACAGATAGGATATTCTGCCTTCATTGCCCGTTACCTCTCCGCTGTCGGCTTTTGTGAGTCCCGCTGTTATGTTCAGGAGCGTTGTCTTTCCGCAGCCGCTGGGGCCGAAAATACATACGGGTTTTCCCTTTTCGGCTTTAAGCGAAAAGGCGTCCAGAACTTTTTTACCGTCATAGCTTTTCGATATGTTTTTCAGTTCCATTATCTCACCTTCCCATAAGCTTAACCAGCAGTTTTTCAAACAGCATGCTCAGTATTATTATTACCGCAGTCCAGGCAAAAAGCTCGGCTGTTTCAAGATATATTTTTGACTCATACAGTTTTCTGCCTATGGAAAAAGCAGGCGAACCTATGACCTCGGCGGCCACCCCGCTTTTGAACGCAAAGCCCGCACCTGTAACAATGGCAGAACGCAGATAGGGCATTACCGTCGGTATGTATATTTTTTTCAGCTTCATGGACGGTGTAAAGCCATAAACCTGTGCCATTTCCAATAGCTTTTTATCAGTCGAGGCTATGCCCTGTGACACGTTGCTCCATATTATAGGTATTACCGTAAGGAAAGATATAAATATGGGCACGTTTCCTGTCTTTAGCCACGTCAGCGCCAGTATTATAAATGAAGCCACCGGTGCCGCCCTGACCAAATCTATGGCAGGCTTAAACAGCTCATAAAGCAGTCTGCTTGCACCTGTGACGGCTCCCAGCAGTATTCCTGCGGCAGTTCCCAGAAAAAAGCCTAAGGCTATCCGCAAAAACGAACAGCCTATGGTCTTATAAAATTCTGCCTGTGTCATAAGCCCCAAAAGAGCCCTTGCCGTACCTATCGGCGAAGCAAACAGCACGTCTCTGCCTATTATCATATAGACTATCTGCCAGACACACAGCCAGAATATAATTACATAAATTTTTTTAATCTTCCGCATAAGCATAGAAGCCCGCATCGGGGAGCTTTCCTCCTACTGACTTCGGCTCCGCAGCATAGAGCACGGAATAGAAGCCTTCAAGTATATTCTGCATTTCCAAGCCGTCAATATAGCATATATTACAGTTGGGTATAGCCTTTTGGGCCGCTGCCGCAGATGCCATTATCTCATATTTTTCCACAAGAGCCGCCGCATCATCAACATTATTATTTACATACTCAATACTGTCTCTGTAATCTCCGACAAAGGCATCAACCAAGTCCTTATGCTCATTTAAAAACTCATTTCTGACAATTATACAGCCCATTGCCATATCGTTGTCGCTTACCTTGTTCCATTCCTCGGTCAGGTCGAGGGCTATTCTTATATTCTCGTTTTTCATCATTACGGCAGTCACATTGGGCTCGGGAAGCACCGCTATATCCGCAGTTCCGTCGGCAATGGCGGCGGCAGCCTCCGCATGCTCGCTCACATATACCACATCGGCATCTGTAACTCCGTTTTTATCAAGTATATAGTTCAACACATATTCAGGCACAGCACCCTGTCCCGATGAATATATTGTCTTTCCCGAAAGGTCGGAAACACTGTTTATGCTGTCTCCGTTTTCAAGCACATAGAGCACACCCAGAGTATTGACGCCCAGTACAGTCACTCCGCCCTCGGTCTTATTATAGAGTACAGCCGCAAGGTTTGTGGGAACGGCGGCAATATCAACCTCTCCGCTGAGTATTTTGCCTGTTATTTCGTCAGAAGCGGATGTCACGGTTATATTGTAGTTTCCGACAGTCTCTCCGTCAGCGCTCTTTTCCATCAGTTCTACGGCGCCTATGCCTGTAGGTCCCTTTAGCATTACCGCATTTAAAACCGTATCATCATTCAGTGCGCTTTCTTCTGTGTTCTCATCATTCTGCACAGTTTCAGCATTATCAGCCTTATTATCTGTACAGCCCGCGAACACTCCTGCCGCAAGCACCGCCGCAGTAATTAAAGCAAGTATTTTCTTCATTTTATAACTCCCTTTCAACATATATTTTTCTGCCTTCACGGCTTATTATTCCTTTTGCCTCAAAATCGCTAAGAATACGGTAGAGCGTTGCCCTGCCTACCGCCAGATATTCCGCAAGGGCAGTCATGCTCAGATCATCTATGACCCTTCTGCCGTTCTCGTCGGTGCGGCAGTTTTTTCTGAGATATTCAGCCGTCCTTCCCTCTGCGTCGCCCGCAGTGAATATATCCAGCCTTTTATTTAGGAAAACCAGTGACTCGGAAAGATACTCTATATAGTTCATGCCTGCCTCAGGGCAGCGTTTTATAAGCTCCCGCATAATTTCTTCGGAAATAAACAGCATTACACAGCCGCTTTCTGCCCTTACAGTGGCTATAAACTCACTGCTTTTGCTAAACAGTGCCGCACCGCCGAAAGCTTCGCCCGCATGGAGAGTATTAAGAAGTACGTTCCCTCTTTTATCCTTTCTGACAGATACTCTGCCCTTAAGTATTATACCGAGACTTTTTTTATAATTATTATAATCGTATATGATTTCTCCCTTATTAAAGGCAAGCCATTCCACACATTCGCTGTCGGCAACGTACTGCGCCGCATTCTCCGCTCCCTTAAAAAGAAAATTCTTCTTCAAAGCAGGTATATACTTTTTTCTTTTCTTAAGTCCTATTGTCTCCATATTGCACCTCATTTTTGTATCATTTGAGACAAAAAGAGTATATACTCCGTTTAATATATTGTCAACAGAATTAAGCCGTTCTTTATACGCCAAAATTGAATACATATCATGCAGAATAATTGAGGCTGCCAACGGAAGCACACTTTTCCTGGATGAGATAAACTCTCTGCCCTATGTGCTTCAAGGTAAACTGCTTACCGCATTGGAAACAAAAACAATACAGCGCATAGGCTCCGTAGAGTATATAAAAGTTGATTTCAGGCTGATAACAGCCGCCAACAGAGATTTAGCCGAGATAGTAGCATTGGGAGAATTCCGCGCCGACCTATACTACAGGCTTAATGTAGTGAATATATATATTCCTCCTCTGCGTGAGAGGAAGGAGGACATTGTTCCTTTGGCAAATACGTTTATAGAATATTTAGAGAAGCAGTATGACAGACAGAAAATACTTTCAAACAAAGAGTATAAGCAGCTCCATGTTTGAACACAGCAACGAAATGACAAACCAGCTTTCCAAGCGTAAAAACCTTACACAGGTTGACATAATTGAGGCTTTGGAGAAGTTTGACGGACACAGGGAAAATACCGCAAAATACCTCGGCATATCAAGAAGAACGCTTCAATACAAGCTTAAAGAAATGGATATAAAATAATAAAGACCAAAGGAGAAGTCTGAAACTGCACTTTTTCCTTTGGTCTTTTATTTGCGCCTTTTCGTCAGCCACGGCTTTAAACAAGCGGGAATTGTTTAAAGATAAATCGGATTCCAAGCGCCCGAACATCTACAAATCCCGTTATGATAATCGGGGCAATGCTTTATACTTATTTCAAGCAGACTAAAGCTGTAAGACGCCTGTAAAAGCATCTGTTTTACAGTAGGTATTATTAGCAGGTATTATTGACATGACCTAAATCTTATGTATAATGCAAATATGGATAGAAACCGTAAAATCGGCTCTGCCCATTTGCAGCTGTTTACAAATCTTATATCGTTTTTTATCGTTTACACAAAGCTTGAGATGATCTCGGCGTAAACTGTACGAGAGTTTTTAGTAATTACGATGTGCTTGCCCTTGCTATAGTTGAGGGTTGGGTAAAAAAAGAAGAACCCATGATTACAAGCTGTTCTTATAGTACAGAACCCGTTATTTTTGTGTCAGCGGATGAAAAACAGGCAAGAATTTTATAATTGTTAATTAGAGTTTTGTCAGGTAAAATATAAATTTAGATGTTATTAGAGGAAAGAGTTAATTAAGGTGGACAGATGAAGGAAATTAGTATTGATGAGTTAAAGAATTATTCGGAGAATTCTTTTCAATTGATTGATATAAGAGACGAGGGCAGCGTTATCTACGGAATGATACCCGGAGCAGTTCATATTGCTTTCTCGAAATTTGAAAATGATATTGAAGATTGCGTCGGAAAATTACAGAAGGATAAAATGATTATTGTCTATTGTCAGAGAGGAGAAAAATCCAAAGATACAGCAAGTCAGCTGGAAGATTTGGGATTTGACAGCTATAGTCTTGTCGGTGGTTATAATGCCTTTCTGATGGACAGTATACTAAGGGAAGATTTGGAGGAAAGCAGGAAAAAGGCAGAGGAAAGTATCAGAAAGAAATTTCATAAGTCGCTGTTTTCACCTTTTGCAAAGGCCTGTAAAAAATATGAGCTTATACAGGAAGGAGATCATATAGCCGTATGTATTTCCGGTGGTAAAGATTCTATGCTGATGGCAAAACTCTTTCAAGAGATACAAAAACACAAAAAAGTCAGCTTTGATTTAACATTCCTGGTTATGGATCCCGGATATAACGCAGAAAACAGAAAGCTTATTGAAAGCAATGCAAAAAAGCTCGGAATCCCTGTGACGATATTTGAGAGTACAATTTTTGACGCCGTTGATACGATTGAAAAAAGTCCGTGCTATCTATGTGCGAGAATGCGGAGAGGCCACCTGTACAGTAAGGCCAAAGAATTAGGATGCAACAAAATTGCTTTGGGACATCATTATGATGATGTAATAGAAACAATACTTATGGGTATGCTTCACGGAGGACAGATACAGACTATGATGCCAAAGCTGCACAGTGCAAATTTTGAAGGTATGGAATTAATAAGACCGCTCTATCTTGTCCGTGAAGAAGATATATGCAGTTGGAGGGATTATAATAACCTTCATTTCCTGCAATGCGCATGTCATTTTACAGAAACCTGCAGCACATGTCACGAGGACGGAACAACGTCGTCCAAGAGACTTGAAACCAAGAAGCTCATTAAAAAACTAAAAGAGACCAATCCGTATATTGAGGGTAATATATTTAAGAGTGTAGAAAATGTAAATCTGGACACTGTAATTGAGTATAAAAAGAATGGTGTCAGACATAATTTTTTAGACACATACTATAAGGAAGAGGAATAAATTATGTTGAACCAATTTTCCAGAACCCAACTGTTATTGGGCGAAGATGCAATGAAAAAACTAGGGAATTCGAGAGTTGCTGTATTTGGCATAGGCGGAGTAGGAGGCTATGTCTGCGAGGCACTTGTCAGAAGCGGTGTTGGTCATTTTGATCTGATTGACGATGACAAAGTGTGTCTTACTAATATTAACAGGCAGATAATAGCGACAAGAAAGACAGTAGGGAAATATAAAGCAGATGTTATGAAAGAACGAATGCTGGATATTAATCCGGACGTGGAGGTAACTGTACATAAATGCTTTTTCTTGCCTGAAAACGCTGATGAATTCCTTTTTGAAGAATATGATTATGTGGTGGACGCTGTTGATACGGTTACTGCCAAAATAGAGCTTGTAATGAAGTGCAAGGAAAAGGGAGTACCGATTATCAGTTCGATGGGTGCAGGAAATAAACTGGATGCCGGTGCTTTCAAGGTAGCGGATATTTATAAGACAAGAATGTGTCCGCTGGCCAAAGTAATGAGGCATGAACTGAAAAAACGCGGTGTAAAGAATTTGAAGGTTGTATACTCTGAGGAGAAACCAATGAGACCTCTGGAAGATATGTCTATCAGCTGCAGAAGCAATTGTATCTGTCCTCCCGGGGCAAAACATAAATGCACGGAGCGTAGGGATATTCCGGGAAGTGTAGCTTTTGTTCCGTCTGTAGCAGGTCTTATCATAGCAGGAGAGGTTGTAAAAGACCTGACGCATACAGATAGAAGTAAAATTGATGAAATGTGAGAATATAAATATAGCAAAAAAGTATAAGGGTTAGAGATCGTTTCAAAGTTTGTGTAAACAGGAAAAACTGATGGTAAGATATGCTTATTAGTTACTGAAGGGCAAAGCCATTTTTCGGGATTTGCCCTCTGCTTGTATTATAATGCAGATTCCAGGCATGTCAAGACAGGCTGCTTATGCAGCCCCATTTGCCGGCTTCTACTTATAATCCTGCCAGACGTTCCTCAAAGAAAATCTCCAGCTGTGAATGGATCTGACCCCGGTCCTGGCGATGTCCGGTCCATTTCTTTGTGATGTCTATCATGGCCAGATACAGCATTTTAAGAAGGCTGTCATCGGAGGGAAAAACTGTCTTTGCTTTCGTGACCTTACGCAGCTGTCGGTTAAACCCCTCAATGGCATTGGTTGTATAAATCAGACGGCGGACAGCCTCCGGATATTTAAAATATGTCGCCAGATTAGCCCAGTTGTCTTTCCAGGACTTTGCGATTTTTGGATATTTTGCGCCCCATTTCTCTTCAAAGCTGTCCAACTCGGTGAGGGCGATTTCTTCTGTAGGAGCAGCATAAACACGTTTTAAATCTGCCATAAGAGGTTTGATTTCTTTGTAAGATACAAACCGTGTGGTATTACGAATTTGATGAATGATGCACTGCTGAATCTCCGTTTCCGGAAATACCGCTTCTATGGCCTGCGGAAATCCGGTAAGGCCATCGACACAAGCAATGAGGATGTCCTGTACGCCCCTGTTTTTCAGTCCGTTAAGAATGGACAGCCAGAACTTTGCACTCTCATTCTGACCTACATACATGCCCAGCACATCTTTTCTGCCATTCATGTCAATACCAATAGCGATATAGACAGCATGTTTTACAATACGGCCTTCATGTCTCACATGATAGTGGATGGCATCCATAAAAACAACTGCATAAATATCTTCCAAAGGTCTTTCCTGCCATTCTTTCACAATAGGAAGGCTCTTGTCCGTAATCCGGCTGATTGTACTGTCGGAGATCTCAATATCGTACAGCTCCCGCATATGACTTTCGATATCGGCGGTAGTCATGCCTTTTGCGTACATGGAGATGATTTTTTCTTCCATGTCCTGGGTGATTGTGTTCTGATATTTTTTTATCACCTGTGGCTCGAATTTCCCTTTGCGATCACGAGGGATGTCCAGTTCCATGTCGCCATAGCTGGTATGCATTGTTTTCTGGGAATAACCATTGCGGCTGTTGTCCGTTTCTTTGTTACGATAATCATACTTCGAGTAGCCCAGTTCCTCATTCATCTCTTCATCGAGGGCGCCTTCCAGAATAACAGACATCATGTCCCGCATGATAGAATTCACATCCGTACCATCCTTGACCTTTACATTATTCTCCTTCAGATACGTACTCATCATTTCTCTAAGTGCTGCCTTTTGCGGTGAATCTTTTTTCCTTGCCATAAAATAAACCTCCAAACCAAGTAATTTTATCTTACATCAGTTTAGAGGTTTACACAATCTTTGGGATACTCCCGCTGAAATCGCTTCTTTTATTCCTGTAAGACCGTCAGCACATATAATCGGGATATCCTTGACGCCACGATTTTTCAGCTCATTTAATGCGAAAAGCCAGTATTTCGCACTTTCATTATTACCAACTGTAATCGTGAGAACTTGGAAGTCCAAT
>JAQXNZ010000137.1 GCA_029098265.1 Clostridia bacterium | reverse complement strand
GATTCCGTTCTCGTGCTTTTCAACGGACGTGCTCCGTATAAACGGGGAGATGAACGCTATCCCTTCTCTCCCGACAGAAATTTTTACTATGTCGCAGGTCTTGACCGTGAAAACGAAATAATAATGTTTATGAAGACCGAAACCGCAGAAACCGTCACCCTCTATATAGAAAGGGCCAACGGCTACCTTGCCAAATGGGTCGGCGCAAACATCACTCCCGAAGAAGCCGAGGACGAATCGGGAATAACCGAAATATCCTACACGGACAAGTTTTTGGAGGACGTGGCGGAAACAGTATTCAAAAACAACATAAAGCATATATATATCGACCTTGAGGACAGGGACTGGAACGGCGCCGAAACCGAAAGTCTTAAGTTCGCCTATGAATTCAGAAAGAAATATCCCGCCGTTGATATGGTTGACGCCTATCCCTTCTTTGCGGACCTGCGCATAATAAAGGAGCCCTATGAACTTGACCTTATGAGAAAGGCCGTAAAGATAACTACCGACGGGCTTTCGGCAATGATGAAAAATGCTGAGCCCGGTATGTATGAATACGAGCTTGAAGCCTATTTTGACTTTGTGCTGACCAAAAACGGTGTAAGGGACAAGGCATTCAAAACCATAGCCGCATCGGGCAGGAGAGGCACAATACTGCATTACAGTGAAAACAACTCCGTTGCCGAGGACGGCGACCTTGTGCTTGTGGACTGCGGAGCGCAGGTTGAATGGTACAACGGCGACATAACAAGGACATTCCCCGTAAACGGAAAGTTCACGCCCTTGCAAAAGCAGATATACGATATTGTACTTTCGGGACAGCAGAAGGTAATCGACACCATAAAGCCCGGTGTACGCTTCTCCCGTCTTAACGAGGTTCTCAAAGAGCACTATTTTGAGGAGCTCAAAAAAATAGGGCTTGCCGAAACACCCGAGGACGTATCAAAATACTATTATCACGGTGTAAGCCACTATCTCGGTGCCGAGACCCACGACATCGGACGCTACGGTGACCGCAGACTTGAGCCGGGCATGGTTCTGACTGTAGAGCCGGGACTTTACATCGAGGAATATTCAATAGGCATAAGGATAGAGGACGATGCCCTTGTTACGGAAAACGGCTGTGAGCTGCTGTCCGAGGGCTTTATGAAAGCAACAGAAGAAATAGAAAAGTTTATGGGTAAATAATATGGATTTCAAAGAATCGGATTTATATCCGCCCGTATGTGAATATTTTACTGCTCTCGGCTATGATGTACAGGCCGAGGTCAATTCCTGCGACCTTGTTGCCAAAAAAGGCAATGAGACCGTAATAGCCGAGCTGAAAAAAAGCTTCTGCCTAAAGCTTGTATATCAGGCAATGGAGCGTCAGTCCATGACCAATCTTGTATATGTGGTCATACCCCGTCCCAAAAAGGGCGCCAAAAGCCCTGAATGGCGTCACATGCTTAAGCTGATGAAAAAGCTTGATATAGGCATTATAACCGTGGCTATGGACAGTCCTCTGAAAGCAGTGGATATTGTATCCGTACCCGAAGGTCATTCCATGCCTAAAAACTACAATAAAAAAGCCGCACTCAATAAGGAAACGGCAGGACGCAGTTTAAGAACAAATACCGGCGGTGTTACAAAAACCAAAATAATGACCGCCTATCGTGAAAAGAGCATATATATTCTCTGTCTTGCAGAACGTCTGGGACAGATAAAGCCCGCCGATGTCAACAAACTGCTCGGGGAAACAACCGTAGGCTCTATCGTATGGAAAAACTTTTACGGCTGGTTTGAAAAGCTGTCAAAGGGCATATACGGCGTAAGCGATAAGGGCCGAAAGGTGCTTGACGGCGAGGACTACAGAGAGGCCGTGGACTTCTACAGACAAAAAGCCGAGGAGCTTATCGGCAAATAGACAGAAACAGGGCAAGCACCCAATGTCATACAAATGGGACTTGCCCTTATTTTTTATGTCATAAATATTGTCTCAGTCTTTGCAGGCCGCCTCTGCCGCCTTTTCGGCGTGTATAACAGTTGTATCAAATACGGGAAGGCTTGTATCCTCCTGACCGATAAGCAGTCCTATCTCCGTACAGCCCAGTATAACTCCCTGTGCTCCCCGTTTTTCAAGTCCGCTTATTATGTCGATATACTTTTTCCTTGATTCATCTGATATTATGCCGAGACACAGCTCGTCATAAATTATGCTGTTGACAGTATCAATGTCCTCTCCCTCGGGCGTAAGCACCTCTATGCCTGCTTCCTTTATTTTATCCCGATAGAAATCCTGGGTCATTGTATACTTTGTGCCAAGCAGTGCGACCCTCTCTATGCCGTTCTTTTTCAACTCATCGGCAGTGGCCTCCGCTATGTGTATTATCGGTATGCCTATTCTTTTTTCTATCTGCGGCGCAACTTTATGCATTGTGTTGGTACATATTACTATGAAGTCGGCGCCTGCCCCCTCCAGTCTTTCGGCGGCAGAGGCAAGTATATCCGCACTTTTGTCCCAGTCACCCTCGGACTGACATTTTTCTATCTCGTCAAAATCAACGCTGTACATGAGTATTTTGGCAGAATGCAGACCGCCGAGCCTGCTTTTCACAGCTTCGTTTATTATTTTATAGTAGGTGACGGTGCTTTCCCAGCTCATGCCGCCTATAAGACCTATTGTTTTCATGCAGTCAGCTCCTTTTTCGGGCTCAGTCCTTGATGTATACCGTAAGGGCGGCTATTACCATTGTTATTTTATCGCCCTCGCCGAACTCGTCCACATGCAGACCCTCGCACTGCATACCGCCGGGTACGCACTCAACATCAACTGTTCCCAGCGGAAGCTCCGCCTTTACCTGTTCAACATCGATGCCTTCGGGGTTTGTTGAACCAAGCTTAACATGTATATGCATGCGGTTGTCCAAATCCTCTATGCCGAGGCAGTCGGAAATACCGCAGAGACAGCAGTTTGATATGGCGTTTCTTACGGCTTTGCAGGCGGCCTTTGTTACGTTCTGTCCGTGGAGGTCGGTGCCCATTGCAAACTCTACAAGAAATCTTTTCATTGAAATTCAGCTCCTTATGTAGTATAAAATATAGTGTTAAGTTGATTATAACACATCAGCCGCCCCACAGTGCGGTTTTTGAATAAAATTTTGGAGTGATTTTTATGACTAAGACTAACGCCATGCGTCTGCTTGACGCCGCCGGCATCGAATACGGCACAAGAGAATACGAATATGACGAGAGCGACCTTTCGGGACACCATGCCGCCGAGGTACTGGGCATACCCGCAGAGCAGGTTTTCAAAACGCTGGTCACAAAGGGTGACAAGACAGGCCACATCGTTTTCTGCATACCCGTCGATGAGGAGCTCGACCTGAAAAAAGCCGCATCGGTATCAGGAAACAAAAAGGTCGATATGATACATGTAAAGGAGCTTTTGGGCCTTACGGGCTATATAAGAGGCGGCTGTTCCCCTATAGGCATGAAAAAGAAGTTCCCCACATTCATAGATGAAACGGCAATACTCTTTGACGAGATAAGCATCAGTGCCGGCCAGAGGGGCTGTCAGATAATAATCAATCCCGAAAAGCTGGCAGAATATGTTGAAGCCGAAATGCTTCCCCTTACCAAGGAATAATGTTTTGTGTACTTTCCAGAAATATTTAAATATTTTTAATATTTAGATTGTGGAAAATCCACTGTTACAGTGCTATAATATTTTATAGGGTGAATGCCCTGCCCGTCAAACCCGACGGAGCAATAAAAACTCGGAAGGTAATAGGATGACAAAAATAACCGGTTCCAGGTTCAATATGTACGATGAAAACAATATAAAGGCAGTTACATACCGGGAATGTGTAAATGACGTGCTCGACAGCGAGGAAGTCACTAAACTCGGCGCCTTCAAGCACCATCATTTTACAACCAGACTTCAGCATTCTTTGAACGTGTCCTACTACAGCTACTGTATATGCAGATTTTTCGGCTGGGACTATCGTTCTGCGGCAAGAGCCGGACTCATGCACGATCTGTACTTTTTCGAAAACACCAGCGTTGACGAAAACGGTCACAGGCTTCTTAAAAACCATCCGTTTGACGCTTTAAGAAACTCTGAGGAAACATTTGACCTTAACGATATCGAAAAGGACGCAATCGTAAATCACATGTGGCCCTGTACCTCTGTGTGCCGTCCGAAATATAAGGAATCTATGGCGGTTTCATTGTCTGATAAGTTCTGTGCCGTTATGGAGGCGGCAACGGGTTCATGCAGATTTTTTGCAGGAAAATCCGTAAAGGCCTACGGTATAACAGTTGCGGCAGCTGCAATGCTCTTTATGAAAACAGGCGGTGCGGCAGCAGCCACATTGAAGCATGCTTCTGATATGCTTAAAATTGCACTTAATTTCATCGCATAATTGAGAAGGAAAACCTCTGTATGGCTTATGCCGACAGAGGTTTTCTTTTTTATTGGCATCACAATGCCGAGGCATAAAGGCGAGTTGCTGCACACTCCGAGTGCGTAACTTTTGGCTTTCCGAAGCCTAGGCTTCTAGTTTTCGTTTTTTCGCTGTCCCAGCGAGTGCACGCAGGGGAAGGAGACCATTCGGAGTACGCCTTAGCACACCCAACGGCGCAATGTATCAATCGGGTAGGTGCGTTACATAAAGTGAACATTGCACGCCGTAGGGCGTCTAAGCAACG
>JAQXNZ010000136.1 GCA_029098265.1 Clostridia bacterium | reverse complement strand
AAGGGATGAAGCTATTTCGTCCTTGAGGTCAAGCATGTTCTGCATTCTCAGCAGCTCTGTGGCCTCCTCACGCATTCTGCTTTCCTCTTTCCTGTTGAGACGGAAGGTTGCGGAGAATACATTCTGATGCGCTCTCATATGCTTTGCGATAAGTACATTGTCAAACACCGTAAGGTTCGAGAAAAGACGGATGTTCTGGAATGTACGGGCAACTCCGAGCTTTGTAATCTGGTCGGGAGTCTTTTTGATTATTTTTGTATACTTGTCGGCATTTTCACCCTTGTATTCGGTTTTCATTTTGCCCTGGGGGTGATTTTCGATTATTGTTTCTCCGTTAAGGGCCACAAGTCCGTTGGTGGGCTCGTATACGCCCGTTATGCAGTTGAAGGCCGTTGTCTTGCCGGCACCGTTGGGGCCGATAAGGGCGACTATCTCGTTTTTGTTTACGTCGATTGAAAGGTTGTTTACGGCAACTACGCCGCCGAACTGCATTGTTACGTTTTCAACATGGAGTACGTTTTCGCTCATCAGTTTTCGCCTCCCGTCTTTTTTGCGGCCTTTTTACGGGTAAACCGTCCCGGCAGACCCTTTATCAGCCGCCCGAGTCCGTCCCAGGAAAACTCGTTGTTGCCCATTATACCTCTGCGGTAGAACAGTACGACTACCATAAGAAGTATTGAGAATATTACCATACGGAAGCCCGTACGGAACAGGGGTATCTGTACGCCTGCGATAACGAGGGGCTCGTCGAAGAAACGAAGCCATTCCTGACCGCAGTTTACAAGGAAAGCGCCTATTACGCTGCCCGTAACGGAGCCGATACCGCCGATAACTACCATAAGAAGTATGTTGTAGGTAAGTGTTACCTGGAATGTCTTGGCGTCGATGGAACGCATGAATACGGCAAGAAGTCCGCCCGCAATGCCTGTGAAGAAGGAGCTGATAATAAATGCCATTTCCTTATGCTTGAACAGGTTTATGCCCATGGCCTCCGCCGCTATATCGTTTTCCCTTATTGCCTTAAAGGCTCGCCCGTAGGAGGAATTGATAAGCAGTACCATTATTCCTATACAGATTGCCGATATAATGGCAGGCGTAAATATGGACGAGAAACCGGGAATGCTCTTAAGTCCGTAGGAGCCGTTTGTAATTCTGTCCATCTGGGGAGCGGCAATGAGCGCTCTTATAATCTCGGAAATACCGAGGGTGGCAATGGCAAGATAGTCGCTCTTAAGACGAAGAACGGGTATACCGATGAGGGCCGCCAGAAGCGCCGCAAAAAGTCCGCCCAGTATAAGCGCCGCGGGGAAGGGCAGCTGTAAATTGGCAACGGCGTCGCTTATGCCGTTCATGTAATAAACATTGGGACGTATCTCAACGGGTATTGTGAATATTGCAACTGTATATGCGCCTATAGCCATAAAGCCGGCCTGTCCCAGTGAGAACAGTCCCGTGAAGCCCGTCAGCAGGTTCATGGCAACGGCTACTACGGCGTATATAAGACTTCTTTCGATTATTGATATGGCATAGTTATGCTTTGCGCTGTTCTTGTCAAGATAGAACAGTATTGCGGCAATAACTATGACTGCGATTAATGAAAGCACCATGCTTCTCTTTTTGTTTGGTGCAACTGTCTGTGTATTTTTCATAGCTGTCACCTCACACTTTATCTGTTGCCTTTTCGCCGAATATACCGGTCGGTCTGAAAAGAAGCATTATTATTAAAACAAGGAATGTAAATGCGTCGCTGAATGTGGAGTAGCCCAATGCCGTGAGCACGGTCTCGCCTATGCCCAGTATAAAGCCGCCGACAACAGCGCCCGGTATGGAGCCGATGCCGCCCAAAACTGCGGCAACGAAGCATTTAAGTCCGGGAAGGGATCCGCTGTAGGGATATACAGTCATACGGTCCGTAAAGTAAAGTATTGAACCGATACCGGCAAGCAATGAGCCGATAGCGAAGGTATAGCTGATTATGTTGTTTATCTTTATGCCCATTATCTGAGCTGTGTCATAGTCCTTGGATACGGCTCTCATGGCCATGCCCATTTTTGTATGGTTTATAAGCTGCATCAGTATGATTACGAGCAATATCGTGACTATGGGTGTTATGAATGTTACCAGTGAAGCTGATACACCGCCGAACTGATAGATTTTCTTAAGCACGGGTATCTCGGGATAGCCCTTGGGAAGAGCCGTGAAAAGATATGTTGCAAGGTTCTGGAGCAGGTATGATACGCCGATGGCCGATATCATAATGGACATTCTGGGTGCGGTACGAAGCGGCTTATAGGCAACCTTCTCGATAATAACGCCGAGAGCAACGGTGCATATAAGTGTTATCGGAATGGCGATATACCAGGGAAAGCTGGCCATTGCGAATATCATAAAGTAGCCGGCCATCATAAAAATATCGCCGTGGGCAAAGTTTATAAGCCTGAGGATACCGTATACCATAGTATAGCCTATGGCTATGAGCGCATAGGCTCCGCCCAGAGAAATACCTGTCAGACAGTGCTGGATTAATGTTGTTAAACTCATAAATAAAGCCCCCTGTTTTGCATTTCTACAGACCGCGCCTCAGCGCAGGCTTTAGAAATACAGTTTCTCTGCGGAAAAATTAAATACCGGTAAATAACAAGCAAAGAGTGGGAAGGAGCGCCCTCCCCACTCTGCAGTTTCAGATCTGATTATCAGCCTTCAAGTGATGTTGTTGTAAGGAATGTGATCTGACCATCCTTAACTGTCTTAACGAAAGCAAGGCTCTTGTCAGCGTCGCCGTTTTCGTCAAACTTGATAGTACCTGTTACGCCTTCAGCCTCTACGTTTACAAGGGCGTCACGGATAGCTGCGGGATCTACCGAGTCAGCATCTTTGATAGCCTGTAAAAGAGTGATGTAAGCGTCATAGCCAAGGGCTGATACAGCGGGAATTATATCGGGCTCGCCGATGCTTGTAAGATATTCTTTGAAGCCTGTGATGAATGAAGCTGCCTCGTCATTGGCGGGAGCTGCCTCGTCAAAGAATGTTGAGAATACGATTCCTTCTGCGTCTGCGCCTGCGTTTTCAATGATAGTAGCGTTCTCCCATGTGTCGCCTGCTGCGAGAACTGCTGTGATACCCATCTCACGAGCCTGCTTGATGATAAGGGGAGCAGTTGTGATTGATGAAGGTGCGAATATAAAGTCGGGACTTGCAGCTTTGATGTTTGTAAGGATAGCCTTGAAGTCAGACTGGTTTGTCTGGAACTGCTCGTCAGCAACAAGTGTTCCGCCCAGTGACTCGAAAGCTGTCTTGAAGTATGAGCCGAGACCTGATGAATAGTCATCGCCGAGCTGTGTAATTACAGCTGCTGTCTGGTATCCGTTCTGGATAGCATAGTTAGCCATAACTGTGCCCTGGAAAGGATCGATGAAGCATGTACGGAAGTACCAGTCATTGCCGAATGTAACCTGAGGGTTTGTGCATGAGCAGCCGATTGCGGGAATACCTGCGTCAGCGAAGATGTCACCTGCAGCGATTGATACGCCTGAGCCGTATGAACCGAGAACGCCTACAACGCCCTCTGCAACGAGCTTCTGAGCGGCTGTAACAGCCTCTGTCTTATCTGACTTGTTGTCTACTTCAACAAGCTGGATTGTGTACTCTGTACCGCCTACTGTAACTGTGGGATACATCTGGTTTGCATAGCGGATTCCGTAAACCTCCTGAAGTCCGCCGCCGCCGTTTTCGCCTGTCTGGGGCTCAAATACGCCGACTTTGATTACATTGTCACCGGAAGCAGCATTGCTGTCTGATGATGAGCCTGAGGAAGATGAGCTTCCGCAGCCTGCGAGCGCGCCTACTGTAAGGCATGCCGCTACAGCGATTGATAAAAATTTCTTCATTTTTTTCTCCTCCTGATATTCATTATAGCGTCTATGCAGAACAAACAATTGTCCGTGCGTTTGCGGTATTTATTATACCGCATTTCTGCATAAAAGGCAATAGAACAAGTGTTTTTTGTGGCTTTTATCGAGTTTTTCAGTCATTTTCGGAAATGTATAAGCATTGTTTTATACATCTTGAAAAAATGCCCCGAAAAGTGTTATAGTATTTTACATATTTCGACACATGGAGGGGCTTGCTTTGAAAGATTTTTATTGTGTTAAGGACAACACCTGGTGTATAGATACGGGACATACCCTGATTGGGGTCTACAGGATAAATGACAGGGACATAGTTATGCTGGATTCGGGCATTTCCTACGGCGTCGGTGAGACCGGCAGACTGATGACGGCGCTTGACGGAGCGAAACTTAATGTCAAGGCAATAGTTGCCACCCACGGTCACTGGGACCATATAGGCAACAACAAAAATCTGGTGGAAAAATACGGCTGTAAAGTATATATGTACGGCGACGAAGCCTACGCCTGCCGAGACGAGGAGGGCGTAATATTCAGCAGGAGCCTTCTGCCCTACAATGATGAAATAAAAAAGACCTATGCGTGCATGACAAGCTGTGTCCATGAGTTCATAGACCCCGATGCGGAATATATAGAAATATGCGGAAAGCGCTTCGGCATAGTCCACACTCCGGGACATTCCAGCGCCCATATTACAATAATAACCGAGGACAACGTGGCAATGGCGGGCGATGTTCTTATGACCGAAAACGAAATAGTAAAGACAAAAATACCCTATGCCGCCAACTTTGCCATAGATTTCCGTTCTAAGCGAAAGCTGGCTTCATTGAACTGCGATAAATATATAATATCCCACAGGGGCATCAGAGAGGATATTGAGCATGAGGTGGAGGCAAACATAAATTACCTTAAGGGCAGGGCGGAGGTCGTTCTCAGCTACATAGAGGATGGCATGACCTACGACGATATAGTTGCCGCCGTCATAAACTGCATGAACATAAAGGTCACAAATCGTTTTTATTTCTCTGATATTCACGGAATGGTAATGCCCTATGTGCAGTATCTGGAGGAAACGGGCAGGGTATATGCCGAATTCGATAAGGGGTATGTGAGGTACACAGTAATTGATTAAGTAACTTATAGTATACAACTGAAGATTTGCATAGTTTCTGAGATATGTATTACACCGGGAAAGGTTCGGAAAACCGGGAAGGTTTTCTGACCGGAATCCAATGCCGAGCTTTGCCCGGCGTTGGAGAAGTCCTAAACACAAGCTGTGCGCAGGGTTTGGACTTCATGCCTTATAATAAAAATCGGCTAAAGTGAAGACTTATTATTATGAGTCTTCACTTTAGCCGTGCAGCTTCGCTGCATGAAAACAACGAGACCCCACAACCTATACATTTGCAAAATCTCGCCGTTACAGTACACCTTTGGGGGCTCGAACCCCAGACCCACTGATTAAGAGTCAGTTGCTCTACCACCTGAGCTAAAGGTGCTCAATATTTATTTTTCTTGACTGCGAAAATTATAATAACACTTTCTTTTTTATCTGTCAACATTTTTTTTATAAAATTTGCGTTTTTCTTAAAAAAAGGTTATAGTTGTTATGTTTAGATGATATTTGTCTTAACCTATACTTAAATTAAACACCGCTTAAGGAGACATATATGAACAGGA
>JAQXNZ010000135.1 GCA_029098265.1 Clostridia bacterium | reverse complement strand
GAGACCGTGAAGAAAACCGCGCTCAGAACCGCCGATACCGACGGCTTCGGCTGTGCAAAGCTCGTCATCTTCTGCAACGCCGTTGAGGATAACCCCTTCATGGCAGGCGCTTTCCACGGTGTGGGTGAAAAGGATTGCGTTATTAACGTAGGTGTCAGCGGCCCCGGCGTTGTTAAGCGTGCCCTTGAGCAGGTAAGAGACGCAGACTTTGAAACACTCTGCGAGACAATAAAGAGAACAGCCTTCAAGATTACAAGAACAGGCCAGCTTGTTGCCCAGGAGGCTTCAAGGAGACTTGATGTACCCTTCGGCATCATCGACCTTTCACTGGCACCCACACCTGCCATCGGTGACTCCATTGCGGAAATATTCCAGGAAATGGGTCTTGAAGCGGCAGGCGCACCGGGCACAACGGCGGCTCTTGCAATTCTCAATGACAATGTTAAAAAAGGCGGAGTAATGGCATCATCATACGTCGGCGGTCTCAGCGGAGCGTTCATACCCGTCAGCGAGGACCACGGCATGATTGAGGCGGCTGAAAACGGAGCCCTTACCCTTGAAAAGCTTGAGGCCATGACTTGCGTATGCTCTGTAGGTCTTGACATGATAGCAATACCCGGCAACACCCCTGCTTCAACAATATCGGGAATAATTGCCGATGAAGCCGCTATCGGAATGATAAACAACAAGACAACGGCTGTCAGAATTATCCCTGCCATCGGCAAGGATGTAGGAGACAAGCTGGAGTTCGGCGGACTTTTCGGCTATGCGCCCATTATGCCCGTAAACAAATATTCATGTGAGAAATTCATTGAAAGGGGAGGAAGAATTCCTTCACCTATACACAGCTTTAAAAACTAATTTGGAGATGTTTATATGTCAATAGAGAATATCAGACCCGAGAGGGTGTTTCACTATTTTGAACAGATTTCAAACATACCCAGAGGAAGCGGAAACGAAAAGGCAGTAAGCGATTACTGCCTTTCGGTCGCTGAGGGACTGGGACTGGAAGCCTTTAAGGATGAATACAATAATGTAGTCATAAGAAAGCCTGCATCAAAGGGCTATGAAAATGCTCCCGGTGTAATAATACAGGGGCATCTTGACATGGTGTGTGAGAAAAACGCCAAGACCGAGCATGATTTCAAGACCGAGGGTATAAAGCTTGTTGTTGACGGAGACTGGCTTAAGGCCGACGGCACTACACTGGGCGGAGATGACGGCATTGCCGTTGCAATGGGACTGGCGCTCATGGAGGCTGATGAAATAGAACACCCCGCTTTGGAATGTCTGTTTACCACCGATGAGGAAGTAGGTATGGGCGGCGCCAAGGGCTTTGACGCTTCGGTTCTTAAAGGCAAAAGGCTTATAAATCTGGATTCCGAGGACGAAGGTATATTTGTTGTCAGCTGCTGCGGCGGTGCCAAGGCATCGGTAGTTATAGCTGCAGATTGGGAAAAGGTGCCCGAGGGACTTATGCCCGTTCATATAAAAATCAGAGGACTGCGGGGAGGACACTCCGGCAGCGATATACATCTGCAGAGAGCCAATGCCAATAAGCTCATGGGAAGATTGATGAGGCAGGTGGCAAAGACTTTTTATTTTGGACTGGGAAGTATAAACGGCGGACTTATGGACAATGCTATCACAAGGGAGTGCGACTCCATTATATATATCGACCCCGAGGACTGCGAGGAGCTTCTGGATATGTGCTCGCAGATGCAGTCTATGTTCAGAAATGAATATTCGGGCAGTGAGAGCGATATATTCGTAATTGCCGAAAAAGCAGAGAACGGCGGAAGAATGCTTTCAAGGAAAAGCGCCGACTCCGTCATATACGCCCTTAACCTCATACCCTACGGTGTGGAAAGAGTCAGCCTTGACATAAACGGACTGGTGGAGACATCCAACAATCTGGGCATAGTAAGAACGGGAGAGGAAACCGTCGAGCTGGTCAGCGCCGTAAGAAGCTCGGTTGCCACAATAAAATATGATGTGCTCGAAAGACTTTCAGCCGTTGCGGAGCTGACGGGTGGAAAGCTTGTTGTCAAGTCCCAATATCCCGGTTGGGAATATAAAAAGGAAAGTCCTTTAAGAGACGTATGCGTTGAAGCCTATAGGGAAATGTTCGGCAGAGAGCCGAAAATAGAGGCCATACATGCAGGATTGGAATGCGGACTGATTTCTTCAAAAGCGCCCCATATTGACATGATATCCATAGGTCCCGAAATGCATGATGTCCATACGCCTATGGAAAGACTCAGCATTTCGTCTGTTGAAAGAACATGGAACTATTTGAAGCATGTTCTGGGCAGACTGAAATAAAATATACAAGAATAAACGGAAAGCGGAGGAATGGCCTTGAAGCTGCCCTGGGATAAAAATTATCTGAAAATATCTTTTCATGTTATTTTTACGCTTATTGTTATATATGCGCTGGCATTGCTGCTTAAAAATGCGCCTAAGGCCATATTGGGGACGGAAAGATTTCTGGCATATACAGCCGAAGTGCTTTCTCCGCTTATAATAGCCGTTATATTTTCCTACGTTGTAAACCCTGCGGTAGACATACTGCAGGGCTTTTATTATAAAATGTCGAAAAAACAGAGAAAAGGCCGATTTGAGAAACGTGTTGCAGGTACGGCAATGCTGTATCTCATTCTCTTTTCGATACTGCTGGCTTTGGCGGCCTTTGCGGTCATAGGTATAGGCGAGACCGACACACAGGCCATTGAGCGCAGTATAAGGGCATCGGTCATGGGCTTTACCGATACGCTTAAGCAGTTCAATATAAAGCTGACCGAAATGGGAATAATCGAGAGTGAGGCAGGGCTGTTCGATGCGGCAATGGGCTTTATCAAAAGCGGCATAAGCAGGGTGACAGGATATTTTGCGGGAAAGGCCTCGGCAATAGGCTCCTTTGCACTGGATTTGCTCATAGGACTGACGGCGGCCTTTTATTTCCTTATGGAAAAGGAAAAAATACTGTATATAGGCAAAGAACTTATAAGAACCTTTATGCCCAAAAGAGGCGAGGGTGTTCTTGAGTCTCTTTCTGAGGCCAACAGAATATTTTCGGGCTATATAAGCGGACAGATAACGGACGCTGTGGTTATGGCGGCGCTTATTAGCGTAAGCTTTTTGATAATAGGCATAGATTATCCTGTGATAATAGGTGTTATATCGGGCTTTTCAAATCTTATCCCCTATGTGGGTGCCATAGTGGCCTTCATACTGGCGGTAAGTGTGGCACTCATCGGCGGCAGTCCCGTCAAGGCATTATATGCCGCAGTTGTGATTATACTGCTCCAGCAGCTGGACAGTGCCGTTATAGTTCCGAGAATAGTAGGCAAAAAGGTAAGATTGCACCCGGTGCTTGTAATACTGTCGCTTTCGGTATTCGGAAGTCTGTTCGGTATATGGGGAATGGTGTTTGCCGTACCCACAACGGCGCTTATAAAAGTCATGTTCAAAAGGCTTTATGACAGGCAAAAGATTAGAATTAAGCAAAAGCCTTGAAATTTATAATATCAGCACCTATAATAAATAGGAAACGGAGGTTGATATTAATGGCTGAAAAGGGACAGGTAACACAGATAAAGCCTAACAATAAAGCAGTAGTAAAAATGCTCAGGACAGAGGCCTGTGCAAAGTGCCGTGCGTGCATGGTATTTTCGTCCAAGGAAATGGTGCTGGAGGCTTCCAATGCCTGCAATGCAAGCGTGGGAGATTGGGTAGAGCTGGAACTTCAGCAGGACGGATTTTTGTCGGCGGTAATGATAATGTACGGATTCCCCTGCGCATGTCTGCTGGTTGGTATAGCGGTAGGCTATTTCTGGCTGGCGGGATTTGTGCCCGGCTTCAACAGAGAGATACTCAGCTTTATATGCGGACTTATTGCACTGCTTATAAGTCATTTGGTCATAAAGAAAAACAATTACAGATGGGAAAATAATAAGAAATATACTCCCGTTGCGGCAAGAATGGCTGCTCCGCCCACAGAGGAGGAGCTTGAGTATCAGCTCATAGCAAACGGTGAAAAGTGAGCTGAGCAACAAAACTGAAAACAGAAGCTGAAAAGTCCGTATTAACGGGCTTTTTATTTTTTACAGAGCGTCAGGCAGGAGTTCGGAGCTACGGCAGCGGAGCTTGAAAAGGCAAGACAGCTTTGGTTTGATGTACTTAAGGCTACAAGCGAAAAGGTGGTAGAAAAATTATGTATGCTGTTTCACAGGTTAGACGAATAGATAAGAAAAAAGCACTGTGAATACCAGAGGTGGTGAAAACCACAACTCCTCTCTGCGTGACACGAGTACTTATAATGAAAAACTATCACAAAAAAGGGGCAGCGTCAAGAGGTATTCCCTCAAAGACAGCAACGGAATTATATTGTAGTTGTTAAAGTGGTAGGTACAAAAGGTCTTGTTGCCAAAAAGAACTAAAGTAAACAAAACAATAACTGCATACGGAAATGATAAGATTAGAAATGATGTTTTAGATGCGATTAGTGAAGGTAGAATTCTCTTTATAGACAAAAAAGAAGTCATATTATTACTTTTGGTGAGAGGGTGCAATTCCCTAACAGCGCAAGTAAAATTGACTTCAATCAGAATATATAAAATTTCTGGGATAATGTCAAGTGGGATAGGTAGAAAGAGTCGAAAAAGGAAAATATGGCAACAGCAGGTGAGTTTAAAAATAATGCTCTTGCAGTTGCTTTTGAAAAGGCTCAAAGAGAAAACGGCACGCTGAAAGAAAAGTCGGAAGTCGGCGGAATACGGCGGCAAATATTTATTGTTAAGACCTTACAATTTTTTTATTTAATTTTTGGTAAAATGTAAAAAAAATATTGACAAACCCGAGGCACGAATGATACACTATCAAAGTGCCTGTTTACGGGCATTTATGCGTGCGCATAAAAGTACGCGTGAGAACAAATTGCAATGGCAGAAAGGTATTAAATCTATAAGGAGGTGCACACTAATGCCTACATTTAACCAGTTAGTCAGAAAGGGCAGACAGACAGTTGAGAAAAAGTCTACTGCTCCGGCTCTTCAGAAAGGTCTTAACTCCCTTAAGAAGAAGTCAACGGACATTTCATGCCCCCAGCGTCGTGGTGTTTGCACAGCTGTAAAAACATCTACACCTAAAAAGCCTAACTCAGCTCTCAGAAAGATTGCCAGAGTTCGTCTTACAAACGGTATAGAGGTAACAGCTTACATCCCCGGTGAAGGACATAACCTTCAGGAGCATAGCGTCGTTCTCATCAGAGGCGGCAGGGTAAAGGACTTACCCGGTGTTCGTTACCACATCATCAGAGGTACACTTGATACAGCAGGTGTTGCCAACAGAATGCAGGCCCGTTCAAAATACGGTGCTAAGCGTCCCAAAGCTAAAAAGTAATAATTTTTAAGTAATGCCTTATGGAAATCAATACAATCTGCGTATTGCATTAAGATAGTAAGGCATGTACGCGCATCATAAGGATGTGCGAGTACCGATGAGAGAATATTTTTATTAAGGAGGGAAGAACCGTGCCTAGAAAAGGTCATGTAGCAAAAAGAGAAGTTTTACCGGATCCTTTATACAAGAGCACGCTCGTTACAAAGCTTATCAACAGCATCATGCTTGACGGTAAGAAGGGCGTAGCAGAAAAGATCGTTTACGGTGCGTTTGAAAGAGTAGGAGAAAAGACAGGCAGAGATCCCCTTGAGGTTTTTGAGGAGGCTCTTAACAATATCATGCCCGTACTTGAGGTAAAGGCACGCCGTGTCGGCGGTGCAACATATCAGGTACCTATGGATATCAGACCTGACAGAAGACGCACACTCGGCCTCAGATGGCTTACTCTCTACAGCAGAAAACGCGGAGAGAAGACAATGGAGGAAAGACTTGCAGGAGAAATCCTCGACGCTCTTAACAACGCCGGCGGAGCTTGCAAGAAGAAAGAAGAAACACACAAGATGGCAGAAGCCAACAAGGCTTTCTCACATTACAAATGGTAATATATCAAATCGCATGATCGGCTGCCGCAGAGTTTTCTTTGCGGCTGCCTGATAAAATGAAGGAGGAATAAACGTGGCAGACAGAGAGTTCCCACTTGCCAGGACCAGAAATATCGGTATCATGGCACATATCGATGCAGGTAAAACTACTCTGACAGAACGTATTTTGTTCTATACAGGCCGTAACTACAAGATCGGCGATACCCACGACGGTACAGCCACAATGGACTGGATGGAACAGGAGCAGGAAAGAGGTATCACAATCACATCTGCCGCTACTACATGTCATTGGAATGACAACAGAATCAACATCATCGACACACCGGGACACGTTGACTTTACAGTTGAGGTTGAACGTTCACTGCGTGTACTTGACGGTGCTGTATGCGTATTCTGTGCAAAAGGCGGCGTAGAGCCCCAGTCCGAGACAGTATGGCGTCAGGCTGACAACTACAATGTACCTCGTATGGCTTTCGTAAATAAAATGGACATCATGGGCGCAGACTTTTACAATGTTATCGACATGATGAAGGACAGACTTGGCTGTACACCCGTTCCGCTTGAGTTACCTATTGGTACTGAACAGGACTATGTAGGAAACATCGACCTTCTTAACATGAAGGCTCTTATCTACAAGGATGATGTAGGTAAGGTAATCGAAGAACAGGAAATTCCCGCTGACATGCTTGAAAAGGCAGAGGAATACAGAACAAACCTTGTTGAAAGCGCAGCAGAGCTTGATGAGGAACTTATGGACAAGTACCTCGGCGGCGAAGAACTCACTATCGACGAAATCAAGGGCGCACTCCGTAAGGGCTGCATTGCTTGTGAGGTTGTTCCCGTATTCTGCGGTTCAGCTTACAGAAATAAGGGTGTTCAGGCACTTCTTGACGGCGTAATCGATTATATGCCCGCACCCACAGACATCCCTTCAATCAAGGGAACAGACCCCGCTACAGGCGAAGAGGTTGAAAGACATTCATCTGATACAGAGCCCTTCTCAGCTCTTGCATTCAAGATCATGAATGACCCCTTCGTTGGAAAGCTTGCTTTCTTCAGAGTTTACTCCGGTACACTTGATGCCGGCTCATACGTTTACAACTCTGTAAAGGGCAAGAAAGAGCGTGTCGGACGTATCCTTCAGATGCACGCCAACCACAGACAGGAAATCGAAAGAGTTTACTCTGGAGATATCGCTGCTGCTGTAGGTCTTAAGTTCACAACAACAGGTGACACACTTTGTGATGAAGATCACGAGGTTATTCTTGAATCAATGGTATTCCCCGAACCCGTTATCTCAGTTGCTATCGAGCCCAAGACAAAGGCCGGCAGAGATAAGATGGGCATCGCACTTGCAAAGCTTGCTGAGGAAGACCCTACATTCAAGACATACACAAACGCTGAGACAGGCGATACAATCATCTCCGGTATGGGCGAGCTCCATCTTGAGATTATCGTTGACCGTCTTCTTCGTGAGTTCAAGGTAGAAGCTAACGTAGGTAAACCTCAGGTTGCTTACAGAGAGACATTCCTTAAGGACGTTGACGTTGAAGGTAAGTTTGTACGTCAGTCAGGCGGACGTGGTCAGTATGGTCACTGTAAAGTAAGATTCTATCCCATCGGAACAGATCCCGAGCATTGCTATGAGTTCGTTAACAGCGTTGTCGGCGGCGCTATTCCCAAGGAATATATCCCCGCTATCGACAAAGGTATCCAGGACGCTATGCAGAGCGGTATCCTCGGCGGTTACCCCGTAGTAGGCGTTAAGGCTGAAGTATACGATGGTTCATACCATGATGTAGACTCATCCGAAATGGCATACCAGATCGCCGGTTCACTTGCTTTCAAGGAAGCTATGAAGAAGGGCGATGCAGTTCTTCTCGAGCCCATAATGAAGGTTACTGTAACAGTTCCCGAGGAATACATGGGCGACGTTATCGGCGACATCAACTCAAGACGTGGACGTATTGAGGGTATGGACGCAAGAAACGGCGTACAGGTTATTCACTCATATGTGCCCCTTGCAGAAATGTTCGGATACTCAACAGACCTCCGTTCAAAGACACAAGGACGCGGTAACTATGTAATGGAAGTTGACCATTACGAGCAGTGCCCTAAGAGCGTACAGGAAAAGGTTCTTGAGGGAAGAAAAGCTAACTAAGATAAGCAAAATTAGTGTTGCAAATATCAAAGTTATTTTATATAATATCACTAGATTGGCTTTATGCTAACAACTCTTGGATAAAACAAATTTAAGGAGGAAATTTTAAATGGCAAAGCAGAAGTTTGAAAGAACGAAACCCCATATTAACATTGGTACAATCGGACACGTTGACCATGGTAAGACAACTTTAACAGCTGCTATCACAACTGTTCTTCATGACAGATATGGCTTAGGTGAGCAGGTTGCATTCGACAACATCGACAAGGCTCCCGAAGAAAGAGAAAGAGGAATCACAATTTCTACAGCTCACGTTGAGTACGAAACACCCAACAGACATTACGCACACGTTGACTGCCCGGGTCATGCTGACTACGTTAAGAACATGATCACAGGTGCTGCTCAGATGGACGGTGCTATCCTCGTTGTTGCTGCAACAGACGGCCCTATGGCTCAGACAAGAGAACATATCCTTCTTGCTCGTCAGGTTGGCGTTCCCTACATCGTTGTTTACATGAACAAGTGCGATATGGTTGACGACGAAGAGCTTCTTGACCTTGTTGAAATGGAAATCAGAGAGCTCCTCAGCGAGTATGAATTCCCCGGAGATGACATCCCCATTATCAGAGGTTCAGCTTACCAGGCTCTTCAGGATTCAAACAGCCCTTGGGCAGATTCTATCGTAGAGCTTTTCGATGCTATCGAGAGCTACATCCCTACACCCGAGCGTGACGTTGACAAACCTTTCCTTATGCCTGTCGAGGACGTATTCTCAATCACAGGCCGTGGTACAGTTGCTACAGGTAGAGTAGAGAGCGGTACAATCAAGGTTTCTGAGGAAGTTGAAATCGTTGGTCTTTCAGACGAAATCCGTAAGGTAGTTGTAACAGGCGTTGAGATGTTCAGAAAGCTTCTTGA
>JAQXNZ010000134.1 GCA_029098265.1 Clostridia bacterium | reverse complement strand
ATTTACGTTTCTCCACTCTCCGAGTGGCGTGTTGTCGGGGGAAAGGGAAATCTCGGAGTACGCCTTAGCACACCCAACGGCGCAATGTACTAATTGAGTAGGTGCGTTATAGGCTGTGAACATTGCAGGCCGTAGACAATGGGCTTCGCAACTCCGAGATTTCCCTTTCCCCCGACAACACGCCACTCGGAGAGTGGAGAAACGTAAATTCGAAGCCTAGGCTTCAGAAGGCAATATCTAGGCACTCAGAGTGTGTAGCAACTCTCCTTTACGCCTCGGCATTGCGATGCCAATAATCTAGAATTTCTGAAAATCTTTATAAAGATTTTATATTGTCACGGTAACAGATTTAACAACTCTTTCCTATAATTAGCGTTGTAACGAAGCCCGCAAGGGATATGAAAATAGCTTTTAAATTAAAGAAGGAGTTGGAAAAATGAAATTCAAAAAAAGTCTTGCACTAATGTGCGCCGCCGCAATCGGCGTTTCGGCAGTTGCCCTCGGTACCGGAGCGGATGAGGTTAATGCCGCTCAGACAGTAAAGGGAAATGCGGCTACAGTAAATGCGGCAATAACAAAGGCACCCAAATATGTATTCCTGTTTATCGGCGACGGTATGAGCTATCCCCAGATACAGCTTTCAAACTACTATCTCAGTGCCGTTGCAGATACAAACAATAACGGCAAGGTGGAATCAAAGAGCAACTTAAGCTTTATGAATTTCCCCGTTGCAGGAAGCGCCCAGACATACGACAGCTCATCATTCTGCCCTGACTCGGCTTCGACAGCTACAAGTATTTCAACAGGTAATAAGACATACAGCGGCGTAATCAACATGGATGAGACAAAGACAGTGGAATATGAGACAATCGCCGAAAAGCTGAAAGCACAGCTCGGCTATAAGATAGGCGTCGTTTCAACTGTAAACCTTAACCATGCAACACCTGCGGCTTTCTATGCTCATCAGTCATCAAGAAAGAACTATTACGAAATCGGTCAGGAAATGATTGAAAGCGGCTTTGAATACTATGCAGGCGGCGGACTTCTTAAGCCCACAGGTGCAAACGGAGACCAGGAAAACCTCTATGATTTAGCTAAAAAGGCAGGCTATCAGGTAGTATTCACAAAGGCTGATGCCGAAAAGCTCGGAAGCAGCACAAAGAAAGCCATAGTTATAGACGAAACTCTTGCTGACGGCGATGCAATGAGCTACGATATGGATCTTGAAAAAGGCGAATGGGCACTTAAAGACTATGTTAAAAAGGGTATTGAGGTGCTTGATAACGATAAGGGCTTCTTTATGATGGTAGAAGGCGGAAAGGTTGACTGGGCATGCCATGCCAATGACGCAGCTTCAACAATAAGTGATACTCTTGCTCTTAATGAGGCCGTTAAGGAAGCTATAGCATTCTATAACCAGCACCCCGATGAAACACTTATCCTTGTAACAGGCGACCACGAGACAGGCGGTCTTACAATCGGCTTTGCAGGAACAGACTATGACACATTCCTTACAAATATCGAGAATCAGAAAATATCTTATGCAAAATATGACTCTGACTATGTAGCAAAGTATAAAGAAAACAAAACAAGCTTTGAGGACGTTCTCAAGGATGTACAGAATCTCTTCGGCCTTGTAACAAGCGCAAATGCCGCTCAGGCAAAGAGCGAAAAGCTTGTCCTTACAGACTATGAATACAACAAGCTTAAGACAGCCTATGACAAGACAATGGCAGGCAATAAGGAAGAACTCAGCCAGGAGGAATATGTTCTCTACGGTACATACGAGCCCCTTACAGTAACAATAACACATATTCTTAACAACAAGTCAGGCGTAAACTTCTCATCCTATGCACACACAGGCCTTCCCGTTGAAGTGTTCGCTCAGGGCGTAGGACAGGAGCTTTTTGAAGGCTACTATGACAACACAGATATCTACTTTGCACTTGCAAAGCTTACAGGAGTAAAATAAATGAAGTCAAATAAACTGAATTATTGGACTCAGCTTATTGCAGGACTTCTTCTTACAGTCATCCTCATAGCCATCCCTACGGGCTATGAGGGTGCTCTTATATATAAGGAAAGCGATAAATGCAGGGCTGAGGTAATTTCTACCGATGAAAGCAGAGTAATAGACACGGGTCTTATACGCTCGGGAGAGCAGGTTTGCGAGCTTAAAATACTTGACGGAAAGTTCAAGGGCGAAACCGCCGAGGGTGTAAATATGCTTTCGGGCTCACTGGAAAATGATAAAATATACAGTCCCGGCGATGAGGCGCTGGTGGTGGTCAGCTATTCGCCCGAGGGCAAAATAACCTCCGTCACCATGACCGACCATTTCAGGGTTGACAAGGAGATAATACTGGCGCTGATGTTTGTAGTTCTGCTTATTATATTTGCAGGCAAAAACGGACTGTTTGCCATACTGTCATTTGTAATAACCGTTCTGATGATATGGAAGGTGCTGGTGCCCTGCTGTCTGATGGGCATAAACCCTATATGGGTGGGCATGGGCATAACCGTTGCCCTGACAGCCGTAATAATATTTTTGGTCTACGGCGTGGATAAGCGGACACTGACGGCCTTTATGGGCTCCATGCTTGGCACAGCTACAACGGCGATTGTGGGCATACTGTTTACGGATCTGTTCAAAATGCACGGCGCCGTAATGGCCTATTCGGAGACACTGCTGTACTGCGGCTACCAAAATCTTAATCTTACGCAGATTTTTGCCGCAGGAATATTTATAGGCGCTTCGGGAGCAATGATGGACCTTTCGGTGGATATTACGTCAGCCGTGTATGAGGTAATACAGAAAAAGCCGGATATTACATGGAAAGAGGCGGCAAAGTCCGGCATGAACGTGGGACGTGCTGCTATGGGAACAATGACAACAACACTGCTTTTGGCCTATTCGGGCGGATATATAGCGCTTCTTATGACATTCATGGCACAGGGTACGCCGCTTATCAATATACTTAACTATAAGTATGTGGCCTCGGAAATACTGGATACTCTGGTGGGAAGCTTCGGCCTTGTGACCGTTGCACCATTTACGGCGCTTATGAGCGGACTTATGCTGACAAGACAGGGAAATAAACAGGCATAATAAAAAGTGGCAGAATTAACTGCCGCTTTTGACTATTGAAGGAGTTGACATTCTTAGACAGTTATTTGGACTGCCTTAATTGTCGTAATCATATGTAAAGAATCCGTAGCCAAGTTCTTTGTTGTAAAGTCCATAGCAGGAAAGGGTATCGGGCGTTCCGTTATTGGAATACATCCAATCGGGCCACCATGAGATAAAGCCTTTAGAAAGCCCCTCAACAGGGGTTTTAGGCGTATAGAAAATGTATTCCTTTCCGCTTTCCATTCCGTAGGGCTCTGAGGGTATATATCTTATGCCATCCTCTATCCATTCACTCTCGTTGCCGGTAGTTATATTCATTCCGTTCAAGGTCATAGAATAGAAATTATCATCTATCTTTTTTATGTCCTCAAACTGCCCGTTGAATTTGCAGATATATACAGTGCCATTGGGATATTCCGTTCCTGCATCACCCATGTCGGAGTCGTGATAAATTCCTTCAAAGTAACCATCCAAATTCAGCGTAATATCAGTACTCCAGCCGCCTGCTCCGCTGGCAAACATAAGCTCCAAGGGTTGCTCGATTGGCAGAGAAACAGATTCAGCCTCTTCCTGCCGGGCTTCCGTTGTAACAGAATTATCCTGTTTAGGCTGTTCGGCTTTCGGGGTACAGCCGCTTAGTATGCCGAGGCACAGAACAGAGCAAATAATAGCTGATTTAAATTTGTTGCTGCTTAGTTTCATGAATTTATTCTCCTTAAATTAAATTTCAAAATCATATCCGACTGTCCTTATAATAGAAATCAATACGAAAGACATTTGCGATAATAGTCTGATGTTGTTTAACCGAAGCTTTTTGTATAAGTCACTGATAGGGCTGAGGGACAGAGCAGAAACTGATTATATATACTAACTGCTGTCAATTTATTTTAGCATTTAAAGAGGACAAGTCTCAACAACATAGAAAAAGTTTTATGAAAATTTTAAGAAAGGGCAATGGCAGGTCAAATACTTGTTTATATTTCTTATATGTGTTAAAATATAAAACTAATGTTAATACTACCTAAGAGAAACAGCATAAATGAACTGACAGCGGAGGAACACCGATGATAAAGCTAATAGCCACGGACCTGGACGGTACACTGCTTGACAGCGACGGCGGTCTGAGTGATGAAATATATGATATAATAAGACAGCTGAAAAGCATGGGAATAATGTTTGCGGCGGCCAGCGGCAGACAGCTGGCGTCCATAAAGAAAAGGTTTGTGCCTGTGGACAGGGACGTCATATATGTGGCTGAAAACGGTGGATATGTCACATACAGGGACGAAGAAATATTTACGGACCCGATGGACAGAAGGGTAGTTGACGAAATAATTGATTCCGCAGACGAGGTAGAGGGAGCAAAGCTGTTTCTGTGCGGCAAAAAATATTCCTATACCGACAGGGCTGACTTAGCGGAATTTATGAGACTGCCCATATTCGGCTATGAGATTAAGCTGGTGGACAGCTTAAAAAACGTGGACGACGATATATTCAAGGTAGGACTGTTTGATACCGCAGACCCAAGGGAAAGCTCACTGAAAGTAATGCTTCCCAAGTTTGAAAACAGGGTGCACCTGACACTTTCGGGCTATAACAGCCTTGACTTTTTGAAGCTGGACGTTAATAAGGGTGTTGCTTTGAAGCACATAATGGACAGGTTCGGCATAGGCAGAGAGGAAACGGCGGCCTTCGGCGACAATTTCAACGATATAGAAATGTTTGAACAGGTGAAGTACAGCTTTGCCATGAGCAATGCCGACGAACAGGTCAGAAACAGGGCAAAATATGTCATCGGAAGCAATGACGAAAATTCCGTAGTAAATACACTTAAACGCATTATTAAGGAGATAGGCTGATGAAAAGGGTTGCAAGCCACGCTTTGGGCTGTAAGGTCAATCAGTATGAGAGCGAAGCCATTGCCGAGCTTTTTGCTGAAAAGGGCTATGAAATAGTAAATATAGACGAGGCAGCCGATATATATATAATCAATACATGTACTGTCACGAACTTCGGCGACAAAAAGAGCAGACAGCTTATACGAAAGGTAAAAAGGCAGAACCCGGATTCGGTGGTGGCTGCCATAGGCTGTTATGCCCAGACAGCACCCGAGGAGATAAAAAAGATTGACGGCGTAAACCTGATAATCGGCACCAAGGGCAGACGTGACATTGTGGAGCTGGTGGAAAGCTATGTGCCGGAAATGGGTGTTGTATGCACCGTCGGCGAAATAGCAAGGGAAAGGGAGTTCGAGCACCTTTCCATAAACAAGCTGGCAGACAGAACAAGAGCCTATCTTAAAATACAGGACGGCTGTTCCCAGTTCTGCTCATATTGCATAATACCCTACGCCAGAGGCCCAATCAGAAGCAGAGACCCCAAGGATATAGTGCAGGAAGTACATACCCTTGCCAAAAACGGCTTCAAGGAGATAATACTGACGGGCATACATGTTGCTTCCTACGGCAAGGATCTTAAGGATACCACACTGCTTGATGTGATTAGACAGGTGCAGGATACCGAGGGCATAGAGAGAATACGTTTCAGCTCAATGGAGCCGGGACTTATAACCGAGGATTTCACACGAGAGCTTTCTCAGATGGATAAGGTATGCGGACATTTCCACCTGTCACTGCAAAGCGGCTGTGACCGTACCTTAAAGAGAATGAACAGAAAGTACGATACGGCAGGATATATGCAGGCAGTGGAGCTTTTGAGAAAATATTTCCCCGATGTGGCGCTGACAACGGACATAATAGCGGGCTTCCCCGGAGAGACCGATGAGGACTTTGAGGAAAGTCTCAGGTTTGCCGAAAGGGTCGGCTTTTCAAAAATACATGCCTTCCCCTATTCGCCGAAAAGGGGAACTCCGGCGGCGGTTATGCAAGGGCAACTGCCCAATGCCGTCAAAAACGAGAGAACGGCAAGGCTTATTAAGCTCAGCGACAGAATGGGCAATGAGTTTATAGAGGGCTTTATCGGCAGGACAATGCCCGTCCTCTTTGAGCAGGAAATTGATAAAAACGTATACGAGGGCTATACCCATAACTATATAAGGGTAATTGCAAAAAGCGAGTCGGATATGAAAAACGTAATTGCGCCCGTTGAGATAATAAAGGCCGAAAACGATATGGCAGAGGGACGAATTACGGAGCTTTGAGCAGGCTTGTCAGGCAAATAAAATTAAGAGTTTATTAATTGCATTGCAAATACGGACAAGGTATTATAAAATAAAGTATTGGAAAAATCTGAAACGGGTACGGTACACGGGAGTGATAATATGGAAAAGAAAAATTCATTAAATGAAACTATGAGGTTCGGTGCTGTTGAAAAGGAGTACACCAGCGAAGCGGAGAAAATCATAATGACGGTGACCGAAGCCCTTGAGGAAAAGGGCTATAACCCTGTAAACCAGCTTGTCGGATACATACTTTCGGGAGACCCTACTTATATAACCAGCTACAAAAATGCCAGAAGTATAATCAGAAAGCTTGAAAGAGACGAGATACTTGAGGAAATAATAAAGGACTATCTTAACAGTAAAAAATAATATCCGGGAGGACGAACAGGTGCGGGTATTGGGACTTGACCTAGGCGATAAGACCGTCGGCGTGGCGGTCAGCGATGCATTGGGCTGGACTGCCCAGGGCGTTGAGATAATAAGAAGAAACAATCCGGCGGAATATAAACAGAGCTTGGGAAGAATAGCACAGCTTATAGACGAGTACGAGGTCGGCGAAATAGTGTTGGGCTATCCGAAAAATCTGGATAATTCCGAAGGTGTGCGCTGTGAAAAAACAAAGGCCTATAAGGAAAGGCTTGAAAAAAGATTTCCCAAAATACCGGTGGTGCTGTGGGACGAGCGTTTCAGCACGGTGGCGGCAAACAACAGCATGATGGAGGCGGGACTGAGCCACGATAAGAGAAAGAGCGTCATAGACAAAATGGCCGCCGTATTCATATTGCAGGGATATCTGGACAGCAAAGGAAAATAAAACGAACGGAAAACAGAAAAGGAGAAACAAAAATGTCAGACGAATTTGATAAAATGGACGAGCTTGATGAGGAAATGGAAGTCATCACTATGATAGATGACGAGACCGAGGAAGAAATAGAATTTGTTGTTATAGACAGAAAGGAGCTCAACGGCACGGAGTATCTGCTTGTTATCGAGAGCGCATACATCGACGATGACGAGGCAGAGGCCGCCATACTCAAGGTTGTGAATGAGACAGAGCAGGATATAACCTATTCGGTAATTGATGACGATGATGAATTTGACGCCGCCGCCGCACTTTTTGAAAGCGATGACTATGACGTGGAATACTAATAGGCTGAATTAATTTTAGAATGCTGTATTTAATAAAAGCGGAGCATTTTGCCGTGAACCTGAAAAAACAGGCTGTTTTAACGGCTTATTAAAGTGCGCTCACTCTGCTGAGTATGGGACGTATATTCCGCTTTAATAATGAAAACTTAATAAGGATACATACACGCGGAATTTCTGCGTGATAAAATATAAAGTCAGGAGGTGTTTTTTTGGCTTCAAAAAAACCAAAGTTAAAAGTAATATCTTTGGGCGGATTACAGGAAATCGGTAAAAACATGACCGTTTTTGAGTACGACAACGATATTATTATCGTTGACTGTGGACTTGCCTTCCCTGAGGACGACATGCTGGGAATAGACCTGGTTATACCCGATACGACCTATCTGATGAAAAATATCGATAAAATCAGAGGAATAGTGCTTACCCACGGACACGAGGATCATATAGGCGCTCTGCCCTATGTACTCAAGGAGATAAACGTGCCCGTTTTCGGCACACTGCTTACATTGGGACTTCTGGAAAACAAGCTCAAGGAGCACGGACTCAATAAGCTTGTTACACTCCATACCGTTGTACCCGGTGAAAAGGTAAAGCTCGGACAGTTCCAGGTGGAATTTATCCATACCAATCATTCCATAGCCGATGCAGTGGCGCTGGCTATTACAACTCCCGTGGGTGTCGTTGTCCATACGGGCGACTTCAAGGTGGACTATACGCCCATAGACGGAGACGTTATGGATCTTCACAGATTTGCGGAGCTGGGAAAGGAAGGAGTTCTGCTGCTGCTCTCGGACAGCACCAATGCCGAAAGAAAGGGCTTTACCATGTCGGAAAGCTCCGTCGGAGGGGTATTTGACAATATATTCAGCGAGACGCCTAAAAACAGGATAATGGTCGCAACATTCTCGTCGAATATCCACCGTATACAGCAGATAGTCAATTCTGCCTACAAATACGGCAGAAAGGTAGCCATAATCGGACGCAGCATGGTCAATGCCGTAAGGACGTCCATTGAGCTGGAATATCTTAATATGCCGGACAATACGCTCATAGATATAAGCGAAATCAAAAACTATACGGACGATAAGCTTGTAATTATAACAACGGGCAGTCAGGGCGAGACCATGTCGGCTCTGTCAAGGATAGCATCCAACGAGCATAAGCAGGTGTCCATAAGACCCGGCGACAAAATAATAATAAGCGCTTCGTCCATACCCGGAAACGAAAAGAACATATCCAACGTAATAAACGAGCTCACAAGAAAGGGTGCGGACGTTGTATATGAGGGCATAGCGGACATACATGTTTCGGGACACGCAAGACAGGAGGAGCTTAAGCTTATGCTCTCCCTCATAAAGCCCAAGTACTTTATGCCTGTCCACGGCGAATATGTTCATCTGCTCAGCCATAAGGAGATTGCCCTCTCACTGGGCATACCCAAGGAAAATATATTTATTATGAACATCGGTGACGTGCTGGAGCTTTCCAAAAAGGATGCCAAGATAAACGGAACGGTGCCTGCGGGACAGGTGCTTGTTGACGGTCTGGGTGTGGGAGACGTCGGCAACATAGTTTTAAGGGACAGAAAGAACCTTTCGGAAAACGGACTTATGGTTGTTGTTGTCACCATAGATTCGGCTTCGGGACAGATACTTGCGGGCCCCGACATCATATCCAGAGGCTTTGTATATGTAAGGGAGTCCGAGGATTTGATGGAGGAAGCAAAGGCAGTTATAAACGATGCTCTGATGAAATGCGAGATGAAGCACATATCGGGCTGGTCGAACATAAAGAATGTTATAAAGGACACACTCAAAAACTTCCTCTGGCAGAAAACCAAGAGAAGTCCCATGATACTGCCCATAATTATGGAAATATAAGGGGAGAAGCAAATTGGAAAGGCTTAAAGACGAAACCCAAGCCCTTATATCGGCCATAAAGGATACGGAAATATACAAAGAGTATATCAGGGCGGCAAAGGAGACAGACAGTGAGTCTGCGGAAAAAATTAAACGGTACAAAGAGCTGATGAAAGCGGCGGCTGAAAGCAAATCGCAGGACGGCATGGGTCAGGCGGAGGCGCTATACAGAGAGATAATGCTGAACCCCGAAACAAGACGTTTGGCGGTATGCGAAAAGAGGCTGCTTAAGCTGGTTACCGAGATATATGACGAGATAGGCTCACAGATAGACATAATATAAACACTTCCTCGGAGGCTTTCGGCTTCCGAGGATTTTTTTGCATATTAAGAACTTCTTAATATGCGGTAAGTTTTATTGCCTTTACCCAAAAAACACTTTATAATAGAAAAAAGTCGAAACAAGAGGGAGGGTGATACATAATGCCGAAAAAAGCAGGTGTTTTTGCAGCGTTGCTTTTGTCCGCCATATCGGCTGTATCAGTGAGTGCAGAGAGCCTAAACGAAAGTTCTGCACTTATGCTTGTCAACACGAGCCATAGAATAGAAAAGGATTATGAGCCTGAAAGGACGAGGATAGGAGATACATATTTTTATATGAACAGCGAGGCGGCAGAGGCGCTGATAAAAATGCTTTCGGATATGGAGGCGGAGCTTGGCGAAGCACCTATGATTATAAGCACCTACCGCTCCTATGAGAAGCAGGAGACTGTTTTCAATGCCGATGTGGAAAAGGCGGTTAAAAGCGGAGCGGAGCCGGAAAAGGCGGCTCAGGATACTGCGGTATATATTCAGCTTCCCGGAGCAAGCGAGCATCAGACGGCGCTTGCTGTGGATTTGTCCAACGACGGTTCCCTGGAGGAGGATTTTATTGAAACGGAAGCGGGTAAATGGCTTGAGGAAAACTGCCATGAATACGGATTTATAATTCGCTATCCCAAGGAAAAGGAAGAATATACGGGGATAGGCTATGAGCCGTGGCACATCAGATATGTGGGACATCCCTTTTCGGATATAATGAAAGAAAACAACTGGTGTCTTGAAGAGTTTATAGCCTATATGAAAAGGAATAAAATGCTTGTGTGGGAGGACAGCAAAAATATATGGTCACTGTATTTTACTGCGGCTCTTGATGAAAGCTATGACACCGATACGGTGGCTTATGATACAAACAGCGGCGGATATGTAATTACATCTAAAAAGAAAAAGGATTCGGTAATGAATGTGGCTGATAACGGAAGCCGTTATAAGGAGAAAATGCACACAAGACTTGTGGAAAGATTAGTCGGTGCGGACAGCAAAAGGGCGGAAGAGGCTGATTGACAGCTTCTGCCGCCCTTACTGATTTTTTGACGGAGATATTCAGATATTTTTTGTATAAAACAGATTCATTGTGTTATGAAGCACACAGTCGGGCTTTTCAATCTGCCTGAAGCCTGATTTTTCATACAGTCCGACAGCCGCCTTTAGATATGTATGGGTTTCAAGGTACAGCAGGCTGTAGCCGACGGATTTTGCAAATTCCTCAGCGGTCTGCATAAGCCGTTTCCCGAGGCCCTTTCCTTTTGCACTGTCGGAAATGTAGAGCTTCTGTATTTCTGCACAGTTGTTAAAGCCTGTAAATTCAGCAATACCGACACCGCCGAGCACCGTTCCGTCATTATCGGCGGCAACAAAGTATTTTCGTCTGTCGGGAAAAGCGCCGTAGAAGTCACTCAGACAGTTAAGCTCGGGATCGAAATATGCCGTACCGGGTATATCAAGGTGGTAGGACTTTAGGTTTGCTCTTATTATATTTGCGATTGCGGTATTGTCAGCAGGCTGTATTTGGCGGATTATAATTTTTTTCATAACATGCTCCTGATTATTAAAAAATTTTTATTTATCGGCTGTCCGAAGCCGAGGCGTAAAGATGAGTTGTTGCACACTCCGAGTGTTTGATTTTAGGCTTTTCGCAGCCTCGGCTTCGAATTTCTGTTTATTGGCATCACGATGCCAAGGCTTAAAGATGAGTTCTTACACACTCCGAGTGCGTGACTTTTAGCTTTCCGAAGCTGAGGCTTCGAATTTATGTTTTTCCACTCTCCGAGTGGGGGTTGTCGGGGGAAAGGGAAATCTCGGAGTTGCGAAGCCCGAATTCCCTTTCCCCCAACGTCCCCCAATCCCTTTTGGGCGACGCTTCAAACCCAAACAAGTCAGATGTTTATTTAGCCGGTTCAAGGCGATACATTCCCGACCTAAC
>JAQXNZ010000133.1 GCA_029098265.1 Clostridia bacterium | reverse complement strand
AAAATTCCTAGAACAGAGGGGGATAATATGCAAGCTTTAACCTTCAAACGCGGAGTGCATCCCGATGACTGCAAGCGCTTTACAGCTGACAAGCCCATCGAGGTTATACTCCCCAAAGAAAATTCCGAAATGTTCTATCCTATGTCTCAGCACATCGGCGCTCCCTGCGAGCCCATCGTTGCCGTAGGCGACTATGTTAAGGCAGGACAGAAGATTGCAGAAACAGGCGCATTTGTATCATCGCCTATATTCTCAAGCGTTTCGGGAACAGTAAAGGATATCCGTCCCATGCTCACACCCGGCGGTGCGACAGTAAAGACTATCGTTATTGAAAACGACGGTAAGTTCGAAATGGCAGACGGTATCGGTAAGGCACTGGATTACGAAAACATGTCCAATGCCGAAATCTGTGCAGCTATCAAGGCTGCAGGCGTAGTAGGACTCGGCGGTGCCGGCTTCCCTACACACATCAAACTTGCTCCTCCGCCGGATAAGAAGATTGATTACATAATCGTCAATGCGGCAGAGTGTGAGCCTTATCTTACATGCGACTACAGAGTTATGCTCGAACAGCCTGAGAAGATAATCAGAGGACTTAAGGTAATGCTTAAGCTTCATCCCAATGCAAAGGGCGTTATCGGTATCGAGAACAACAAGCCCGAAGCTATTAAGGTACTCAGCGAAATGGTAAAGGATATTCCCAATATCGAAGTAGCAGAGCTCCTTATGAAGTACCCTCAGGGTGCTGAGAAACAGCTCATCTACGCTGTAACAAAGAGAGAAGTACCTTCAACTACTCCTCCTTCACTTCCCGCAGATGTAGGCTGTATCGTTGATAACGTAGCTACAGTTATGGCTATCGGCGACGCTATCTTTGAGAGCAAACCTCTTATGGACAGAGTAATAACAGTATCAGGCGGTGCCGCTAAGAACCCCGGCAACTACCAGATGAAGATTGGTATGAAGATTTCCGATCTTATGGAAGCTATCGGCGGATTCAAAGAAGAACCTGCAAAGTTCATCGCCGGCGGCCCTATGATGGGACCTTCAATGTATACTCTTGACGTTGCTTCAACAAAGACTACTTCAGGCCTCCTTTGCTTCACAAAGGAAGAAGCCTATATTCCGCCGGAAAGAAACTGCATCCGCTGCGGTAAGTGCGTAGAGCACTGTCCTATGGGTCTTATGCCTCTTGAACTCAATCAGCTTGCCATCAAGGGTATGGCCGAGGAATTCGGCAACCTTCACGGTATGGACTGTATCGAGTGCGGTTCTTGCTCATTTGAGTGTCCCGCTAAGAGACAGCTTGCTCAGTCTATCAGAGCTATGAAGAAGATCGAGGGCGGAAGAAGAGCAGCAGCTGCGGCAGCCGCAAAGGCAGCAGCTGAGAAAAAATAATAAGGGGGATTAATAAAATGAGTAGTTCAATCATAGTATCAGGTACCCCTCATGTCCGTTCAAAAGAGTCAATTCAGAGCATCATGCGTGATGTTGTTATAGCTCTTATACCGGCATCAATAATGGGTATATTCTACTTTGGTATTAAAGCTTTATTACTTATGGCAATTTCTATCGTATCCTCTGTATTCTTCGAGTGGGGATATGAAAAAATACTTAAGAAGCCTATAACTATAACAGATTTCTCTGCTGTACTTACAGGTCTTCTCCTTGCACTTAACCTTCCCGTGACAGCATCATGGTGGGTTCCCATCGTAGGCAGCTTTGTAGCAATCGTGCTCGGCAAGCAGTTCTACGGCGGACTTGGACAGAACTTTATCAACCCTGCCCTTATCGGACGTGCTTTCCTTGTTGCCGCTTACCCTACACAGACAACAGGCGGAGCCTTCGCAGCAGGCAGAATGGTAACAGATGCAGCTACATACGCTACACCTCTTGCACAGCTTAAGACAGGCGGCATCGAGATAACAGGCGAAATGATCAAAAACGCCCTTATCGGTAATGTAGGCGGATGTATCGGTGAGACATGTGCAATCGCACTTATCATCGGCGGTATCTACCTTCTTTGGAAACATGTTATCAGCTGGAGAATTCCCGTTATCTACATTGCTGTTGTATTCATCCTTACAACAATAATGAGAGGCAACGGCGTTCTCGGCGGCGTATATGAGATATTCTGCGGCGGTCTTATGCTCGGCGCAATCTTCATGGCAACAGACTATGTAACATCACCTATATCTGCAAAGGGACAGATTATCTTTGCAATAGGCTGTGGTCTTCTCACTTCATTTATCCGTGTATACGGCGGATATCCCGAAGGTGTTTCATATTCAATTCTTATTATGAACCTTGCTGTACCTCTTATTGACAGATACACAAGACCTAGAATCTTTGGGGAGGTGAAGTCCAAATGAAACAGATAACTAAACCTATGATTATATTAGGCGTAATTTGTATCGTTTGTGCGGGACTTCTTGGAATTGTAGAGTCAGTTACAAGAGAGCCTATCAGAATTCAGAATGAAGCAACTGCCAATGCAGGTATGCAGAAGGTAGCTCCCGACGCGGCTTCTTTTGAGGCTGTTGAATTAGAAGAAGGCGAAAACGTTGACGGAATCGAGGTTGCATCGGTTAACAAAGCCCTTGATGCTTCAGGCGCAGCCATCGGCTACGTTGTAGAGGTTCTTCCCAGCGGTTTCGGCGGAACAATTGACCTTATGGTCGGCGTTGATTTGGACGGTGCTGTAACAGGTATTTCAGTACTCAGCCTTTCAGAATCACCCGGACTTGGTGCAAGAGCAACTGAGGACTGGTTCCAGGATCAGTTCGTTGGCATGACATCACCCGTAGCAGTTCAGAAGGACGGCGGACAGGTTGAATCTATCACAAGTGCCACAATTACATCAAGAGCCGTATCAAACGGTGTTACCGCAGCCATTGACTGGGCTGTAGATTATGCGGGAGGTGCTAACTGATGAGTAAGGCTTTAAGTGCTATCAAAAACGGTATCATCGATGAAAACCCTACGTTTATACAGGTTCTCGGTACATGTCCTACACTTGCTGTAACAACAAGCGCTATCAATGGTATCGGTATGGGTCTTTCAACAATGGCCGTACTTGTATGCTCAAACTTATTTATTTCAATACTTAGAAAGATAATCCCCGATACAGTACGTATACCGTGCTTTATCGTAGTTATCGCCAGCTTCGTTACAATCGTACAGTTACTGCTCCAGGCTTTCCTGCCTGCACTCAACGAATCACTGGGTCTTTACATTCCCCTTATCGTTGTTAACTGTATCGTTCTCGGACGTGCCGAAGCTTTTGCTTCAAAGAACGGCCCTGTAACATCACTTTGCGATGGTATCGGTAACGGTCTCGGATTTACAATTGCCCTTTGCTTCATCGGACTTGTTCGTGAGTTCATCGGAGCAGGCACACTTTTCGGAATGACAGTTCTTCCTGAAGCATTCCCTAAGACTCTTGTTATGATTATGGCTCCCGGTGCTTTCTTCACATACGGAACACTTATGGCTATCTTCAAGAGACTTATTGATAAAATGAAAGCAAATAAAGCGGCTAAAGAAGAAGCCGCTGCATAAGGAGGAGGGGAAAGAATGAATTATTTACTGTTTATATTAGCAGCTGTATTTGTTAACAACTACATCTTATCACAGTTCTTAGGAATCTGCCCTTTCCTCGGTGTTTCAAAGAAAGTTGAAACAGCGGCCGGTATGGGCGTAGCCGTTATATTCGTTATGACGCTTGCTTCTGCTGCTACATATTTAATCTACAATCTTATATTAGTAAAACTCGGTATTACATATCTCTATAATATCGCGTTCATCCTTGTTATCGCAGCACTCGTTCAGTTCGTTGAGATGTTCATCAAGAAGAGCTCACCCGCACTTTATCAGTCACTGGGTGTTTACCTTCCCCTTATCACAACAAACTGTGCGGTTCTCGGTGTTGCCGTATCAAACATGCAGGCAGGTTACAACTTCATCCTTTCAGTACTTAACGGCTTCGGCGGTGCTGTAGGTTTCACAGTTGCCATCATTCTTATGGCCGGTATTCGTGAAAGAGTTGAAGGAAACGATCATCCCAAGGCTTTCGAAGGTTTCCCCTTCGCTCTTATAACAGCAGGCCTTATGTCAATTGCTTTCTTAGGATTCCAGGGACTTATCAATGTCTCAACTATCGTTAAAGCAATGGGATTATAATACGGAGGAGTGACAAAAAATGGATACACAGGCTATTATTTATGCTATTGTCAGCATAGGAGGATTAGGTATCGTTTTTGGTGCAATCCTCGGTTATGCCAGCAAAATCTTCGCCGTTGACGAAGACCCCAGAATAGGCCAGGTTCAGGAATGTCTCCCCGGCGCTAACTGCGGCGGATGCGGATTCCCCGGCTGCGGCGGTCTTGCAAAGGCTATCGTAGAAGGAAAAGCCCCTGTAAACAAATGCGCACCCGGCGGTGCTGCAGCAGCAGCTAAGATTGCCGCTGTTATGGGCGTTGTTGCAGAGGAGAAAGAGCCCGAAGTTGCATTTGTAAAATGCGGCGGCACATGCGAAAAGGCTCAGAATAAGTACGAGTATGACGGTATTGACGACTGTATTATGGCTTCACAGCTTGCAGGTAATTCTTCAAAGGCCTGCGCATACGGCTGTATGGGTCTTGGCAGCTGCGTAAAGGCTTGTCAGTTCGGCGCTATCAAAATTGAAAACGGCGTAGCCGTTATCGACCCCGAAGTATGTGTAGCATGCGGAAAGTGCGTTTCTACATGTCCTAAGCACATCATCGAGATCGTACCCAAGAAGAAAAAGGTTAAAGTTCAGTGCTCATCCAAGGATATGGGCAAGGCAGTTATGTCTGTATGCTCTGCCGGATGTATCGGATGTAAGATCTGTGAAAAGACATGTAAGTTTGACGCTATCCATGTAATCGACAACATTGCAGTTATCGACTACGATAAGTGTAAGAACTGCGGTATGTGTGCAAACAAGTGTCCTAAGAAGGTTATCACAGGCTACAGAGTAGAGGCTCCCAAGCCCGCAGCTCCCGCAGCACCTGCTGCAGAAGCACCCAAGGCTGAAGCCGCTCTCGCTTCTGAGGCTCCTAAGGCTGAGGAAACAAAGGCTGAATAATCCAAATGTATGTTAAAGGGTGGAAGAAATTCCACCCTTTTTTATTTGAAATTCAGTTTATTATATTATTTTGTATAATATCACAGTAATTTGCTCCGAGACTGAAATTTTCGGCCTTGTTTTTGTGTAAAAGTGTGGGTTGTGCCAATAATAGGTTTTATGATAAAATATAATAAATATTAAACAGCGGCATTGCCATCAAGTGACAGTACCGCTGTTTTTTCGCAAAATCATAAAAAGGAGACATGTGATGAAGACAGCTATTGAAAAGTATTTTAAAATCAAGGAGAACAAATCGTCTATACAGACAGAGATTTTCTCGGGACTGACAGCATTTTTTACAATGGTGTATCTGCTGTTTCTTGTGCCCAATACCTTAATGGGAGCCTTTCCCGAAGCCTTCAATGAGGCAGGCGAGATTGTGGGAAGCTATGTTCTGCATAACGGCCTTACGGCGGACGAAATGCTGGTTTCCCTTACGATAGCGGCATGTATTGCGGCGGCCATAGGCACACTTATAACGGCACTCAGAACGGGACTGCCCTTTGCCCAGGGACCAAGCCTTGCCATTGCGACATTTATAACCTATACGGTATGCGGACAGATGGGATATACATACGAACAGGCGCTGGCGGCGGTGTTTATCAGCGGAATAGTATTTTTTATATTCACCATGTTCGGACTGGAGCATAAAATACGAAAAGCCATACCCCATAATATAAAATATGCCGTTACTGCAGGCATCGGTCTTTTCATAGCCTTTATGGGCATGCAGAAATGTCACATGGTAGTTGCGGACAGTCATCATCTGGTGCAGTTTGTAAACTTTGCGGGCTTATCCGACTACAATACCATGAGCACCATACTCTGTATAGCGGGCCTTGTACTCATAGCCGTTCTTCATTATAAGCATATACACGGTGCAATACTCATCGGTAAAATAATAGTAATAATAGCGGCAATACCTCTCGGACTTTATCATCACGGCGAGATAAATCTTTTTGCCTATGATTTCGGCGTCATACTGCCGACGGCATTCAAAATGGACTTTGCCGGATTTTTGAACCACGGCGGGAGCCTCGGTGTTGCGGGCGGATTTATAGCGGCAGTGGCTATAATTGTTACGCTTTGCATAATGGACGTATTTGAGACCATGAGTACGGTTATCGCCACCGACCACATACTTGACCACAGGATACACCATGACGAGACCAACGAAAAGATTAAAAAGACCCTTGAGGCCGACGCAATAGCGACGGTTGTGGGCTCTGCTATGGGTGTAACAACCGTATCTACCTATGTGGAAAGTACGGCTATGGCTGTAGAGGGCGGAAGAACAGGCTTTTCGGGCGTTGTAACATCAATACTTTTCATACTTGCCATATTTATAGCTCCCTTTGCCTCCGTTATTCCGTCGGCGGCAACGGCCACGACCCTCATCATAACAGGTGTATTTATGATGGCGGTAGTCAAGGAGATAAACTTCCATGACGTGGAGGAGGCGCTTCCTGCGTTCTTCACAATGGCCTTTATACCCCTTACATACAGCCTTATAAACGGCATAGCTCTCGGACTTGTGACCCATACACTTATATGTGTGTTCAGCGGCAGAGCCAAAAAGGTCAAAAGAGGCACATATCTTATGACAATTTTGTTTGTTTTAATATTCATATTTATGTAATTTTTGATATACCGGACACAGCGGATAAGTGTCCGGTATATTTTAAGGTAAAATCTGTCGAAATAGCTTTTTAGCTATGGAATTTTATAAGGTAGTATGTTAAAATCAAAAAACAGGATTTAGGGAAATTCTGAGATATCATCATAAAACACGCCGATTTAAAACAGGCGGTCTTTGAATGGAGGATAATAATGAAAGCCATAATTACAGTATTAGGTAACGATAAGGTTGGTATAATCGCTAAAGTCTGCACCTTTCTTGCAGACCGTGATATAAATATTCTTGATATATCCCAGACAATTATCCAGGGATATTTCAACATGCTTATGATAGTTGAAATGAATGAGTCTGATGAACGCTTTGCGGAGATAGCCGACGGCCTTGAAAACCTCGGCAATGAAATCGGTGTAATTATAAAAATACAGCATGAGGATATTTTTAACTCAATGCACAGAATATAATAGAGGGAGGCTTATATAAATGCTTTCAAGAATGGAGATTGTCGAGACAAATAAGATGATAAAGGAGTCTAATCTCGACGTCAGAACTATCACAATGGGCATAAGCCTTCTGGACTGCGCAGACAGCGACCTTAAAAGGTTTAATCAGAAAATATATGACAAAATAACAAAGAAGGCCGAAAACCTCGTAAAGGTCGGCGACCAGATTTCAAGACAGTACGGAATACCCGTAGTAAATAAGAGAATTTCCGTTACACCCATAGCAATTGCGGCGGCAGGCTGTGATACAGACACCTATGTACCCGTTGCCGAGGCTATGGATAAAGCCGCCAAGGAAGTTGGCGTAAACTTTATAGGCGGATTTTCGGCACTGGTGCAGAAGGGCTGTGCCCACGGCGACGAAATACTGCTTCAGTCCATACCCGAAGCTCTGACTGTTACAGACAGGGTATGCTCCTCCGTAAACATCGGCACATCAAGAAACGGTCTTAATATGAATGCCGTAAAGAGAATGGGTCATATTATACTTGACCTGGCAGAGCGCAGCAAGGACGACCAGTGCGTCGGCTGTACGAAGCTTGTTGTATTCTGCAACGCCGTTGAGGATAACCCCTTTATGGCAGGCGCTTTCCATGGTGTGGGCGAAAAGGACTGCGTTATAAATGTAGGCGTCAGCGGACCCGGCGTTGTTAAGCGTGCCCTTGAGCAGGTAAGAGACGCAGATTTTGAAACACTCTGCGAGACAATAAAGAGAACCGCCTTCAAGATTACAAGAACAGGACAGCTTGTTGCTCAGGAGGCTTCAAGAAGACTTGATGTACCCTTCGGCATCATCGACCTTTCACTGGCACCCACACCTGCCA
>JAQXNZ010000132.1 GCA_029098265.1 Clostridia bacterium | reverse complement strand
AAGGGCAGGCGCCTCTTTTGTGCTGGTAAAGCACATCGGCTATATTGGTGTATGCCTGTCTAATCCGCTGGCGTGGGTTGCCGCCGATATATTCCTGCTTGCTACCTATTACAGAACAATGAAAAAATACGGCGGAGAACGTACATATACATTAAAGAGCATTTTAAAGCCGAAAGCGGAAAGATAACAATTCTGCGGGATACATCAGTATCCTGCTTTTTTTATATTGACTTTCTGTATTCATATAGTATAACGGAAACAAAAAAGGAGAAAAAAGTTTCCGTTATGAAGGATAGAATAGTTGATGAGTCCATAAACAGCCTTAAAAAGGAAGGGCTTAAGTTTTCCGTAGATATGCTTGCCGAAAGGCTAAAGGTATCCAAAAAGACAATATATAAGTATTTTCCCGACAAAGAGGCCCTTGCCTATGCAATGTATGAAAAATACTATGCAGTCCTCAATGACAAAATAGACGGTGTAATACGTTCCGATGACGATTCAAGAAACCTAAAGCTTCTGGAATATTATTTTGATTCGGCAGGAATGGTAAGGCCTAAAATATTCAACAAATACAGCCTTAACGGTGTAATAGGCGAGCAGGCCAAAAAATGTCACAGCGACGTATGGCAAAAGATAAAGCCCCTGCTCTGTGCCGAAATGACGGAGGAAGATGCCGATATATTCAGGCTGATAGTTGATTCGGCGGCTGAAAAGGCCGAAGAATCCGATACGGAAACCAAAAATATAGTAAGGATGCTGATGAAATTGTTATGATAGCGGATGTTTTAAGTATATTCGGAATAATATGCATTGCTTTTACAGTGGGAAAAATAACGGCCAAATTTAAGCTTCCCGCCATACTCGGCTGGCTCATAACCGGCGTTGTATTCGGGCCCTATCTGGTGGGTGTGGTCAGTATGGATATTATGAACTCCCTTTGGTATAAAATAACCGTTAAGGTATTTGAGTGCTTTGCGGGCGTTATGATCGGCAAGGAAATAATATTCAAAAAGCTTGCCAAAACAGGAAAACAGATAATCGGCATAACCTTCGTGCAGTCCATAGGAACCTTTATATTTGTGTCCTTGGTATTCGGCATACTGTTTTTTGCTATGGATATACCGTTATATCCGGCACTGATATTCGGCGGCATTGCCCTCGCAACGGCTCCCGCTCCTGCCCTGTCGATAGTAAACGAATATCACACAAAAGGACCTGTAACAGGTACCCTTATACCCTTGGCGGCCATTGACGACGTTATCGGCGTTGTCGTATTCTTTACGGTCATATCGGTGGTTGCTTCGGTCAACGGCTCAGACTCGGTATCTCCGTTAGTAATAGCAGCCTCTGTTATTATGCCCTTTGTTATAGGCATAGCAATGGGTGCGGCGGCATCATTTATAATAAAGAGAACCAAAGGCGGAAAGCTTGATTTTATTCTTCTTATAGTTTTTCTTGCTCTTTCTGTCCTTATCGGTATACTGACCGATATATATGTTTTCGGCTCCTTCAGAATCAACTATATACTGACAGGAATGGCATTCAGCGCCGCACTGGTCAATTTTGTCGATGAAGAAAGGCTCAAATTCGCCTTTAAATGCTACGCACCCGTGCTTTCCGTTTCACTGGTGCTTGTAATAGTAAACCTCGGTATGCCTCTGGACTACCGTCTGATAGCCGGTGCAGGTCTGTTTACGGCAGTATATATAATATCAAGGGCTATCGGAAAAATAGGCGGCGCCTTTATAGGCGGAAAGCTCACAAAGGCTCCCGACACCGTAACAAAATACTTGGGCTTTACACTTCTGCCCCACTCCGGGGTATCCCTTGTATTCACAGGAATAGCAGCCACCACCCTGAACGGCATAGACCCCTCTCTTGCCTCCATTATCCAGGGAACCATTGTGGCGGCGGCAATCATAAATGAAGTAATCGCCGTAATTATAGCAAAATACGCCTTTTTATGGGCCGGCGAAATCAAAACCTCAGCCCCCTCGCCGACTTGTCATGCTTGATTACACCTCCCCTGGCGCTCTGCATGGCTTTCGGCTAAGGATAAACTGTACCATGCCGACAGTACGGATAAAACCAGCTGTCGGCAATTTTTATACAATCCCCTAAATTATCCTGTCACATCCGCATATTTCAAATCGGCATACATAATGAATTTCATATATTCCTTTGAATAGCTTACGTGCAACGTACATAGTTATAAATAAAGCCATTTTTCGGAGCAGATATGAAATTCAGAGCCATATATTTGAAAAATATAAAAAATACCGTTGCCGTAGCCGTTCTTTGCGGAATAATAACCGCCGCAGGAATAATCGACAGCCGCCGCAGTGTGTCCGCCATGCTCCCCGTAGAAAACAAGGTAGTAATAATAGATGCAGGTCACGGCGGCTTTGACCCCGGCAAAACGGGTGCCAACGGAGAGAACGAAAAAGATATAAACTTAAAAATAGCTTCATATTTACAGCAATATCTTGAACAGAGCGGCGCCGTGGCAATCATAACGAGAAGCGATGACAGTGCCCTCGGCGACTCCAAAAAAGCCGATATGTCGTGCAGAAAAAGTATAGTCAATGACAGCGGCGGCGATATTCTTATCAGCATACATCAGAACTCATTCACTTCAAAAAAAGCCGCAGGAGCTCAGGTGTTTTACTACAAAACCAGCACCGAGGGCAAGCGTCTTGCCGAAAGCATACAGCAGTCCCTGATAGATACCGTTGACAGCGAAAATACACGGGCGGCAAAGCCCAATTCCGACTACTATGTGCTGCGTACCACGGAAATCCCTGCCGCCATTGTGGAGTGCGGCTTCTTAAGCAATCCCGAGGAGGAAAAAAAGCTCAATGATGATGAATACCAGCAAAAAACCGCCTGGGCGATATATAAGGGTATATTGAACTATTTTAACTCAGACAATTCAAAAACAGTTGATGAAGATTGATTTTTAATCCTTTTCTATTTTTAGCCGCATTTTATAATTATGCGGCTTTTATATTGAAATATTAGATTATTCCCTATCTCCATACTCATTTTCCGAAATATATACTTTTTTTTCAATTTTAATAATATTATTCTTGCCTTTTACCCCACCCCCTTAAATTATAATAAAGTTGTACTAAATTACAACATTGTAGTTATTTATAATGAAAGGAAGTGTTTTTATGAAAAAATACATTGCTCTGGCGGTTTCGTTAATGATGACCTTAGGCTGTGCCCAGACGGCATTTGCAGAGGTAATCAGATGGAATCTTTCAGACGGAGACCTTGAAATTAAGGAATCGAATGTAAATCCCGACGGCTATGAAGTAACCTCAACAGAAACAACATCTAATGTCATTATTGTTTCCAACGGAGTAAAGACCTATATCGTTCTTAACAATGTAGATATTAGTTCAACCGAATCCGGAATCAAAATCGGCGACGATGCTGAGGTAGACCTTGAGCTTAAAGGTGAAAACTCAATCTATAACAAAGGTGATTACGCAGGTATCAATGTTGCCAACGGAAAGCTAATTATCGACGGCAAAGGCAGTATTGACATAGAAACATACGGTGACGGTGCAGGTATAGGTTCTGATGATGATGAGAATTTTACAGGAGTAATAATCATCAACGGCGGTACTGTTACTGCTAAACCAGGTGATGACGGTGCAGGTATCGGTGCAGGTGATGACGGAGTTATGTCAGGCTCTATCACTATCAACGGCGGTACTGTTACTGCTGTATCAGACGAAGACGGTGCAGGTATCGGTGCAGGTGATTACGGCAATATAACAGAAACAGGCAAAATACATATCGGCGGAGACTCTGTTGTTGACATATATTCGGCTTACGGTCTCGGAATAGGCTCCGGCGACTACGGCAATATGAACGGTACAATCATAATAACCGATAATGCCGATGTCAAAATAGAAATGGACAGTTTTTACAATCCGACAGCCATCGGCTCAGGAAGCTATTATGATAACGAACTTGAGGAAGATGATGAAGAACCTTACTCAATGAACGGAAGTATTCAGATACTTGAAAATGCAAAT
>JAQXNZ010000131.1 GCA_029098265.1 Clostridia bacterium | reverse complement strand
AACTTTTTTCAGCTTTGAAAGTCCTGCCATAAATTTCTTTATTCCTTTGCCTGTAAACGCCACACTGACCTCATAGTCGGCGCCTGCGCTTTTTATAGCCTTAACCTGTCCTATCCCGTATTTAGGTGCACGCACCATGTCACCCACCTCAAAATCAAGCTGTACGTTTTGGGGCTTGGGCATTTCTGACTTATAGGTACTTGATACAACAGGTTTTCTGACAGGCATATCCTCGAAGCCCCAATGTCTCTGAGGCTGGGGTGTTCTAGTCTTAAAGCGGTTGTCCAGAAGCTCCTGGGGCAGTTCCGCAAGAAATCTTGACGGAGCGTTGAACTGTATCTGTCCGTGCTGCATTCTGTGGATTGCATAGGTCATAAACAATTCTTTTTTAGCCCTTGTTATGCCAACATAGCACAGACGGCGTTCCTCCTCCATTTCCTTCATATCACCCGAAGAAATAGCTCTGCTTCCGGGAAAAAGTCCCTCCTCCATGCCTATCATAAACACATAGGGAAATTCCAGACCCTTGGCACTGTGGAGCGTCATAAGCACTACCGCATCATCGTTTTCATTATAATTATCAATATCCGCCACAAGGGCAACTTCCTCCAAAAAGCCCGAAAGCGTAGGCTCCTGCGCCGTTTTCTCATATTCTGCTGCCTTGGCTGAAAACTCATCGATATTTTCTATTCTCATCATGGCATCGTCACTGCCGTCGGCTTCAAGTTCACCTTTATAGCCTGTTTCTATGGCAACGGCATCGATAAGTTCATGCACCTGCATGGTCTGAGAGCGCTTTTTAAGGTCGCAGATAAATTCATAGAACATTAGAAACTTTTTAGCCTTGCTTTTAAGCTCCGGATACTCTCCCACTCTGCCAAGTGCCGAGAAAAGGGAAATGCCCCTTTCATTGGCTATCTGTTCTGCGGCCTCAACACTTTTATCGCCAATGCCTCTTTTGGGCACGTTAATTATTCTCTTTACCGCAACAGCATCGGCAGGATTGTCTATAAGCTTAAGATATGCCAAAATGTCCTTTATCTCTTTTCTTTCATAGAAGCGCACGCCGCCGAAAAGCCTGTAGGGTATACCTTTTTTGACAAATCTGTCCTCAACCGCTCTGGACTGGGCATTTGTACGGTAAAGGACGGCAAAATCACTGTAGCTTGCCTTTCCCTTCAAGGCATTCTGATTTATTGTCTCCGCAACAAAAACCGCTTCCTCAACCTCGTTTTCTGACCTGAAAACATGAATAACACTGCCGTCGTTATTTTCAGTCCAAAGGGTTTTATCTTTTCTTGCCCTGTTATTCTTTATAACGCTGTTGGCGGCAGAAAGTATGTTTTTGGTCGAACGGTAGTTCTGTTCAAGCTTTATAACCACAGCATTGGGAAAGTCCTTTTCAAAGTCCAGTATATTTCTTATGTTTGCACCTCTCCAGCCGTATATACTCTGGTCATCGTCACCGACAACACAGAGGTTGCCGTATTTTTGTGCCAGAAGCCTGACAAGTTCGTACTGAGAAGTGTTTGTATCCTGATACTCATCTACCATTATGTACCTGAAACGCTCCTGATATGCGGCAAGCACGTCGGGTCTTGTTCTGAAAAGAAATACAGTCTTATATATAAGGTCGTCAAAGTCCAAAGCATTGTTTCTCAAAAGCCTACTTTGATAGGCCTCATATACCCTTGATGTTTTCCATGCCCTTATATCCGCCCTGTCAACCTCCTTAAGGTAGTCCTCCCAGGAAATCATTTCTTCCTTAAGGTGGCTTATGGCGCTGACAGCGGCTTTTACGGAATAGGTCTTATCGGTAATACTCATATTGAGTTCCTTAAAGACCTCTTTCATTACCTTTTCCTGGTCATCGGCGTCATATATGGAAAAGTCCTTTGAATAGCCTATTTTATCTATTTCACGCCTGAGAATTCTTACACAGGTGGAATGGAACGTGCTTATCCACACGTCCTGCGCTGCTGCACCCGCCAACTTATCAACTCTTTCACGCATTTCTTTAGCGGCTTTATTTGTAAAGGTTATTGCAAGTATATTATAGGGTCTTATGCCATGCTCAAGCATATCGGCTATACGCACCGTAAGTGCGCCTGTCTTGCCCGAGCCTGCTCCCGCCAGTATCAGCACTGCTCCGTCCTTTTGCTTAACGGCCTGCTGCTGCATGGGGTTTAAATCTTCATAGCCAATCATAATTAATCTCCCGTTACTTCAAAAACGGGACGTTATACACTAACTTCCCGTTTTAATAATCTGTTAACTTAAACTCTTTCAGGCGTAGTTACATATTTCTCGCTGTACAGCCAGCTCCAGTCCTTTTCGACAGGGACTATGCTGTTTCCTTTAAAATCATATACACCGTAGAGTGTTTGCTCTGCATCGGCGACAATGATATATTTATCGGAATTTGTTCCTATAACCACAGCAGGCAGTTCAAACAGCTTTCTGCCGCTGTCTGTGTCATAAACGTCCGTTCCTGTACTGTGAGCCGCAAAGGCAAGTATTTTGCTTCCGTCAGAGTAGAAATTTAAGCCTGTATATTTTTCCGCTGAAAGCTTTAATACAACATTGCCCTTTTCGTCCTCTAGCCATCTGTAGTAGGCGTTTGTTTTATAATATCTCTTGTTGTCTATCTTTTCCGTGCTTGAGCTGTCGGGAACATTATCTATGAGCCTTATCATTGTAGATATTGCCTGTTCCTTTGTGTAGGTGCCCTTAGGATTGAAGGTGCCGTCTGACATTCCGCTCATTATCTTCATGCCGCATACCGTATCAACATCAGCTTTTGCATAGGAGGATATTTCCTTCCTGTCGCTGAAAACGCCGCTGTTAGTAAACCTTGTAAGACCGAGACAGTCGGACATTCTGACAAGTATAGATGCGGCTTCCTCCCTTAACAGCGGAGCATCGGGGTCAAACTTTGTGCTTGTTCTGCCCGCAATAATACCCAGCCTTTTAAGAGCCGTTACCGCTTCATTATCCGTATCATAAAAGTGAGTTTCTCTTGCAGTATAGCTTATCTTAATCTCGTTTTGGGAAGTGAGATATTTG
>JAQXNZ010000130.1 GCA_029098265.1 Clostridia bacterium | reverse complement strand
CAAGGACGCCACCGAGCTCTCCCTTACGGAAATGATGGTGGGCGAAAAGGTTGCTCTGGACATCGGCAGACAGGAGCCCCATGATATTAAAAAGAGACTCGAAATCCAAGATCTTACATGTGTTGACAAAAATGGAGTTACTACCCTTGACGGTGTTACCTTTGATGCGTACGGCGGTGAGGTGCTCGGCATTGCGGGCATTGCAGGAAGCGGACAGAAGGAACTGCTGGAGGCCATTGCGGGACTTCAGAAGGTGGAAAAGGGCAGTATAGAATATTTCGGCGACGATGACAAGGCTGTTGAGCTTGTGGGCAAGACACCTCTTGAAATAAGGCAGGTGGGCGTGGCGCTCTCCTTCGTGCCCGAGGACAGACTCGGCATGGGTCTTGTTGCCAATATGGATTTGGCCGACAACGTAATGCTGAGAAGCTACAGAGATGGCAGGGGTTCATTCCTCAACAGGAAAGCACCCAGAGACAAGACCGAGCAAATTGTTGATGAGCTTAAGGTAGTTACGCCCGGCATATCCACTCCCAGAAGAAAGCTTTCGGGAGGAAACGTTCAGAAGGTACTGGTCGGCAGAGAGATTTCAAACGCTCCGTCGGTACTTATGACAGCATACGCCGTACGAGGCTTAGATATCAACACATCCTATACGATCTATCATCTTATAAATGAACAGAAGGAAAAGGGAACAGCCGTTATATATGTCGGCGAGGACCTGGACGTACTTCTGGAGCTTGCCGACAGAATAGTGGTGCTCTGCGCCGGAAAGGTAAGCGGAGTGGTGGTGGCAAGAAAGACCACCAAGGAACAGATAGGACTTATGATGACAAAGCATACAGGGGAGGGAATGTGATATGGCAGCTGACAGCTTAAAGAAGGAGCCCATTGCCCGTATTGCCAAGCGCAGCGATATATCAAGAAAAAAAGCATGGCTTATAAGAGCCGTTGCCATACTGCTTGCCCTTGTCGTATGCGGCGTATTTATATTTATACTTACAAAGACAAACCCGCTTAAGGTTTATCTGGGAATGATTAACGGTGCCGTGGGAACGCAGAGACGTATATGGAACACATTGAGAGACACAATGATACTGCTGGCGGTTGCCCTTGCCATAACGCCTGCTTTCAAAATGCGTTTCTGGAATATAGGTGCGGAAGGTCAGATACTTGTGGGCGGCCTTGCCACTGCGGCGGTAATGAGATATGCCGGAGATGCCCTGCCTTCACCGGTGCTTTTCATAGTAATGATAGTAACAAGTATCGTTGCCGGACTTGTATGGGGCATTATACCCGCATATTTTAAGGCAAGATACAATACAAACGAAACACTGTTCACACTTATGATGAACTATATCGCAACACAGCTTGTAGCCTGCTTTTCAATCGTATGGGAGGCTGTAAAGGGAAGCGGCTCCATCGGTACAATAAACCAGAGTACCAAGGCCGGCTGGATACCTACAAGTTTCCTCAGCGGTATATTCGGAAACTTCAACTACAGCATAAATGTTATAATAGTGCTGGCACTGACGGTTATTATGGCCGTTTATCTTAAAAAGACAAAGCACGGCTATGAAATATCCGTTGTCGGCGAAAGTGAAAATACAGCTCGCTATGCCGGCATAAACGTAAAGAAGGTTATACTGAGAACAATGGCCCTTTCCGGCGCCCTCTGCGGCTTCACAGGCTTCCTGCTTGTAAGCGGCTCCAGCCACACGATATCGGTAAATACCGCAGGCGGACGAGGCTTTACGGCCATCGTTGTTTCGTGGCTTGCCAAGTTCAATCCCTACATAATGCTTGCCATATCCTTTTTGCTTGTGTTCCTCGATAACGGAGCCGTGCAGATAGCCAGCCAGTACGGACTGAATGAATCGGCTTCGGAGGTTATAACAGGTATTATATTATTCTTCCTCATCGGATGCGAGTTCTTTATCAACTACCGCATCATATTCAGAGGAAAGCACGAGGAGGCTTAAGCTATGAATATTATACAAATTATACTTAGAAGGGTATTCTCGGTAACATTCATACAGAAAGCCGTTACTCAGGGCATACCCATACTCTACGGCGCTTCGGGCGAAATTATGACTGAGCGAAGCGGTAACCTTAACCTCGGTATTCCCGGCATTATGTACATGGGCGGCGTAGGCGGCCTTATGGGTGCATTCTTATACGAAAAGAGCGTTGCCACACCCAACGGCTGGGTAGGAGTGCTGTGCGCACTGCTGCTTTCAATTATTTTCTCGCTTATCGGCGGACTTATATACAGTGTGCTTACAATAACACTGAGAGTTAACCAGAACGTTTCGGGTCTTGCGCTCACTACCTTCGGCGTAGGCTTCGGCAACTTCATCGGCGGATCTCTTTCAAGAATAAGCGGAACTGCAGGACAGGTCAGCGTATATACAACAGGTATGACATTCAGAACAAAAATACCGTTTCTGAGTGACCACTTGGGAATTGTCAGTGACATATTCTTCTCCTACGGCTTCCTGACCTATCTTTCTATAATACTGGCTTTGGTGCTGACATGGTTCCTGTTCAAGACCAGAAAGGGTCTTAATCTCAGGGCTGTCGGCGAGGATCCCGCTGCGGCTGATGCGGCAGGTATCAATGTAATCAGGTACAAATATGTTGCCACATGTTCCGGCGCCGTAATAAGCGGTCTGGGCGGACTGTACTTCGTTATGGAGTATCTGGGCGGAACATGGCAGAACAACGGCTTCGGCGACAGAGGCTGGCTTGCCATTGCCCTTGTTATACTTGCTCTGTGGAAACCCGCAAGGGCTATATGGGGCTGTATACTTTTCGGCGGACTTTATATACTCTTTGCCTATGTGCCCTTCGGCGATGCGGCTCAGGAGATATTCAAGATGCTGCCCTATGTTGTTACTATAATCGTTCTTGTAATCTCAAGCGTAAGGGAGAGCAAGGATAATCAGGCACCTAAGAGTCTCGGCTTGTCTTACTTCCGAGAGGATAGGTAAATGCCTTAATAACGGCGTTTTATTGACAGACTTTAAGCAGATATACACCCGTTTTTCATGGTTTTCACTTAAGACGGGTGTTTTTTTATTGTTATAGGCTGAAGTTTTGTGCTGCAGCAGTATTTGCTTTGTTATATTTGTATAAAATTTTAAGAACTATTTCGTTGACAGTTACAATTATATAGTATATGATTAAATTGTATTTGTAATGTTTTGATAAGGAGGAGTAGCTAATGGGGAAATTTGTAGTCAAAGAAACTGCCAGTGGAATAAAATTTGATTTGCTTGCCGCCAACAGAGAAGTAATTGCCACATCGGAGGTATATAATTCAAAGGCTTCATGCCTTAAGGGAATCGCCAGCGTGACAAAGAATGCCGTTATTGCTTCCGTTGAGGATCAGACTGCCAAAGAGGTTAAAAAGGAGATAAATCCCAAGTTTGAAATATATAAGGACAAGGCAGGGGAGTTCCGTTTCAGGCTCAAGGCAAAGAACGGACAGATAATAGCCACATCCGAGGGCTATAAGGCCAAGGCAAGCTGCAAAAACGGCATAGAAAGCGTAAGGCGGAACGTGGTAAATGCCGAGGTTGTTGAAATTAAACAGGATAAGTAATATAATTATAAGGGCAGGAAGGGGATAATCCCAACCTGCCTGATTTGTTTAGGCGGTGATTTTGCTTGAAGCTTACTGT
>JAQXNZ010000129.1 GCA_029098265.1 Clostridia bacterium | reverse complement strand
ATATTCATTCCGCATCTTTTTTCTCAGAAAAATAAGTATGTTATTCGTGTGGTTTATAGATAATATAAAAAATATTGATTTGCTTTTTGGTATAAGTATAGCTTATAATTAGTTGTAAGTTGATTTTAAAATTATATATCTAACAGGAGTGATCAACGTGATTAAAGCAATAGTAGGCGCCAACTGGGGCGATGAAGGTAAAGGTAAAATAACGGACATGCTTGCTGCCGATGCAGACATAGTAATCAGATTTCAGGGCGGAAGCAATGCCGGACATACAATTATAAATGATTACGGCAAATTTGCCCTTCATCAGATGCCTTCAGGAGTTTTCAATGAGAATACTGTAAATATCATCGGAACAGGCGTTGCCTTCAATATTCCTTATTTTGTAAAGGAACTCAACTACATTAAGGAAAGCGGTATCAAAGACCCTAAAATTATGATTTCCGACAGAGTTCAGATACTTATGCCTTATCATGTTGACTTCGATACCTATGAGGAAGCCAGACTTGCAAATAAGCAGTTCGGGTCTACAAAGAGCGGTATCGCACCCTTCTATTCGGATAAATACGCTAAGACAGGCATACAGATTTGCGACCTGTTCTATCCCGAAATTCTTATGGAGAGAATACAGAACGCATGCGAGATTAAGAATGTTCTTCTTGAAAATCTCTATCATATGCCTAAGCTTGATCCTCAGAAGATATTTGACGAGGTAATGTCATATAGGGATATAGTTGCTCCTTATATCGCAAATACAGAGGAATATCTGTTCAATGCCGTTAAGGAGGGCAAAAACATCCTCCTTGAAGGACAGCTCGGCGCCCTTAAGGACCCCGACCACGGCATTTACCCCATGACAACATCATCATCAACTCTTGCTGGCTTCGGTGCTGTAGGAGCAGGACTTCCTCCCCACAAGATTGAGAAGGTTATCACGGTTACAAAGGCATATTCAAGCTCAGTAGGAGCAGGCGCCTTTGTCAGCGAGATATTCGGCGATGAGGCTCAGGAGCTCAGAGTAAGAGGCGGAGACGCAGGAGAGTTCGGAGCAACAACAGGCAGACCCAGAAGAATGGGCTGGTTTGACTGCGTTGCCACACGTTACGGCTGTATTCTCCAGGGCGCAACAGATGTTGCTCTTACAGCAATCGACGTTCTCGGATATCTTGACGAGATACCTGTATGTGTTGGCTATGAAATAGACGGAGAGGTAACAACAACATTCCCCGTAACACCCAAGCTTGAAAAGGCTAAACCCGTACTTGAATATCTTCCCGGCTGGAAATGCAACCTGAGAGGAATAACAAAGTACGAGGAACTTCCCGTTGAAGCAAGAAACTATGTGGAATTTATTGAGAAGCATATCGGATTCCCCATTACTATAGTATCAAACGGACCTAAGAGAAACGAAATTATATACAGATGAGGCGCGGAGCACCTAAGCAAAAATCCTTAGGGATTTCCGCTTACTGACGGCGCAGATTTAAAAAGTTCCGAAAAAACTTTTTAAATCAGAGTGGCTGTATTCGATGTATCGACCCCTGCAGAAATGAATTCTGCAGGGGTTTTATGTTTGGGATTGGTTATTTAAGATTTATTTAATTGCTTTGATGTATTATGGATTGTATAATTATTGAAAAGGGGAGGGATTGACTTGAAAGAAAGAATATACAGAATAGTTGCGATTGTATCCTGCATTGTTTCGATATTATGCTTATTTCAGATAAAACGTCTGAATAACGAACTGCAGAATTTGGACAGGAATATGAATAATCAGATATCCGCTGTTAATTCATCTGTAAACAGTATTTACGGAAACATCGACAGCCTACTTGAAAAGCAGGCAAGTATATTAAGTGACTTCGGATATGAGTACGGAAAAGCAGATTATAAAAACGGTATTATAACTACACATTTTTATATCTCTCCTAAGGAATATGCTTCGGAACAGACAAAAGCATTGCTTTCTGTAAACGGCAGAGAATATGATATGACCTATGAAAATGGGACTTATTGTGTAGATATAGATTTGCCGCTTTATGATAACAGTTATGATTCAACGGTATATTTCTATGACAACGGAACAGTAAGAACGGAAAGGGTGGACTTCTGTGTTTATCCTCAATATGATGTAATTCCCTATGTATATTCCTCCTTTGGCGGCTCAAACAGCATAAACGGGAATAAGTATAATGTATCGGGCCCGGTAGATATTGATATTAATGTCGGTGACGCTTCGGCTATGCCCGAAATAATTAATGCATACATAATAGAAACCGTAAACGGAGAAATTGTAAACAAAGAAAAGGTAAACCCCGAATATGACCATTCCGACGGCAACTATATTCACGGTCAAGTAGATATTCAAAAGAATATCGAGGCTGAAGACGGAAATAGCTACGGTCTGTATATTGCTCTTGAAGACTCAAATGTATATTATGTAGTGATGCTTGACGGCTTCAAAATTGAAGGAAATAATGTGGCTCACCGTGAGCTGTACAGTGACGCAGATATTTACAGCAAGGACGGAAGGCTTCTGCTGAGGGGCAACAACAGATAATATAACAAAAGACTGTAAAAGAACAATAAAAACTGAGCTTTAGGGCAAAATCAAATAAAAAACACTTGCATTTGCATATTGCAGATGGTATACTGTATATGTAATTTATTAGGTGTTGGTGAGAAGAGTAGGTGAAAACCTACTCTTTGCTTTTGCCTGAATAAAATGTATATAAGGAGGTCGGAAAATGTCCGGATCAGTAAGTACGGAAAAGAAACTTGATGCTATGCTCAGACCAAAAGTTGAGGAAATGGGCTATGAGATAGTAGATGTCGAATTTGTTAAGGAGGGACCTAACTGGTACCTTAGGGTCTTTGTTGACAAAGAGGGTGGCGTCAGCATTGATGACTGCGAGCTTATAAGCAGAGAGCTTGAGAAAATACTCGATGAAAATGACCCCATTGAACAGGCGTATTTTCTGGAAATAAGTTCGCCGGGTATCGACAGGCCTCTTAAGAAAAAAGAGGATTTTATTAAATTCAACGGTGAGATGATAGACGTTAAGCTCTACAGACCGTTTGAGGGCTCAAAGGAATACACGGGAAAGCTCACTGCCTACGGCGATGACGGAAGTGTGACCGTTGAGACGGATAAAAAGGAAATAACTTTTGCTAAAAAGGATATAGCAAGCGTAAGGCTGGCAGTAGTTTTCTAAAAGGGTAAGGAGGATAACAGAAACATGGACAGCGCCGAATTTATGGAGGCTTTGAAGGAAATAGTCAAGGAAAAGGGAATAGACGAGGAGGTAATCTATGAAGCAATAGAGACCTCACTTGTATCAGCCTGCAAAAAGAATTTCGGAACATCACAGAATATTAAGGTAGTAATGGACAGAACAACGGGAAATATAGAGGTATATGCCCAGAAGGACGTTGTTGAAGAAGTGGAGGATCCCATGCTTCAGGTAAGCCTTGAGGATGCCAGAAAGATTAATCCCTCATATAACGTGGGCGACGTTGTTGACTTTGTCGTAACTCCCAAGAATTTCGGACGTATTTCGGCCCAGACAGCAAAGCAGGTCGTTGTACAGAAATTCAGAGAGGCTGAAAGAGAGATACTTTACAATCAGTATATCTCAAAGGAAAAGGAAATCGTTATCGGTATTGTACAGAGAATTGAGAAGAAAAACGTCATTGTACAGCTCGGAAAGATTGATGCAATCCTTGCTCCCAACGAACAGATACCCGGTGAAACATATAAATTCATGGATAGAATAAAGGTCTATGTTGTAGAGGTAAGACAGACAACAAAGGGACCCCAGATATATGTTTCAAGAACACATCCCGAGCTTGTAAAGAGACTCTTTGAGCAGGAGGTACCCGAGGTATTCGACGGTACAGTAGAAATAAAGAGCATTGCCAGAGAGGCAGGCTCAAGAACAAAGATTGCCGTATACTCCAAGGACCCCAATGTTGATGCCGTAGGCGCATGCGTAGGTCAGAACGGCTACAGAGTAAACGTTATCGTAAACGAGCTCTGCGGAGAGAAGATTGACATAGTAAACTGGAGCGAGGATCCCAAGGAGTTCATCGCCGCTGCACTCAGCCCTTCAAAGGTGCTTGCCGTAGCAATCAACCCCAATGAGCAGAGCGCAAGAATAGTTGTTCCCGACCATCAGCTTTCACTGGCTATCGGCAAGGAAGGCCAAAATGCAAGACTTTCAGCCAAGCTTACAGGCTGGAGAATAGACATCAAGAGCGAGTCACAGGCAAGGGAAACAGGCTTTATCACAGAGGATGGAGAGTTCCCCGAGGAGGACCTTGTACAGCCCGAGGAAGAACTGGTGCTTGACGAGGATATTATCGAGGAATGCGAAGAGGAAGCTTTTGATACAGAGGAAGACGACGAATAACAGAGGCAGGTGGGATTATGTTGAAGCAAAGGAAAATTCCCTTGAGAAAATGCACCGGCTGTCAGGAAATGAAAAATAAAAAGGAGCTCATCAGAATCGTCAGAAGCGACGAGGGTGAGTTTTCAATAGATACAACGGGCAAAAAGGCCGGCAGAGGAGCCTATATATGTCCCAATGCGGAATGTCTTGAAAAGGCAAGAAAATCCAAGGGGCTGGAGCGCTCATTCAAATCGGCGGTTCCCGCAGAGGTTTATGAAAAGCTGAAAGAGGAGCTGGAACAGATAAATGGATAAAAAGACACTTCAGTTTCTCGGACTCTGCCAGAGGGCGGGAAGGCTTACGTCGGGTGAGACGGGAGCGCTTTCTGCCATAAAGGACGGAAGCTCACAGCTTGTTATAGTTGCCGAAAACGCTTCTGATAATACGAAAAAGAAGTTTAAGGATTCGGCAGCCTATTATAATAAAAAAATAGTGATATTCGGAGACAAATTCGAGCTGGGAAGAGCGATAGGAAAAGACGAGAGAGCGGTCATATCAGTCAATGACAGCGGATTTGCGAATAAGATAGAAGAAATGATCGGTTAATAATACCATCGTATGGAGGTGGAGTATTTGGCTAAGAAGCGTGTATATGAAATAGCTAAACAGTTAAACATAAGCAATAAGGAGCTGCTTGATAAGCTCAAGGGGCTCGGCATAGAAGTCAATAACCACATGTCAACACTGGACGAAAAGAGCGTTGAACTGGTTGAGGAAAAACTCGGTGCAAAGAAAGAGGAAAAGCCTGCCGAAAAGAAAGCAGAGCAGAAGGCTCCCGAAAAGAAGCCCGAACAGAAAGCACCCGAGAAGAAACCTGAGCAGAAGGCTGCCGAGAAAAAGCCTGAGCAGAAGGCTCCCGAAAAGAAACCCGAACAGAGAGCGGAGCAGAGAAAGCCTGCCGACGGCAGACTGGCTGAGCCCAGAAGAAATGACAGGGGCAATGAGCCTAAAAAGGCTCCCGAACAGAGAAGAAACGACAGGGGCAATGAGCTTAAAAAGGCTCCCGAGCAGAGAAGAAATGACCAGAGAGAGCAGAGAGCGCCCGAAAAGAAAAATATAAGACCCGCCAATGAGCCCAAGAGGGGCGGCGACGGCATGAGACAGTCCAGACCCGAAAGACTTGAAAGACCCGAGAGAAGTGACAGACAGGAAAGACCCTCAAGACAGGACAGAGAGGACAGAGGCTTCAAAGCGGCAGAGGGCGGCTTCGATAAGAAGAACAAGAACAGAAACAATAATCAGAATGCCTTTGCCAACAACGGAGCATTCGGCAATAAAAACAAGAATAAGAACAAGGGCGGCAAAAATGCTCCCAAGCCCGCACCTGCTCCCGAACCCGTAAAGCAGGAAGAGGAAGAAATTAGATTCATGGAAATACCTGAGACTCTTACAGTTAAGGAGCTTGCCGAAAAGCTCGGCAAATCAGGTGCCGAAATAGTAAAATGCCTTATGAAGAAAGGCATCATGGCTGCTATCAACCAGTCTGTTGACTTTGATACAGCAGTTTCGGTCGGAGAGGAATATAACGTAATATTTGAGATAGAGAAGGAAAGAGACCTCTTTGAGGAAGCCTTCAAGCAGGAGGAAGAGGACGAGTCCAAGCTTGAGCCCAGACCTCCCGTTGTAGTAGTAATGGGACACGTTGACCACGGTAAAACATCACTGCTTGACGCCATCAGACACAGCCACGTTACAAGTCAGGAGGCCGGCGGTATCACACAGCATATCGGCGCTTATACGGTTCAGATTAACGGCAGTCCCATAACATTCCTTGATACACCCGGACATGAGGCGTTCACGGCAATGCGTATGAGAGGCGCCCAGATAACGGACATAGCCGTTCTTGTAGTTGCGGCGGACGACGGTGTTATGCCCCAGACCGTTGAGGCTATCAACCATGCCAAGGCCGCAGGCGTAGACGTTATCGTAGCTATTAACAAAATGGATAAGCCTTCGGCAAATCCCGAAAGAGTAAAGCAGGAGCTCGTTGAATACGGTCTTGTTGCAGAGGACTGGGGTGGAGAAACAATATGTGTACCCGTTTCAGCCGCAACAAAGGACGGTATTGACACACTGCTTGAAATGATTATCCTTACAGCCGAAATGAAGGAGCTTAAGGCTAACCCCAATAAGTCCGCTAAAGGCGCAATCATCGAGGCACAGCTTGACAAGGGCCGCGGTCCCGTTGCTACAGTGCTTGTACAGGAGGGTACTCTTAACGTAGGCGACCCCATAGTTGCAGGCGCAGCCTTCGGCAGAATCCGTGCCATGATGGACGATAAGGGCAGACGTGTAAAGAAGGCAGGCCCTTCAAAGCCCGTTGAAATACTGGGCCTTTCAGAGGTTCCTGCGGCAGGCGATACATTCTATGTAGCTGCCAACGAGAAGCAGGCACGTCAGCTTGCCGAGTCCGTAGTTGCCAAGTCAAGAAAGGATATGCTTAAGGATACACCTCAGAAAGTATCCCTTGACGACCTGTTCAGCCAGATACAGTCAGGCAATATGAAGGAACTCAACATCGTTGTAAAGGCCGACGTACAGGGCTCAGTAGAAGCGGTTAAGCAGAGCCTTGAAAAGCTTTCCAATGATGAAGTAAGAATCAGAATAATCCACGGCGGCGTAGGTGCCATAACGGAATCAGACGTTATGCTTGCTACAGCCTCCAACGCTATCATAATCGGCTTCAACGTACGTCCAGAGCCTTCGGCAAAGGCCTTCGCCGATGAAGAAAAGGTAGACGTAAGACTTTACAGAGTTATATATAATGCCATTGAGGATATTACAGCGGCTATGAAGGGTATGCTTGACCCCGTATATGAGGAGAAGGTAATCGGTCATGCCGAGGTACGTCAGCTCTTCAAGGCTTCGGGCATCGGTACTATTGCCGGCAGCTATATCCTTGACGGTAAGCTTACAAGAAATTCCAAGGTTCGTATACTTCGTGACAACATCGTAATATACGAGGGCGAGCTTGATTCACTCAAGAGATTTAAGGATGATGTCAAGGAAGTAAATGCGGGCTATGAGTGCGCATTTGTACTCAAAAAATTCAACGACCTTAAGGAGGGCGACATTGCGGAAGCCTTCATTATGGTTGAAGTTCCCAGATAATCAGCAGGTGATTTTATGAAAAGAAATAACAGAATGACCAGAGTAAACGATGAAATAACAAAGGAGCTTGCCAACATAATAAGGGGCGATCTTAAGGACCCCAGAATAGGTGTTATGACATCGGTGCTCAGGGTTGAAACCACCCAGGATCTCAAATACTGCAAGGTATTTATAAGCGTTCTCGGAAACGAGGACGAAAAGACGGAAGTGATGAAGGGACTTAAAAGTGCCGCCGGCTATATAAGACATCTGCTTGCAGAGAGGATAAACCTGAGAATAACTCCCGAATTGATATTCAAGTTGGACGACTCCGTGGAATACGGCATAAAGATGTCAAAGCTCATAGAGCAGATAAGCAACGAACCGCCGGTAGGAGATGGTCAGCTTTATGAATAACAGCTTTGAGGAGATAACGGAAATAATAGACGAATGCGACAGTATTGCCGTTGCGGGTCATGTCAGCCCCGACGGCGACGCTGTGTCGTCATGCTGTGCCGTAGCAATGGCACTGGAGAAAAAGGGAAAGCAGGTCACCGTTTTCCTTGAGGACGTACCGGAAAAATTCAGGGCTGTACCCTATTCGGATAAAATAAAAACAGAGCCTTCAGATGAAGATTTCGACCTGTTTATTTCTCTGGACTGCGGAGACGAGGGCAGACTGGGTGAATTTACCTATCTTATAAAAAATACTCTTACGGTCAATATAGACCACCATGTCAGCAACACATATTTCGGAAGATATAACTTTGTGGACGGCGACGCATCATCTACCTGCGAGCTTGTGTACAGATTGTTGGACGGCTGGTGCCCTCTGGATAAGGACATTGCCTATGCCCTTTACACGGGAATAATATTTGACACGGGCTGTTTCAAGCATTCCAGCACAAGTCCCTTTACAATGCAGGCGGCGGCGGAGCTTATGACATATAATATCCCCTTTACGGAGATACAGGAAAAGCTGTTTTATTCCCATACACCTGTGGAGGCAAAGATGCTGGGCACAGCCATTGAAAATATGGAACTGATGTGCGGCGGAAGCCTTGCCGTATCACAGCTTTCCATAGAGGAAATGGAGAAAAACGGCGGAAACTCCAAGGACGCAGATGCCATAGTTTCCTATCTGAAAAATACCGACGGTGTTGATGCGGCAGTATTTTTCTATGAGAAGAAAAAGGGCGAGATAAAGGCCAGTATGCGCTCCAACGAGAGGGTGAACGTGTCGGAAATTGCCGTTAAATTCGGAGGCGGCGGACATGTCAGAGCAAGCGGATGTACGCTTTTCGGAACCTTTGAGGAAGTAATGCCTAAGGTTGTGGAGGAATTGAAAAGGGCTTTGGAGGTATAACGTGGACGGAGTAATAAATATTTACAAGGAAAAGGGCTATACCTCCCATGACGTCGTGGCCGTTGTCAGAAAGACGCTCAATATAAAAAAGGTGGGTCATACGGGAACCCTTGACCCCGATGCCGAGGGTGTTCTGCCGGTTTGCATAGGCTCTGCCACAAAGCTGGCGGACTATATAATGGCGGAGAGAAAAAGCTACAGAGCCGAGATAACCTTCGGAACGGAGACCACCACCCAGGACGCTTCCGGAGAGGTTACGGCGAGTTATGACTTTGAGTATGACGAGGACAAAATAAAAGAGGCTGTTAAGAGATTCATCGGCAAGCAGACACAGATACCGCCGATGTATTCAGCCATAAAGGTCAACGGCAAAAGACTCTATGAGCTTGCCAGAGAGGGCAAGGAAATAGAGAGAAAAACAAGAAATATAGAAATATTTGATATACGGACAGCCGAATTTATGCCGCCGGACAGGGCAATAATAGATGTTGACTGTTCAAAGGGAACCTACATAAGAACCCTTTGCAGTGACATCGGAAAATACCTTGGCTGGGGTGCGCACATGTCGGCCCTTACAAGGACAGCCAGCGGAAGCTTCACTATAGACAAGGCTGTTAAGCTGGAGGAGCTGAAAAATGCCGCCGTCGAGGGCAGGGCAGAGGAGCTGATAATTCCGCCCGATGATGTTCTCAGCGAGTACAAAAGGGTGACAGTCAGCGAAAAGGCTTCCAAATACCTTTATAACGGCGGAAAAATATCAGCCCGCTATCTGAGCTGTGATAAAAAACCGTCGGAGGGCGAGACGGTACTGGGCTATGACAGTACGGGAAAGCTCGTCGGAATATATGCCTATACATTTGATAAGGAAAAGGAAAGCTTTTTTATAAAGCCCCTGCGCCTTATGCTGTAAGGAGATTTAGCAATGGAACACATAACTGACAGCAAAATTGAACAGAGCTGTCCCACCGCCGTTACACTGGGAAACTTTGACGGCGTTCACATGGGACACAGAAGGCTGATAGAAACAGCCAAGGAATATGCCGAAAGGGAAGGTCTGAAATCGATTGTATTCACATTCAGTCCGCATCCTATGTTTATATTCGGCAACAGAGAGAATAACGCACTCATAATGTCTCCCGATGAAAAAAAGACAGCCGTGGAGAAAATGGGTGTCGATACATATATCGAGTATCCATTTGACAGGGAGTTTGCCTCCATGTCGCCCGAAGAATTTGCCATTGAACTTGTGTTTAAAAAGCTTAAATGCAAGGTGCTGGTGGTGGGCTATGACTACCGCTTCGGCAGCAAAAACAAGGGCGACTATAAGCTGCTTGAAGAACTTGGAAAGGAATACGGAGTAAAAACCGTATTTATACCCAATGTCATATATGACGGTGAGAGAGTTAGCAGTACAAAAATAAGAGACTGTCTGGTTAACAAGGACGTGGAAGGTGCCAACCGCAGGCTGACAGAGCCGTACCACATATACGGAACGGTGGCTCAGGGCAAGAAGCTCGGCAGACAGCTGGGCTTCCCGACGGTCAATATAATAGCCCATGAGGACAAGCTTTTTCCGCCCAACGGCGTATATGCCACGGTGACACTCTATGACGGAAAGCTGTACTACGGCATAACAAATGTCGGCTATAATCCCACTGTCAACGGCAAACAGAAGACTGTGGAGACAAACCTGTTTGATTTCAATAAGAGTATTTACGGCGAAAATATAACCACGTTCTTCTTCAAATGGATAAGGGATGAGAGAAAGTTCCCAAGTGTTGAGGCGCTGAGAGACGAAATAGCCAGAAACACCGTAAGCACAAAGGAATATTTCGCCTCGGAAGAATATAAATACTGGAAAGAAAATTTTGAAACAGTATACAAAAACAGTTGAAATACCGAGAATTGTATGTTATACTTCAATAGTTAATGCATGTAACCTGAGTTCAGCAGACGGAATCTCCAACCGCTGCTTAGCTTTGGGCGTTATTAAGAAATTCAAGGAGGAAATTTAAAATGAAGGCAACAATCAACAAGCAGGAAATTATTGAGAAATACGGCAGAACACCTAACGACACAGGCTCACCCGAGGTTCAGATTGCTCTTTTAACAGCAAGAATCGACCTTCTTACAGAGCATCTTAAGGAGCACAAGAAAGACCACCACTCAAGAAGAGGTCTTTTAAAGATGGTTGGTCAGAGAAGAGGCTTACTTGCTTACCTTAAGGACAAGGATATCGAAAGATACCGTGCTATCATCAGCGAGTTAGGATTAAGAAAGTAATTTTGTTTTCCGTAATATCGAAAACAATACTTAACTCAACACAGGTTTTGCTCTGCGCTTAAAGCGTGATATCAAATAAAATCCGGCATACGGTTTTCCTGTATGACCGGATTTTTTACTTAAAGTAACCAAAGAAGACAGATGTACTCACATAAATAATGACACCATAAAAAGGCCTGTAGGCCTTAAGTTGAAAGCAGGCTTTCAACTTGTTTATATTAAGGCACGAAATCCTGCCGATTCATACAATATTTGCTTCGCAAATACTTGCGGCTGACGGATTTCTCCTCGGACGGGCAAAGCTCGTCCTGCGGATTTTATTCAGGAAACCCGTCGCTTCCCGAACCCTTCCGTTTGGTGCGTGGCTATAGTTATATATGATGTAAACAGGTTAGCAGGCGGCTTGCAGTTCTTTTTATGGTGTTATAATGGTTTAACACAGCGTGTTTATGTGAGCTACACGGTATCTTCTTAAAAATATACTAAAAAGGAGATTAGATTTATGTACAGAACATATTCCATGCAGCTTGCAGGACGTGAACTCAAGGTAGAAATCGGCAGAGTTGCCGAGCTTGCCAACGGTGCTGCCCTTGTATACTACGGCGACACGGTTGTGCTTGTAACAGCTACCGCTTCGGAAAAGCCCAGAGACGGCATTGATTTCTTCCCTCTTTCAATAGACTATGAGGAAAGACTTTATTCAGTAGGCAAAATTCCCGGAGGCTTCATAAAGAGAGAGGGCAGACCCAGCGAAAAAGCTATCCTTACATCAAGATGTATCGACAGACCCCTTCGTCCTCTTTTCCCCAAGGACTACAGAAATGATGTTGCCATTGTTGCGACAGTAATGTCAGTAGACCAGGACTGCTCACCCGAGATTGCCGCTATGATAGGTTCATCAATTGCCCTTATCATTTCAGACATTCCTTTTGTTGACACAATGTCATCGGTATCAATCGGATACTGCGACGGCGAGCTCGTTGTTAACCCCAACGCAGCCCAGAGAGAGATAAGCAGACTTAACCTTACTGTTTCATCAACTAAGGAAAAGGTAATGATGATTGAGGCAGGTGCCGACGAAATCCCCGATGACCTTATGATGGAAGCAATAAGACTTGCCCACAAGGTAAACGGCGAGGTTATTGACTTCATCAACGACATCCACGCAAAAGAGGGCAAACCCCTTCAGGAGTACACAGAGCATGTTATTCCCGATGAGGTTTACAAGCTTATTTCAGAATATATAACAGATGCGGCTATGGAAACAGCTGTCTACAAAGAGCTTAAGCAGGACAGAGACGCCGCTATCAGAGAGATAACAGACAAGGTAAATGCAGACCTTACAGATGCCATTGCCGTACTTGTTGACGAGGATACAGATATCCCCACTCTCATTGACGAGACAATTTATAAATT
>JAQXNZ010000128.1 GCA_029098265.1 Clostridia bacterium | reverse complement strand
GCGTCTAACATCGAAGCCCATTGTCTCCTGTCCTCTGTTCGCTTGTCTTGCCTTGCTCACTGCCGTTCGCAATTCTGCGCAGCTCACAGAAAGTCGCTCTCCCTGTATCTGCCACCGGCAGTGGTCGAGCTTGTTTCCCCTTGCGACCCCATTCTCTTTCGGACACGCTTCAAACCCAAACAAGTCAGAAGTTTTGTAGCTGATTGATGGTTGCCCATTCGCGAACTTCGCCCGCGTCAAGAGATTGCCACCTTCGGCTCCCTTGTGTAAAGGGAGCTGTCATGGCAGGTTCACAAATTCCCTACGGGAACGCCTGCGGCGCCGGGGTACATTCTCCCGGTTTGCTCTCTTGCTGACTGAGGGATTGTAGAACTAAATCATCGGCGGAATTCATTTCCGGCGATGTCGAACACTTCATTCAGCCACTCCAAAAGGAAAAGTTTCTTCAGGAACTTTTCCTTTTGGCACCGACAATCAAGTTGAAATCCCCAAAGGATTTCAACTTAGCGGCTTCGCCGCTATAAAAAGGGACAGAATTAAATTCTGCCCCTGTCAATCAACTGTTTTCTTCAGCAGCTTCCTCTATATCTTCCTCATCAATCTTTGCTATACCGGCAACCGTAACGCCTTCTCCCAGATTGATAAGCTTAACACCCTGGGATATTCTTCCGAAGGTTGAAATATCACTGCCTCTTAATCTTATTATTACTCCCTCGGAGGTAACAATCATAAGCTGTTCGCTGTCTCCGACCCTTACAACTCCGGCAAGAGGGCCTGTTTTATCGGTTATCTGGTGTATCTTTACGCCCTTTCCGCCTCGGTTCTGTATGTTGAAGGCAGACTCGTCCGTTCTCTTTCCGTAGCCCCTTTCGGTTACGTTAAGAAGCTTGTCGCCTTCCTCCACCATGTCGGCTGAAACAACATAATCGCCCTCGGCAAGGTTTATTGCTCTGACACCCGTAGCCGTTCTTCCCATAGGACGTACATCATTTTCATTGAACATTATGCCCATGCCGTTTCTTGTGGCGGCAAATATGTTTTTGCTGCCGTCGGTTATGAATGCGGCAATAAGCTCGTCGCCCTCTCTGAGGTTAACTGCCGTAAGTCCGGCTTTTCTTATATTGCTGAAGCATGACATATCCGTTTTCTTGATTACGCCGCTCTTTGTTATCATTACAAGGTATCTGTCGTCCTCGAAGCTCTTTACGGGTACAACCGCCGTAATCTTTTCGCCCTGACTGATGCTGAGCAGGTTGACAATGGCAAGACCTCTGGCGGTTCTTCCTGCCTCGGGAACCTCATAGCCCTTTATGCGGTATACTCTGCCGAAGTTTGTAAAGAACAGCAGATAATCATGGGTGGAGCATACGAACAGTCTTGTTACCGCATCCTCGTCCCTGGTCTGCATACCCATTATACCCCTGCCGCCTCTGTTCTGGCTCTTATAGGTATCAAGGGGTGTTCTCTTGATATAGTTGAGGCTGGTCATGGCAATAACACTGGCCTCCTCCTCGATGAGATCCTCAATATCTATCTCTCCGGGGTTCTGGACAATCTGCGTTCTTCTCTCGTCATTGTATTTTGACTTAAGCTCAAGAAGCTCCTTCCTTATGACGTCAAGCAGAAGATTTTCATCGCCGAGTATTGCCGTCAGCTCCTTGATAAGAACCATGAGGGCATTATATTCCTCGTCAATCTTCTCATGCTCAAGACCCTGAAGTCTTTTCAGCTGCATGTCAAGTATGGCCTGAGCCTGCACATCGGAAAGGGAAAATCTTTCCATAAGTCTTTCCTTAGCATCGTCATAGCTTGTTCTTATTATCTGTATTACCTCGTCGATATTGTCAATGGCAATTCTTAAGCCCTCTAATATATGGGCTCTTTTCTGTGCCTTATCCAGGTCGAACTTTGTCCTTCTTGTTACAACGTCCTCCTGATGCTTGAGGTATTCCGCTATTATCTGCTTAAGGTTAAGGGTCTCGGGCTTGCCGTTTACAAGGGCAATCATAATTGCGCCGAAGCTTTCCTGAAGCTGTGTATATTTATAAAGCTGATTGAGTATTACGTTGGCGTTTACATCCTTTTTCAGCTCAATAATTATCTTTATATCGTCGCCCGATGAAGCGTCGTAGAGGTCGCTGATGCCCTCTATCTTTTTGTCCTTTACAAGCTCGGCAATCTTTTCGATAAGACGGAGCTTATTGACCATATAGGGTATCTCGGTAACGACTATTCTTTCACGTCCGCCGTTCATGGGCTCAATCTCTGTTTTGGAGCGTACGATTATCTTGCCCCTGCCCGTTCTGTAGGCGGCTCTTATGCCGCTTTTACCCAGTATTGTTGCGCCTGTTGGGAAATCGGGACCCTTGATGTGCTCCATCAGCTCCTCAATATCCGTATCTCTGCCCTCTTTTTTGTTGTCTATCATGGCCACAACGCCGTCTACAACCTCGCCGAGGTTATGGGGCGGTATATTTGTCGCCATACCTACTGCGATGCCTGTAGCGCCGTTTAAAAGCAAATTAGGTATCCTTGAAGGCAGTACAACGGGCTCCTTTTCGTTACCGTCATAGTTGGGAACGAAATCAACGGTATTTTTATCAATATCGGCAAGCATGGCCGATGTTATCTTTGACATTCTGGCCTCGGTGTATCGGCTGGCAGCAGCGCCGTAGCCGTCTATGGAGCCGAAGTTTCCGTGACCGTCTACGAGCATATATCTCATGGAGAAGTTCTGAGCCATACGCACCATTGCCTCGTATATGGAGCTGTCGCCGTGGGGGTGATATTTACCCATTGTATCGCCGACAATACGGGCTGACTTTCTGTAGCCCTTGTTGGGATCCAGATTCATCTCGTTCATGGAATAGAGAATACGTCTCTGTACGGGCTTAAGTCCGTCCCTTACATCGGGCAAAGCCCTTGCCACGATAACACTCATGGCATAGTCTATATAGCATTGTTTCATTTCCTCGTTAATATCGACGGAAATGACTTTATCCAATTCGTTGTTTTCACTCATTATTATGACCCTTTCAAAACCGTACTTTCTTGAAAGAAAGTACACAAAGAACTTTTATAGGAAAACTGCGTTTTCCCAGTCTAATATTATAAAAATCGGTCCGCAGGGGAGCTTTGCCCTAACAGGTTCACAAATTCCCTACGGGAACGCCTTCGGCGCCGGGGTACATTCTCCCGGTTTGCTCTCCTGCGTCAATCAATCTATGAATAGACCAATCTAAATTCAAAAGTTACTTGTAAGAAAAAGAACAAAGAACTTTTTTCTTTAAATCAGCCTCAAGCATCGGCGGAATTCATTTCCGCCGATGTCAAGCACTTAAACTTCGCCACACCAAAAGCAAAAGTTTCATAAGGAACTTTTGCTTTTGGCTCCGTACAAGTTGAAATTCCAAAAGAATTTCAACTTAAGCGCCCCGCGCTTAATAATCCATCTCCGCATACTGCGCATTCTCGGCAATAAACTCTCGTCTCGGCTCTACATTGTCGCCCATCAGCATACTGAATATCTCGTCAGCCATAATGGCGTCCTCAAGGTGTACACGCTTTAGTATACGGTGTTCAACCGCCATTGTCGTGTCTCTCAGCTGGTCAAAGTCCATTTCGCCCAAGCCCTTGTATCTCTGTATATCCTTTATGCCCGTTCTGCCGATTTCATCATAGAGTTTTTCAAGCTCCGCATCGTCATAC
>JAQXNZ010000127.1 GCA_029098265.1 Clostridia bacterium | reverse complement strand
ATGTACCGAAACCGCAGCTTTGCGGAAAGCTATGTCGATGCAGGCGATACCGAGCTTGCGGTACAGGATATGCTCTATGACCCCCAGACGTCGGGCGGTCTGCTTATGGCTGTATCACCGTCTGATGCAGACAGGCTGTTTGAGGAGCTGAAAGGAAAGGTTCCCGCAGCCCAAAGGATAGGCGTATGCGGCGAGGGCGGAAGGGATAAGCCAATTAGGCTTGTTAAATAGAAGCTGGCTTCCTGATTTATAATTAAGGCAAGACACAAAAACCGTATTCTGAGTGAAAACACCCAAAATACGGTTCTTTATTTCTTATTCTACTTTCATCATTCTGTAGCCCACACCGATATGGGTCTGTATATACTGGGGAGAATCGGGGCTCGGCTCCAGCTTCTTTCTGAGGGTTGCCATAAATACTCTCAGCGAGGCCACATCATTTTCCCAGCTGCGTCCCCATATATTCTGTGTTAAAAACGTATGCGTAAGCACCTTGCCCACATTTTTGGAAAGCAGGCACAGCAGCTTGTATTCTATGGGCGTCAGGTGAAGCTCCTGTCCGTCCAGATAGGCGCATCCGCCCGCATAGTCAACCCTCAGCTTGCCGTTGACAAATACCGAGCTTGCGGCAGGAATTTCCGAGTTCATATAGGACAGCCTTCTTTGGGTAACACGCAGTCTTGCCAACAGCTCCTCAACGGAAAAGGGCTTTGTCAGATAGTCGTCGGCACCTGCGTCCAATGCTTCTATTTTGTCGCTGTCCTCGCTTCTGGCGCTTATTACGATTATCGGCAGATTTGACCATGTACGGATATTTTTGATTACGTCCACTCCGTCCCTGTCAGGCAGACCCAAATCCAGCAAAACTATATCGGGATTGTGGGACGATGCCTCCATAATGGCTGTTTCACCGTTGACAGCCGCCAAATATCTGTAATCGTTGGCCTTAAGCGTAGTTGTTATAAGATTTCGTATGGGCTTATCGTCCTCCACAACAAGTATTAACGGTTTATTCATGCAATTCTACCTCCCCTGCCGGTAATGTTAATGTAAATACGGCGCCCTGCGGCTCATTGTCCGACACGGATATGGTTCCGCCGTGGGCATTGACTATGGATTTACACAGCGAAAGCCCCAGTCCCAGACTTCTGCGGCTGTCCGCCACCTTATTGGCGCCGCTGTAGAACATGTCAAATACATGAGGCTTCTGCTCATCGGGTATGCCCGGGCCGTTGTCCGCCACCGTAACTGTTATCCATTTTCCCTTTTTCTCTGTATATATTTCTATTGTCGAGCCTGCAGGCGTGTATTTTACCGCATTGTCAACAAGATTTATTATTACCTGTACTATCAGCTTGGCATCCACATGGGCCAGTATAAATTCCTCTGAGCTGCCCACCTTAATATTATGCTCCCTGCTCCTTCGGTTTATATGGCGAAGGGCTTCGGAAATTATCTCGTCCATAAGCTCCGCCGACTGATTCATGTTTACCCTTCCGTCCTCTATCCTTGTTACGGCAAGAAGGTTCTCCACAAGATTTATAAGCCACATGGAATCATCATATATATCCGTAAATATCTGCTTTTTCATATCATCGTCCAGCTTGGCGTAGTTGGTCAGCAGATTGCCGGCATTGCCTGATATTGACGTCAGCGGCGTTCGCAAGTCATGGGATATGGCTCTTAAAAGATTTGCCCTGAGCTGTTCGTTTTTAGCCAGTATAGCCGCCTCTTCCTCTTCTCTGGCATTCTTTATATTTTCCAAAGCAAGGGCGCATTCGCCCAGTATCGAAAGCAGTACGCTGTCCTCAAAGGCGTCCAGATGCTCGTCAGCCATATATATGCCCACAACTCCGTATACGTTGTAATTGACACGAATGGCCAGATACAGGCATTCCGCTCCCGAAAGGGTATCCGTGGTTGCGCCTGCATGCTTATTGTTTCGCAGTACCCAGTCGGCAACGGCTCTTTCGTTTTCGGAGGCAATATCCGCATTGTTACTGCCGTCCACACGGTATACATTCGGTGCGGACAGTCCCTTGCCCTCGGCCAGATACATGACAATATCCCTTTTCAACAGCTTTGTTATCTGTCCCGCCGCCGCATTAATTACGGACAGCTCATCGTTTTCCTTTTGGAGCAGACGGTTTGTCTCAAACAGTATTTTGGTTCTGAAAGCCGCCATAGCCGACTGCTTGGCGTTTTCCTTAAGCCTTGCGGCAAGGGAGCCCGTCAGCAGGGCTACCATGAACATTATGGCAAATGTAACCAAATATCTGGCGTCATAAAACCGAAGCGTAAACCTGGGCACCGTAAAGAAGAAGTTAAACACAAGCACACTTAAAAAGGCCGATATGAGACTGCAAAGCCAGCCCGTTGTGATGACCGATATAACCAGTGTGGCAAATATATATATCGCTATTATATTGGCCTCGGTAAAGCCCAGGGTATGGAACAGATAGCCTATAGCCGTAGCCGCCACCAGTACGGCAGCACTTTTTGCCGCATCCTTTCCCGTTACCTTTATTCTTGTACCGCTTATCCTGACAGTTCTGTAATCATTCTGGACACCTGCATCCGGAATAATATGTATATCCATATTGGGTGCGGCGGCAATAAGCCTATCCGTAAGATTCTGCTTGGCAAATAAGCTTTTGCGTGTGGCGGCGCTTCTGCCTATTACTATTTTTGATATTCCCGAAAGTCTGGCAAACTCGGCTATCTGATAGGCCACGTCCTCACCGTAGGTAGTCTCTATATTCGCTCCCAGCTGTCGAGCCAGCCTCATATTGTCACGAAGCCTTGTTCTGTCCGCCTCGTCCATAGTGTCAAAGCCCGGGGTCTGTACAAACAGTGCCGTAAAGTTTCCTCTGAAGGCTCTCGCCATTCTTGCCGCCGTCCTGATAATCTTGGGGTTTGACGGCGATGACGAAAGACAAACAAGTATATGCTCGTCCGTATGGTAGCTGCTTTGGCTCTGTATACGGGCGTTTTCCGTCAGAAGGTTCACTCTGTCGGCACAGCGTCTGAGGGCTATTTCCCTGAGCGCCGTCAGATTTTCCTCCGTAAAGAAATTGACTGCCGCCCTCTCTGCCTGCTCCTCCTTATAGACGTTTCCCGCCGCCAGCCTGTCAAGCAGATCACGGGGCTCTATATCCACCAGCTCCACCTGGTCGGCCTCGTCGAACACAGAATCCGGTATGCGCTCCCTTACAAGCACACCCGTAACGGAGGCAACGGTATCGTTAAGACTTTCTATATGCTGTACATTGACTGTTGTATATACGTCTATACCTGCTTTCAGCAGTTCCTCCACGTCCTGATAGCGTTTTGTGTGGCGGCAGCCCTCGGCGTTGGAATGGGCCAGTTCGTCCACCAGTATCAGCTGCGGCTTTCTTTTAAGAGCCGCATCAAGGTCAAACTCCCTTACCTTTATGCCGCCCTGGCTCATATATCTGAGCGGAAGCTGTTCCAGTCCCTCAAGCAGAGCCGTGGTCTGAGGTCTTGCATGGGGCTCTATATAGCCTGCAACCACATCTATTCCCTTATCCTTGGCCTGATGGGCGGCCTTAAGCATGGCATAGGTTTTGCCTGTGCCTGCCGCATAGCCGAAGAATATTTTCAATTTTCCCTTTTGCTGTCCGGATGTGTCATTGCCTATAGCATGAAGCAGCATATCCGGGTCCTGTCTGGACATTTCCATAAGCTTTCCTCCGATGCGGCCTAAAAATTCTGCCGCAGAATATGTATCTGCAAATACTAGATTATAACATTTTATCAAATTTTCAGCTATTGTCGATATCTATGCTTATATACTTTCGGAAAGTCCTCTCTTTTCAGGCTGTTCAAATTCCTATTTTATATATGGAAGCACTTCTGCAAATCTCTGTTCCTGCCCAGTACAAGCATTGTTTCGTCCTTTTCAAGCACTATGTCCGGCGAAAGGGTGAGTTCCAGTCTGCCATCTTTCTTTATGCCCATTATGTTTATGCTGTACTTCTTTCTTATGTCAAGCTGACCTATGGTGCGGCCTACCCAGCCCTCGGGTACGGGTACCTCAAATATGGCATGCTCTCCGTCCAGCCCGATATAGTCCAGTATATGGTCGGCACTGTAGCGTATGGCTGTCCATTTGGCAAGCTGTTTTTCGGGGTATACCACCTCGTCCGCCCCGTTTCTCAGCAGGAATTTTGCCTGAACGTCCCTTGCCGCCCTTGATACAACCAGCTTTGCGCCCAGTTCCTTAAGGAGCGAGGTTGTTTCCAGTGAGCTCTGGAAATCATGTCCTATGGCTACAATGCAGACGTCATAGTTATTTACTCCCAGCGACATAAGGAAGTCCTCATTGGTGCTGTCGCCTATCTGGGCATTTGTCACAAAGGGAAGCACTTCCTCCACCCGTTCCTCCATATTGTCCACCGCCATAACGTGGTGTCCCAGCTGATTGAGGTTCATGGCGATATGCTTGCCGAAACGTCCCAGTCCTATCAAAAGTATCGATTTCATGGCTGTCTCCTCTATCCTACCGTTATTTTCTCCTTCGGAAGCTTATATACATACTTTCGGGTTCCCGACAATGCCGCAAATATCAGCGTCAGTCCTCCTACCCTTCCGAAAAACATAAGTCCTATGAGTATAATTCTTGACAGTGTGCCAAGCTTAGTCGTTATGCCCAGCGAAAGTCCGACGGTGCCTATGGCGGAAGCCGTTTCAAACAGACATTCCAGCATAGGAAGCCCCTCGGCAATGCTTATAATAACTCCGCCCGCAAAAAACAGGGTTATATACATCAGAAATATGGTAGACGCATTTCTGATTACCTCGTCATCTAAACGCCTGCCGAAAAAGTGAGTATATTCCTTTCTGCGGAAGGTGGCTACAGACGCCGAAAAAAGCACTGCGGCTGTGGTCGTTTTCATACCTCCGGCTGTGGAACCGGGAGAGCCGCCTATGAGCATAAGGGCTATTATTATATACTGTCCCGCCTCGCTGAGCTTTGTCAGGTCTGCGGTATTAAAGCCCGCCGTCCTGGGCGTTACAGCCTGAAAGGCCGATGCCAGCAGTCTCTCCCTAATGGGGAGCCCTGCAAACTCATAAAAGCAGAAATAAAGGGCAGGCAGTATGAGCAGTACGGCAGTCGTACAGATTATGACCTTGCTCTGCATTCTGTATCTTCTGAAATGCTGTCTGTTTGTCCTGATATCGTCCCAGGTAAGGAAGCCTATTCCTCCCATAACTATCAGCAGCATTACGGTTATGTTTATTAACGGACTTGAAGCATAGGACGTCAGCGAAGAAAATTCGCTTCTTACTCCCATAAGGTCAAAGCCGGCATTGCAGAAAGCGGATACGGAGTGGAACACCGCCATCCATATTCCCCTTACTCCGAAGTCACGGCAGAACACGGGCGCCATTATGACGGCTCCCAAAAGCTCCGCCGCCAGCGTCACCTTTATTATAAATCCCGTCAGGCGCACTATTCCGCCCACGCTCGGCGCAGCTATGGCCTCCTGCATGGTACTGCGCTGCATAAGCGATATTTTCCTGCCCGATATTATGGCAAACGAAGCCGCTACCGTTATGACTCCCATGCCGCCTATCTGTATGAGCACCAATATGACAGCCTGTCCGAAGGCCGACCAGTATACAGCCGTATCATGTATGACAAGACCCGTTACACATACCGCCGAGGTCGATGTAAACAGTGCCTCTAAAAAGGGCGTTACCCTGCCCGCACTGCTTGATATCGGCAGCATAAGAAGCAGTGCACCAAGCAATATTACACAGGAAAATCCCAGTATGATTGTCTGAAAAGACGTAAGCTTTCTTTTTCCCAAAGGCCGCGCATTCATACGCAAAGTACTCCTTTTAATCTTTATTCAATCTTAATGATACGCTGTCGGAAATAAAGAAAGGAAAAGAGTATTGCTTTTCGTATTAAGATTGTATAAAGATGTATTAAGACTTCTCCTAATAATCACCCCTGTTTACGCCGAAACAGCCTCGGAGCACAAAAAAAGCTGACCTATAGTAATAAGTCAGCCATAAATCATATTTAATTATTCTATACCTTCTCTTTCACACCGCACTGTAAATCTGCTCTGTCCTCCCGTTGTACATGTGAAAAGCGTCATATCCCACTCATCGGTCAGCATGTCCTCCACGGCGTCCGCACCAAGGCTCTCAAAGGAGGCCGCATAATATTCAAACACATTGCCATCGGCATCCGTAAACCTAATGCTGTCGCCCTCGGACAGATTTTTAAGCCTGCCGAAGTGCCCATCATAATTATGGGCGGCTATTACAAAGCCGCTTTCGTATGCCGAGCCCGCATAACAGCATGGCGCTTTCTTAAGCCCCGCATAGCTCCACTGTCCAAGCACCGGCAGTGTCAGCCCCAGCGAGGGTATCTCCAGTATGCCTATATATTCTTTGCCGTCTATTTCCACCTTAGGCATATCCGCATCGGGATTGAGCACATAGTCGGGCACAACGGGTTCATCGGCGTATTCCTCAGGAACAGAAACACTGTTTATCTCCTGCCGCACCTGCTCTGCCGCCGTCAAAACCTCGGCATCCGCCCTTTTTTCGTCCAAAATATTATATACGGTTATGCCAAGGGCCGCCGCTATGAACAGTATACCTATGAATATAAGGCATGTTCCCTTTTTATTCTTCATGCTCGGCACCTCTGCGTACACGCCGTCCCACAGCCACAAGCAGTATACCTGCCGCCGCCAGTATCGGCACAGGCCACCACAGCATACCCGTCTGAGGCAAACTCTCCGCAGGCTTCGGAGGATTGTCCATGGAGCCGATGACAGGCCTATCGCTGTCTACGGGTGTACTCGGCTCATTTGGTATATTTGGCGTACTCGGTTTATCCGGTGTGACAGGTTTATCGGGTTTATCGGGCTTAACGGGAATTACAGGCTTATCGGGCTTATCGGCGGTATTGGTTATTACAAAGGTTATGCCCTCTCTGTAAATATCAACGGTATAGCCGTCAACCTTCTTCTCTGCAACCTTCCAGTCATAGTCGGCGTCAAGCTTAGTCCATGTATATTTCCAGTTATTACCCGAGTTCAGCACCACGGTATCGTATACCTTTTTGTTTCTTAACAGCTGAACCGTTATGCTTTTGGGTCTTTCCGACTTATTGCCGTCATCGTCCCAAACCTTTATTACCTTTCTTGTGACATAGTCCTTTCCGTCGTTAATCTTATCCTTATCATATTTCGGTTCAACGGTAACGGTATATATGAGCTCACCAGTCTCATTGACTATACCCGGCACAAACACAAGCACAGGCTCCGCAGTATACTTATAGTTTCCTACGTTGCATTTGTTTCCAAGTATCAGATAAAGTCCCTTTTTCAGCCTTGCCGCATCCTCGGGGAACTCCAGACGTCCGTTTTTATCCGTCTTGCCGCTGTCATAGGGCTCTATATCATCTCTGTCTATATAGCTTTCAAGGGTCGAGGCCAGTCTCCTGTAGCCCTCGCTGTCCAGTCCGTTGACCTTTATGGGATAGTCCTCAAAGTCCTCCGTAAGCGTAAAGTAGGAATAATCCTCCGTCTCCGCCACATAGTACAGGTCAAAGCGTGCCCCCGACAGCGCCTTGCTTCCGTCGGTATATTCAATTATCAGCTTTGCATCCTTTTCGGCGGCACAGACGGGAATCGCAAACAGCGCCGCAAAGGCTATAACAAAAGCCAGTATTCTCTTTTTAATCATCTGCACGTCCACCTCCGAAGCTACCGTTTTTATATTATCTCTTTCTGTCACCCAAAATTATAAGCAGGAACAAAAGCACAAGCATGGGTATTGCCACAATGGGCGCAACTATAAGCGGTTCAATCCTTACGGCGTCCGCAGTTACCTTTGCCTGAGACGAGGTCGCTGTATTTTCAATTCGATGTCCCCTCACAAGCAGTCTGTGGGAATTTATACCGTAGGGCGTGCATGTAACAAGGGTGCAGTAGTCCTCACCGCTGACACTCAAAAGCGCACTTGTATCATCGGGCTCAACTATAAGTATCTGGTCAACCTCATAGGTAAGAGTATTGTCCAGTACCCTCAGCATAAATATATCCTTTTCCGCCAGCTTGTCAAGGTTTGTAAACAGCTTGGCAGAGGGCAGTCCCCTGTGTCCCGATATAACGCAGTGGGTACCCTCTCCGCCGACGGGCAGAGACGACCATTCCAGATGTCCCACCGCCACGTTAAGAACACCCTCGTCTGTTCCGTGATATATGGGCAGTGTACAGTTTATTTTCGGTATATCTATATAGCCCATAACGCCGCTTCCGCCTATGTTAAGAACGGATTCATATTCTTCCTTCTGTTCATCGGTCAAATTTCGGGCCTCGGTTCCTACCCATGTATTATTGTTATATTCCTCTGCCTGTTTCCACATATTTTTATACTCAACATTGTCCATGTCCGACACCGTTTCGGTATAGGTGGCAATGGCCTTGGACTGATGCAGTGAGTTCCAGTAGTCGCTGACTGTGGGATACAGCAGCAGAGAGAGACCTCCAAACAAAATAAGTATTAATATAATATTGTACAGTTTCTTTTTCATTTGAAGGCATCTCCCTGCCGCCGTCATCAGGGTCTAACCCCCGATGCGGCAGCAATGACCGTCAGGTCTTATTTTTTATATTCCATACGTTTCTTGGATACGATAAGAACTATAGCTACTGCAACCATAATTCCGCCGATTATGTAGAACATATATGTACCCATACCACCTGTGGAAGGAAGTTCAGTACCGGAATTATTGACAACATCCGTAATTACTTTACCTTCGCCTAAAATAATACTGAAAACTTTTTCCGAACCCGAAATCTCATTACCGTCTTTGTCTTTTACAACCAAATCCTTCAGCTTCGGGTCAATTGAATCTGTGTCATATGTAGCTTCAACAGTAAACTCAAGGTCATCAGCCTGATTATAACCATCGGGAACCGTTGTCTCGACAAGTTTATACTTTCCTGCATCCAAACCTGTGAAAGTGAATGTAGTTACACCTTTTATCTCATCACCGACAGCAGCATAATTATTTGCATCAGAATCGTACTTGTAAAGAGTAAATCCAGCACCTTCAAGAGCCTGCTTATTTCCGTCCACCTTGTTAACTACCAGTTTATATGTAAATACTGTTACTTTATCCTCAGGTGTTTTGCCTGTATCATTAGGCTTTCCACTACTGCTGTCATAGGGGTTATTTGAGTATTCCAGCTT
>JAQXNZ010000126.1 GCA_029098265.1 Clostridia bacterium | reverse complement strand
AAGCCATACATTATATATGTGCCCTACAGCATAGGTCTTGCTGTCGGTATCATTGTCTTTTTCAATCATTTTGCAGGTAAATATCTGACACAGGACCCTACGCCCATTGAGGTACAGATGACCACCTACGAGAAGGAAACTGCCGACTGTGTAATAGATAACCTTAACAGGGAGAGCAAAAATGGAAATTCTTAAAAGAATAATATTAATTTTTTTCGGCTTCGGCTCCGGAGTAGTTATATCCGCAGGTGTATTCGCCCTTATAGCCACCATCGGCATAGTGCCGAGAATGGCGGAAAAGACAAAAACCGTAAGGCATATACCCATATATGAGGATGCCATAACCTTAGGCGGTTTTGTCGGCTCATTGGCTATGTTTTTAAATTTTTCACTGCCCGGCGGTAAAATAATAGCTGTGCTTTTCAGCCTGTGCATAGGCATATTTTTCGGTGAGCTGGCGGTGTCGCTGGCGGAGGTGCTCAATGTATTCCCTATATTTATGCGAAGGTTCAGAATGAAAAAGGGACTGAGAATATTTATACCTGCAATAGCTTTGGGTAAATGCCTCGGGTCACTTCTGTATTTTCTGATTACCGGATTTTATTCTTCATTTTAAGCAATTAAAGGAGGCGTCAGCTTGGAAAGTCAGAACAGTAAGGATTACAGAAAGAAAAAGGAATATGAACAAATGGTAAAAAATGCCTCTCCTGACAGTCCTATATTTACCGACTGCATTAAGGCCTTTGTTTCAGGCGGGCTTATATGCGTTTTCGGGCAAATTATGAGAAATTATTTTACTTCAATGGGACTGTCTCAGGACGATACGGGTCTTGCGGTATCATTGATATTGATAGCTATAGCCGTACTGCTTACGGGCTTCGGACTTTTCGGTAAAATAGGAAAGTTCTGCGGTGCCGGAACCGTTGTACCCATAACAGGCTTTGCCAATTCCGTTGCTTCGCCTGCCATTGAGTTTAAAAAGGAAGGCTGGGTATTCGGATTGGGAGCCAAAATGTTTCAGGTTGCGGGCCCTGTAATAGTGTACGGAACGGTTACTTCATTTATAGTTGGAATTATATATTATATAGCGGGGCTGGTGAGATAATGGCAGTAAGGATTGGCAGACACACGGCTGTACTTGACAGACCGGTTTACATCGCCGAGGCGGCTTCTTCGGCAGGCAAAAAAGAAGGCGAGGGGCCTTTGGGCGAAATGTTCGACAGGGTGTATCAGGACAGCATGCTGGGCGAAAAATCATGGGAAATGGCTGAAAGCAGACTGGTAAAGGAAAACTTTGACCTGCTGTTAAAAAAATCAGGTCATACGGCTGTGGATATATGTATTGCAGGAGACCTGCTCAATCAGGATTCAGCAGCCAACTTCGGCTACAGAGATATAAAAACGCCGTTTATCGGTATATACGGAGCCTGCTCAACTATGGGTGAGGCTATGGGTATCGGAGCGGCGTTTATAGACGGTGGCTTTGCGGAAACCGCTGCTGCGGGAGCCTCCAGTCATTTCTGTGCTGCAGAAAAACAGTACAGAGCGCCGCTTGGAATGGGCAGCCAAAGACCGCAGACAAGCACATGGACAGTAACGGGAGACGGAGCCGTATTGCTGAGCCGAGCGGAGAAAAAGGGCGCACCCATAATAACCGAGGTGCTGACAGGCGAGATAACAGATATGGGCGTAAAGGATCCCAACAATATGGGGGCGGCAATGGCACCTGCGGCGGCGTCACTGCTGACGGCCTATTTCAAAGAAACAGGTAGAACTCCTGATTATTTTGATGTAATAGCCACGGGAGATTTGGGCCTTGTGGGCAAAACACTGGTTATAGAACTGCTTGCCGCCGAGGGATATGTGCTTGACGACAGATATACGGACTGCGGTATTGAAATATACGACAGTGAAAGTCAGGATACCCACAGCGGCGGCAGCGGCTGTGCCTGCTCGGCATTAGTATTTACCGCAAAATATTATAAAATGCTGTGTGATGGCAAAATTAAAAGAATGCTCTTTATGCCTACAGGTGCGCTGATGAGCCCAACAACAAGCCAGCAGGGCGAAAGCATACCTGCCATAGCCCACGGCGTTGTCATAGAAAGCAGGTGCTGATATGGACTTATTCGAGGATTGTCTCAATGCCTTTTGGGTAGGCGGAGTTATATGTGTAATAGGCCAGATACTGATAGATAAAACAAAATTACAGCCGGGGCGTATACTTGTTTTATATGTGGTGCTTGGCTGTATTTTAGGCGCTGTGGGCGTGTATAAGCCTTTAGTGGACTATGCAGGCGCAGGCGCCACCGTACCTCTTACGGGCTTCGGCTACAATCTGGCAAAGGGAGTAACGGAGGAAATAGATAAATCGGGATTTTTGGGAATATTCACGGGAGGGCTGAAGGCCGCCGCAGGAGGAATATCGGGAGCGGTTGTATTCTCGTGGATTGCGGCGATGATATTTGAGCCTAAGGAAAAATAGAGCATAAAAAATCGGGGCAGTCATATAATCGACTGCTCCGAAGCTTTTATTTTTCAATATTTTCCTCGACCTTTTCAGCTGTTTCAGCTGCTGCTTCTTCAGCCTTGGGTTCCTCGGCTTTCTTTTTCTTTCTGCCGAAAAGACCTGTCTTTTCTTCCTCTTCAACGGGCTCGGGAGCTTTGTTTGAGAGGTTAGGTTCTTTAACGAGGGCAATCTCGCTCTTTACAACGGGAACTCTGATACCCTTGTTCATGCCGAACTCGACGATGTAGCACTCATTTGTTACATCTACAACTCTGCCGTACATACCTGTGTTAAGAAGTACAGAGTCGCCGGGTTTGATTTTGCTTCTCATTTCATCAAGTTCCTTCTGCCTCTTTTTCTGGGGTCTGATAGACATGAAGTACATTGCGGCAAATATAACAATAATATAGATCAGTATCCAACTCATTCCAAGTCCGCCTCCCGATGAGCTTGACGATGCGGTTGATGCAGCTGCTGATGATGCTGCCGCACCGTCAGAACTTACAACTGTATTAACCGTCGCAAGAAAATAGTTTAACATTTCATTCTCTCCTTTAATAAAAACTTTTGTACGGAATAAAACCGTCCAAAACTCTAGGTAACATTATATTAAAATTAGCATATTTAGTCAAGAAAATATATTATTTCTAATGACGTTTTTATATTAATTTTTAGTGCTGTTATTAATTTTTTTTATTTGTTTTCGGCAAAACCGTCAAGCTTTGCTCTCTTATAGCTTTCAAATCTGTCCTCATCGAGGGCCTGACGTATTTCCTCCATCATTGTGTTGAAGAAATAGAGGTTATGCATTACGCAAAGACGCATGGCAAGCATTTCCTTGGCCTTGAAAAGATGACGTATATATGCCTTTGTATAACGTCTGCATACGGGACAGTCGCAGGTGTCATCTATGGGCGTATCATCAAGCTCATACTTGGCATTCATAAGGTTCAGCTTGCCTCTGTTGGTATATACATGGGCATGGCGTCCGTTTCTTGCGGGAAGCACACAGTCAAAGAAGTCAACGCCTCTTTCAACACTTTCGAGTATGTTTTCGGGCGTTCCTACACCCATAAGGTATGTGGGCTTATTCTGGGGCAGATAGGGTACAGTTTCCTCAAGAATATGATACATCTCCGCATGGGTTTCTCCAACGGCAAGTCCGCCGACTGCATAGCCGTCAAGGTCAAGCTCCGAAATGCGTTTTGCGTGTTCTATCCTTATGTCATCGTATATGGCGCCCTGATTGATACCGAAAAGCATCTGCTTTTTGTTGATGGTATCATCAAGTGAATTAAGCCTGTCCATTTCGGCCTTACAGCGGTACAGCCATCGTGTTGTTCTCTCAACGGAGTTCTGAACATAGCTTCTGTCAGCAAGGGCAGGGGAGCATTCGTCAAATGCCATTGCTATGGTAGAGGCAAGGTTTGACTGTATTTTCATACTTTCCTCTGGGCCGATAAACAGCTTTCTTCCGTCAATATGAGAATTGAAGTAAACTCCTTCCTCCTTTATTTTTCTCAGAGAGGCCAGTGAAAATACCTGAAAGCCGCCGCTGTCTGTAAGTATGGGTTTGTCCCACACCATAAATTTGTGCAGTCCTCCGAGTTTTTTTACAACCTCGTCACCGGGACGCAGATGAAGATGATAGGTGTTTGAAAGCTCCACCTGACATTTCAGCTTTTCCAAATCCTCGGTAGATACGGCGCCCTTAATGGCCGCCAAGGTGCCTACGTTCATAAAAACGGGCGTCTGTATCACACCGTGGGGTGTATGAAATTCGCCTCGTTTGGCACGTCCGCTGGTTTTAAGTAATTTATACATATACATTCTCCATTATCATATTTTGTGCTGATATTTATTTTACATATAAAATTTATTATTTTCAAGGCACAGAAGCTATTTTTATGATATACTACATTTATTACTAAAAATTCCGGGGAGAAAAGCCATGATAGACTATATAGCTACGACAACATTCGGCCTGGAGGCCTGTGTTAAAAGAGAAATAACAAAGCTGGGTTTTGACAATATACACACCTATGACGGGCGTGTGGAGTTTACAGGAGACGAAAGCGCCATACCCAGAGCCAACCTGTGGCTGCGCTGTGCCGGACGAGTATATGTAAAAATGGGCGAATTTAAAGCCATGTCCTTTGAAGAACTATTTCAGGGCACAAAGGCACTGCCATGGGGTGACTGGATACCTGTGGACGGAAAATTCACCGTTGTGGGCAAAAGCGTAAAAAGTACACTGCATTCGGTTCCCGACTGTCAGGCCATAGTAAAAAAAGCCATAGTCGAAAAGCTGAAGGAAAAGTATGACGTGGACTGGTTTGACGAGACAGGTGCGGAATATACCGTACAGGTGGCACTGCTTAAGGACGTCGCAACCCTTACAATAGACACCAGCGGTTCGGGACTGCACAAAAGAGGCTACAGAGCCAACGCCCTTGACGCACCTCTTAAGGAAACTCTTGCGGCGGCTATGGTGGAGCTCAGCTATTGGAACAAGGACAGGGTTCTGCTTGACCCCTTCTGCGGTTCGGGTACAATTCCCATTGAGGCGGCTCTTATGGCAAGGAATATCGCACCGGGACTGAACAGACATTTTGCCTCGGAAAAATGGGAAAGGGTTCCCGAAAGCCTGTGGAAAGAGGAAAGGCGCAAATGTTATGAGGCCATAGATTATGACTGCATGCCTGAAATATACGGCAGTGACATTGACCCTGCGGCCATAGAACTGGCAAAGGCCAATGCGGAGCTGGCGGGCGTTGACGACTGCATTACCTTTGAGGTAAAGCCCGTGCAGGATTTAGAGCTTTACGGTGATTACGGCTGTCTTATTACAAATCCTCCCTACGGCGAGCGTTTGGGAGAGGTCAGGGATGTTGAAAATATGTACCGCTCCCTCGGCGGAACAATGCACTCAAACAGCACCTGGTCAACCTACGTTATAACCTCTATGGAATACTTTGAAAAGCTGTTCGGCAAAAAAGCCAGTGCAAAACGCAAGCTTTTCAACGGACGTATAAAAATAGATTATTACCAGTTCTACGGCCCTAGACCGCCGAAAAATAAGGATTGACAAAATTAAAAGAGCGTCAGCAGAGGATTTTTCCGCCGCAGGCGCTCTTTATAATTTATTTGTATTTTTCCGCCACAGTCTCCTTTGTGCACTCAATAAAGTTTTTAACTGCGGGTGTGGCATATTTATGGGACTGTATCGCTATGCCGAGCTCACGGTATATTCTGGGCTTGGTTTCCATTATCTTTATGTTGTCATCACGGCCCTTGAGAAGAAGCTCGGAAAGTATGCTCATGCCGAGACCTCTTTCGACCATAGAGAGAATTACATTGTAATTGACATGGGAATTGCTGATGTTGGGCTCAATTCCGTATTTTTTGAATACTCTGAGTATATCCTTGTTAAGACCGTAGGAGGGCATAAGGAACTTTTTGCCGTTGAACTCTGTAAGGGGAAACAGCTTGTTTGTATGGCTGTCATCGGGCGGCATAATGGCAAGCAGAGGATCCTTTCTTAAGGGAATCCACTCGGTTTTATATTCCTCCTGACGGCTGAGAAAGCCAATGTCAACGGTTCCGTCCATTACCCAGCCGTAAATATCATCTGCGCCGCCATCCTTTATTTCAAAGGTGATATTGGGGTAATCGGTATTGAATTTCTTTACGGCATCTGAAAGCCAGTGCATTATTATGCTCGTATATGAGCCGATACGGATAACGGAGTCCTTCATGGTGTTTACTCTTTTAATTTCAATATCCAATGCGGTGTTGGCTTCAACAAGCTTCTGTATGTGGGGCAGTATTCTGCTGCAGTTGGGGGTGGGCTTTACACCGTGATGTCCTCTTATCAGCAGCTGAAAGCCGAATTCCTGTTCGAGTCCGTTCATCATGTGGGTCAGTCCGGACTGGGTACAGCCGAGAATTTCTGCGGCCTTAGTAAAGCTGCCTAAGTTTATTGAGGCAAGCAGAGCCTCATATTTTTTTGTATCCATAACATAAATCCTTTCAACCAAATATGATAACATCTCATATATGTATTACATTATATACTATATAAAGATGAAAATCAATGGCACTTTCGCTCAAAGAAACTTAGCCCCCTGTTGAATATTTCAGTGAAAAGAAGTAAAATAAAATTCTGAAGGGAGGGGGCCGGGAATGTACTCCAAAAGAACTACCGAAGACAGGAGAGAAATTTTTACGGTGCTCAAAGCGTTTCTTGCCGGTCAGTACGAGGCGGATAAGCTTATATACAGCCATGTGGCATATAAGAATATAAGCGGAACAGTCTACGACGTATGCTCCTATGAGGACGAGCTGACATTCACAAGGTCGGGAAGAATATGGCTTAACAGGCTTACAGAGACATTTATCAGTGATTTTGATAAGGAGTCTATGGAAAATGTCCGCAGGAAGGTTTCGCAGGGCTGCATAACCGCCGATAAATATATAAAGGAGCTTTGCGATTTTCCAATAAACGGTGAGCTGACTATAGTAAAAGAAGTGGCTCCGTAACGGGCAGATTAAATTGTACAAGTCTTTATGCAGTAATTATGTATAAATTTTGCATAATCTAATTGCAAAGAGGAAAAAATCTGTTATAATGTAAGAAGATATTAGATTGAAACAATGGAGGATGATATAAATGGCAGAAGTAAAAGAATCAAACGGTCAGATTCAGATATCTGATGAGGTAATAGCTATTATTGCGGGAACGGCTGCGGCAGAGACAGAGGGCATAACACTTGCTTCAAGCGCACCCGTAAGCACAGTAAAGGGATTTTTCGGCAAGAAGAACCAGTCCAAGGGCGTTAAGGTTACGGTTGAGGAAAACTGCGCTCTTATCGAGCTTGAGGTTTCCGTTAAATTCGGCATCAATATCAAGAACGCCTGCGAGGAGGTACAGCAGAAGGTTAAAAATGCTGTTGAGACTATGACAGGTCTTGAGGTTACAGGCGTAAACGTAATTGTTTCGGAAGTAGCGGTTGAGAAGGAAGCTGCACCCGTTGCCGAGGTAAGCGAGGAAGAAGCTGCCGAAGAATAATATTCAGTTATCAATAGGGCTGTGCGTCAGTGCAGCCTTTTTAAATGTTGGGAGGAAAAACAATGGGGCGCAGAAATGCCAGAAAGCTTGCATTCTACCTTTTATTCCAGTATGACTTTGCGGATGCTGCGGATTACGAAGAAGTAAAAAATACATTCCTTACTCTTAATGAGGAGGAAATGACTGACAACGACAGAAACTATGTTATTGAAAAAACAGACGGAACTATGGCCAACATTGACCGGATAGACGAAATAATAGGCAACTACGCTATCGGCTGGAGTGTTGACAGGCTTTCAAAGGTCGATAAGGCTATTTTACGTTTGGCTGTTTATGAGATAAAATTTGCTCCCGATGTGCCGGACGGAGTTGCCGTAAACGAAGCGGTGGAGCTTGCTAAGACTTACAGTTCCGACGAGGCGCCTGCCTTTATCAACGGAATACTCGGAAAAGTGCTTGGCAGTGAGGAAAATGCTTGAACCTAAAATATATTCGGTTTCAAAGGTAAACAGCTATATCAAAAATATGCTGGAGAGGGACTTTGTCCTTAATTCAATATGGGTTGCGGGGGAAATATCAAATTTCAAAAGACACAGCTTGGGACACATGTATTTTTCCCTTAAGGACAGCGACAGCGTAATACGCTGTGTCATGTTCAAAGGTGATGCCGACATGCTTCCGTTCATGCCCGAAAACGGTATGTCCGTAATTGTATGCGGATATGTGACCCTCTATGAAAGGTCGGGCGAATACCAGATTGTCGCACAGCTTATGAAGCCCGACGGCGTAGGAGCTTTGACCATAGCCTTTGAACAGCTTAAAGCAAAGCTTGAGGCAGAGGGGCTGTTTGATAAGGATTATAAGCGTGAGATAGAGCCGAGACCCAAAAACATAGCCGTTGTTACATCGCCTACGGGTGCGGCTGTAAGGGATATTATTAAAATTGCAAGGGAGCGCAACAGCTCCGTTTCCATAACGGTTGTGCCTGTGCTGGTGCAGGGCGAAGCGGCGGCAGACTCCGTTGCCGAGGGCATAAGGCTTGCCAACAGGCTAGGAAAGGCTGACACAATAATCGTCGGCAGAGGCGGAGGAAGCATTGAGGATCTTTGGGCCTTCAATGAGGAAAAGGTTGCAAGAGCCATATTTGCCTCCCAAATTCCCGTAATATCGGCGGTAGGACACGAAACGGATTTTACCATTGCCGACTTTGTGGCGGATTTACGGGCTTCAACTCCTTCAAATGCCGCAGAACTGGCGGTAAATGATATAAATGAGGACAGAAAAAGGGCTGAGGCTCTTTTGATAAGACTGGAGAGAAATGCCGAGTCCATAATGCGGTTAAAACAGGAAAAGTACGGCAGACTTGTAGAAAGCAGGGCGTTCAGACAGCCGTATATACAGCTTGATAAAAGGAAAGAATATGTAAACAGCCTTATCGGAATAATAAGAAAGAACGCAGAAAACACCGTAAAACATGAGGAGGCTGTGCTTAAGGGTGCGTTATCCACCCTTGAGGCGCTGTCACCGCTTAAGGTGCTTTCCAGAGGCTATTCATATACGGAAAATGAATTGGGCAGGGCTGTCACCTCCGCCGCAGATGTAAACGAAGGGGACAGGCTTTCGGTTACGTTCATGGACGGCAGAGTAAGTGTTACTGCCGCAGAAAAGGTGATGTTTGATGGCAAAGAAAACTAAAAGCTTTGAGGAGGCTCTCACAAGACTTGAGGAAATAGTAACAAGCATGGAGGAAGGGGAGCTTTCGCTTGATGATACGGTCAGGCTCTATAAGGAAGGTGTTTCTTTGGCGGCTCTTTGCGGCGGAAAGCTGACGGAGGCAAGACAGCAGGTAACAATGCTTTCGGCGGAGCTTGACGGACAGATATCGGAGAAGCCCTTTGAGCTCAGGGAGGAAGAATAATGGATTTTAAAGCAGAACTTAAAGACAGAGTTAAGATTATTGACAGTTATATGGAAAAATATCTTCCCTCGGAGAAGGAATATCCGGGAGTGATATATGAAGCCATGCGCTACAGTGTGTTCGCAGGCGGAAAAAGACTCAGACCCATTATGGTTATGGAGGCGTGCAAGGCCTTCGGCGGCGACTGGGAAAAGACGATGCCCTTTGCCTGCTCCATTGAGATGATACACACATATTCACTCATACATGATGACCTTCCCGCCCTTGACAATGATGATTACAGAAGGGGCAGACTTACAAGCCATAAGATGTTTGGAGAGAGTATGGCAATACTTGCGGGAGACGCACTTCTGCATCACGCCTTTGAGACTATGGCAAAGGCCTGTGTTGAGCTGAACGATTTGAAATATACAAAGGCAATGCTTGCCATAGCCGAGGGTGCAGGTGTGCACGGAATGGTGGCAGGACAGGTTGTCGACGTAATAAGCGAGGGTAAGGAAATAGATAAGGATACTCTTGACTTTATCCACAAAAACAAGACGGCGGCAATGCTTATCGGTGCCCTTAAGTCAGGTGCACTCATGGGCGGCGCAAACGATGAGGAGATAAAGAAGATAGAAAGAGTCGGAGAGCTTGTGGGCGTAGCTTTCCAGATACAGGACGATATTCTCGATGTTACAAGCACCTTTGAAAAGCTGGGCAAGCCCATAAACAGTGATGAAAAGAACCATAAGGTGACCTATGCCACAATGTTCGGCATAGAAAAGGCTTCCGAAATAGTTGAAGAAATGTCTGAGGAGGCTGTTCAGATACTTAAAAGCATGGGAGAGAAAACAGATTTCCTCGTAAAGCTTACGGAGTATCTTATAAAAAGAGACAATTAACGCAGAAAGCGGTGTAATAGATTGAAAAGATTGCTCGATTCGATAGAGTTTCCGAATGATATAAAGAAGCTGAACGCAAGTCAGCTTAACAGGCTGGCGCTGGAACTTCGTGCCTTTGTTTTGGAAAACGTATCGAAAACAGGCGGACATCTTGCGTCAAATCTCGGCGTGGTAGAGCTTACATTGGCTCTGCATTACTGCCTTGACCTGCCGCAGGATAAAATAGTGTGGGATGTTGGTCATCAGGCCTATATACATAAAATATTAACGGGAAGAAAAAATAAATTTTCTTCTCTGAGACAGCTTGACGGAATTTCGGGTTTCCCAAAGCCCAACGAAAGCGAATATGACGCTTTTACGGCGGGACATAGCTCGACCTCCATATCCATAGCGTTGGGACTGGCCTGCGCAAGAGATATGTCGGGCGGAAAGGAAACCATAGCCGCCGTTATCGGAGACGGCTCAATGACGGGCGGTGTGGCCTTTGAAGGGCTTAACAACGCAGGACGCTCCAACAGAAACCTTATAGTCATACTGAATGACAACCAGATGTCCATATCCTCCAATGTGGGCGCTATAAGCAGACATCTGGGAGAGCTCAGAACCGAAAAGCGGTATCTTGAGGCCAAGGACGGAGTAAAGAAAATACTCAGCAGACTGCCTGCTGGCGAGCCTGTAGTAAATTCCATAAAAAGGACAAAGAAAAGAATTAAATATATGTTTGTCCCCGGAGTAATATTCGAGGAAATGGGCTTCAAATATATCGGTCCGGTTGACGGACATAATATTGAGGAGCTTATAGCAACTTTAAAAAGAGCAAAGGAAATAGAAGGGCCTGTACTGATACACGTCAGAACCACAAAGGGAAAGGGCTATAAATATGCCGAAAGCAATCCGTCGGAATACCACGGAGTAAGCGCCTTTGACCTTAAGACAGGCAAGCCGCTTAAAAAAGGAAAGCTGCCGAGCTATTCGGCTGTATTCGGCAGAACCCTTGAAAGGCTGGCGGAAAAAGATGATAAAATAGTTGCAGTTTCGGCAGCCATGTGCAGCGGAACGGGACTGACGGGCTTTGCGGAAAAATATCCGAAAAGATTCTATGACGTCGGTATTGCGGACCAGCATGCGGTGTCATTTTCGGGGGCATTGGCAAAAGGCGGCTATAAGCCTGTATTTGCCGTATATTCAACCTTCCTGCAAAGGGGCTATGACGAGCTTATGCAGGACGTATGTTTACAGAACCTGCATGTGGTGTTCGGCGTTGACAGGGCAGGAATAGTCGGTAATGACGGAGAAACCCACCAGGGCATATATGACCTTTCGTATTTTGCTCACATGCCCAATATGACCGTTATGATGCCGAAAAACGGGGCGGAGCTTGAAAAAATGCTTGAATTCGCCGTTGAGGATATGGATTCGCCCTGCGCCGTCAGGTATCCCAGAGGCGAAATAACGGATAGGTATTCGGAAAATACAAATGAAATAGAATACGGAAAGGGAGAAGTGCTTGAGGAGGGTGAGAACATTGCCGTCATAAACTGCGGTGCGGTTCTTGATGAAACCTCAAAGGCTTGGGAAATGCTTAAGGCCGACGGCTACAGTCCCATGCTGGTCAATCTTAGGTTTGCAAAGCCGATAGATAAAGAGCTGATAAGGTATGTGTGCTCCAAATGCAGATATGTATTTACCGTCGAGGATAATGTACTGGAGGGCGGAGCAGGAAGCATGGCGCTTGCGGCAATGAATGATATGGGACTGCTGTCCGAAACAAAATTCACTTCCTTTGCCTTTCCGGACAGATTTATAGAACAGGGAAGCAGGGGCGAGCTGTTTAAGAGATACGGTCTTGACGGCGAGTCCATATACAGTGAGATAAAGAAACGGGTAGAAAACAATGGCTGATAAGGAAAGACTTGACGTGCTCATAGTAAACAGAGGTCTGGCGGCGTCCAGAGAACTGGCAAAGGCCTATATAATGGCGGGAAACGTATATGTGGACGGCAATAAAGAGGATAAGGCGGGCACAAAAATAGATGTAGCCTGCAATATAGAGATAAGGGGCGGAGAAATGCCCTATGTCAGCAGAGGCGGCTATAAGCTTGAAAAGGCTATGCAGGTGTTCCCTGTGGAGCTGGAAGGAAAAATATGTATGGATATAGGCGCTTCTACAGGCGGCTTCACTGACTGTATGCTTCAAAACGGAGCGTCAAAAGTCTATTCCATAGATGTAGGCTACGGTCAGCTGGCGTGGAAGCTTAGAAACGATGACAGGGTCGTATGTATGGAAAAGACCAATGTGAGATATATAACCGAGGAGCAGGTGCCCGATAAACCGAGCTTTGCATCCGTTGATGTTTCATTTATATCCCTCACAAAGGTAATTCCGCCTGCACTTAACGTAATGTCTGAAAACGCACAGCTTGTATGCCTTATTAAGCCGCAGTTTGAGGCCGGCAGAGAAAAGGTCGGCAAAAAGGGTGTTGTAAGAGAAAAGAGCACCCATCTTGAGGTAATACTGAAAATAATAGATTTTGCTTTTGAGACAGGATTAAATATAATAGGCATAGACTATTCGCCCATTAAAGGGCCTGAGGGCAATATCGAGTATCTCATAATGCTTGACAGAGCCAATGCGGGCATGACACGGGAAGAAGCCTATGACAGGGCGAGATTTATATCCGACCGGTCCCATGAGCTGCTTTGAGGTGATAGATTTTGAAAACGGTTGGAATAGTGCCGAATTACGATAAGGAACCGGCAATGAATATGGTCAGCTCTCTGGCGGCTTTCCTGCTGGAAAAGGACTGCCGTGTGGTGCTTACCTATAAAATAGCGGAGCTTACGGGGCTTAAGGAACTTGGAGTTACAAAATATGAGCTGTACTCCAAATCGGACTTCATAATAGTTCTGGGCGGCGACGGAACACTGCTTGATACGGGCAGAAAGGCGGCCAAGTACGGCACACCTCTGCTTGGAATTAACATGGGAACAATGGGCTTTCTTGCATCGGCAGACGCCGCCGATGTCAACGAGACCATAGAGAAGGTGCTTAACGGTGAGTATAAGTTGGAAAAAAGGCTTATGCTGGAGGCTGAAATTTCATCGGAGGCCGACAGTCCCAAGCAGTATGTGGCTGTAAACGATGTCTGTATTTCCAGGGGAGTATTTACGAAAATAACAGACTACGGAATATATGTAAATGATGAGTATCTGGCTAATTTCAGGGCCGACGGCATAATTATATCAACGCCTACGGGTTCGACGGCCTACAATCTTTCGGCAGGCGGCCCGGTACTTAAGCCTGATATAGAATGTATGGTAATAACGCCTATTTGTGCCCACTCACTGCATTCCAGAAGCATTGTTGTTTCCGCAGACGATGTTATCAGGATTGAAGCGGGCTTTGACACAAACGGTGATGTAATAATGTCTATGGACGGACAGACCAGCGTAATACTCAACAGCGGAGATACTATCAGCGTCAAAAAATCGGACAGAAGTCTGAATATAATAAAAACAAACAGAAGAAGTTTCTACGAGATATTAAGGAAAAAACTCATTTCAAAGGGGGAATAACAGTTGAAGGTATCCAGACATGCCAAAATATTGGAATTGATAGAAAAGTATGATATCGAAACCCAGGACGAGCTTGCTTCAAAGCTCAGAGATGAAGGCTTTGATGTTACCCAGGCGACGGTTTCAAGAGATATAAGGGAAATGCGCCTTACAAAAATATCCCTTGAAAAGGGCAAGCAGAAATATGCCGCTATGGCAAACAGCGACAGCGAAATATCCGATAAGCTTATCAGGGTGTTCAAAGAGGCTGTCGTAAAGATGGACTATGCCGGAAACATGGTTGTCATTAAGACCCTTGAGGGCATGGGCATGGCTGTGTGTGTTGCCCTTGACAACATGCAGAACAGCGAAATACTGGGTACTATTGCCGGAGATGATACCGTATTCTGCGTAATAAGGGGCAATCATCAGGCGGCAGAGCTTATAGAAAGGCTTTACCGTATAATCCATAGCTGATTGGAGGCGACACGGCTGTGCTTGAATACATAAATATTAAAAATATTGCACTGATAGAGGAGTCGGAGATTGCCTTTTCCAAGGGACTCAATATACTTACGGGAGAGACAGGCGCAGGCAAATCGCTGATTATAGACGCACTGGGCTTCTGTCTGGGCGGCAGAGCAAACAGAGAGCTGATACGCAGAGGCGAGGAACAGGCATCCGTTGAAGCTGTGTTTTCCATTGATGATAAAAAGATAGAGAAAATACTCAGTGATATGGATATCGAATTTGACGAGGACAATACCCTTGTCATAAGGCGAATACTGCATCTTAACGGAAAAAGCGTATGCAAGATAAACGGAACAACCGTTACGGTGGGACAGCTTAAGGAGCTTTCGGCATGTCTGGTGGACTTCCACGGACAGCACGAGCATCAGTCGCTGCTGGATCCTAAAAAGCATATCGAGCTTCTTGACAAGTTCTGTGGAACGGAGCTGGACGCCGAAAAGGCAAAGCTGGCGGAATTTCTGAAAAAGTATAAATCCACCATGAAGGATATGAAGGCCATAGCCGGAAACGAGGCCGAAAGAGAAAGACGTACGGAGATACTTTCCTATCAGATAAGCGAGCTGGAGGCCGCTGACATAAAGCCCGGTGAGGAGGATACTCTGACCGAAAGGAAAAAGCTGCTCCAAAACGGCGAGCGTATGCGTGAAATGGCGGGCAAGTGCATCAATATACTCTATAACGGAGTTAATTCGCTGCCGGCTTCGGATATGGTTACGGAGGCCGCCGATACGCTTAAACAGCTCAGCGATATAGATATATCGGTTAAGCTTATATATGAAATAGTCAACTCTGCGGCAATACAGCTAAATGAGGCAGAGAGGGAGCTCAAACGCTATTTTGATAACCTTGAAACCGGTGAGGACGAAATAGAACAGATTGAGGAAAGACTGAGCATAATTTATGCCTTTAAGAAAAAGTATATCTGTACGTCCGACGCCCTTGCGGAAAAGCTGGAAAACCTCAGAAGTGAATATGACATGCTCATGCATTCCAGAGAGCGCCTTGAGGTGCTTGAAAAGGAACGCAAGGAGCTGTTCAAAAACATGGTTGACGTATGCAGGGTTATGACCGATATAAGAAAGAAAAAGGCCGAAAGCATTGAGAAAGAGATAGAAACCAATTTGAGAGAGCTCGAAATGGAGAAGGCCGTATTCAAGATTAGAATAGACCAGAAAAATCAGCTGGGTATGGACGGCTGGGATGATGTGGAGTTCATGTTCACCGCCAACGAGGGCGAGGATGTTATGCCCCTTGCCAAGATTGGTTCAGGCGGAGAGCTTTCAAGGGTTATGCTGGCACTTAAGGTCGTATTCGGTAATGCCGACTCCATAGGTACATTTATATTTGATGAGATTGACACCGGCATAAGCGGAAGAACTGCCCAAAAGGTAGCGGAAAAAATGCAGAATGTGGCAAGAACAAAGCAGATACTGTGCATAACCCACCTGCCGCAGATAGCCGCTATGGCGGACAGCCACTATATGATAGAAAAATCTTCCCAGAAGGGAAGAACAAGGACAAGCATAAAGCTTCTTAAGAAAAATGAAGCAATCAGGGATATAGCAAGACTAATGGCAGGTACGGAGGTAACGGAAATGTCCGTCAATGCCGCCAGAGAAATGAAGGAGCTTGCCAACAAATATAAAACCGAAAACAGGTAAAAATAAGCAGGGTGACGAGGCTTTACGCTTCATTACCCTGCTGTTTTATTTATTAACATCTGCGGCCTTTGCCGCCGTATTTTGAGCACTTTCGGATAATGTATCAGCTGTTATCATTTCTATTCCGGAGTCCTCTGGGTTGAATGTGTTGTTTTGGATAAAAACATATTCCTCTGCCTTTTTTG
>JAQXNZ010000125.1 GCA_029098265.1 Clostridia bacterium | reverse complement strand
AAAGGATTATAATTTACTTCGAGTTTGCAAAAAAGAGGTATTAAAATGAATAAAATCAATCCAAAGCTTCTGCTTTTCCTAGGTGTACTGGGTGTATCGGTATCATCTATACTTGTAAAATTTTCTTCTGCTCCGTCTCTGATAACGGCTACATATCGTCTGTTCTGGACAGTTGTAATACTTATTCCGATTTCGTTAAAAAAGACACTGCCGGAACTAAAGACATTAAAAAAGAAGGAAGTTTTTATGGGTGCGCTGGCGGGCGTTCTTTTTGCCCTTCACTTTACCGTCTGGTTTGAGTCCCTTAAGCATACGACCATTGCCTCTGCAACGGTGCTTGTGGATACCGATGTAATATTCGCAGCCATAGGCTTCTGTCTTTTCATGGGCGGAAGTATTCCGAAAAAAGGTATAATCGCCATTATCGTCACCGTTTGCGGCGGTGTTATAACGGCGCTCTCGGGAGGAAGCGAAGGCGGCGGCTCCATGTTCGGAAACGCCATTGCCTTATTGGCCGCTGTACTCATAGCCTCATACACATTGATAGGAAGATTTATGAGAAGCAGAAACATATCTACCAGTGCATTTACGATGATTTCTTATCCTGTGTGCCTGCTTACACTGCTTGCGCTGGACTTTGCAACGGGCACTCCCATTACGGGCTACGGTGCAAAGGAACTGCTTATCGGTCTTGCCCTTGCCGTATTCTGTACGCTTCTTGGTCACAGCATAGTAAGCTGGTCTCTCAAATATCTTACTCCCGGATATGTTTCCGCCGTTAAGCTGTGCGAGCCTGTTTTCGCCACAATACTCGGTATATTTATATTCGGCGAAATACCGACGGTGCTTCAGATAGCAGGTGCGGCAGTCATAATAATAGGTGTATACATATATTCAACGGTAGAAAATGTGGAAAGCGCATAACAAAACAGCGGCATAATTGCCGCTGTTTTGTTATTGAATATTGGCAACGTCGACACTCAATAGTTCATGTGTAAACAGAAACTGTTGTTTTGTATACGGAGTATTGTTAATCCTCGTCATTAAAGCAGGTATACATATATTCGGGCACGCCTATCCTCTCTCCGCTGAGATAACGTATTACGGCATCATTTACCTCACCGACTACACCGGGTATAAGCTCAATATGGTGTTCCCTTATTGCCTTTCTTGTGCGGCTTCCGATGTCGTTGCATATAAGCACACTGACGTTATACTCGTCCAGCAGGTCTGCAACAGCCTCCGGCTTTTTAATGAAGGAATACCTTCTCTCAATGCTGACTACCCTTTCGTCCTCCACCTCAAAAATGGTGAACTGTCTGCTGTTTGAACAGCTTTTATATATATCCCCGTTATGGGACGGAACTGCTATCCTCATTTGTATCACTTCCCGTAATTCTTTTCATTCTTTAAACATATACAGATAATATCATTTTTTTGGATTTTTCTCAATTTTATATTCAAAAATATTATTAAAAGTTGTAATATTGTTACTGTCATCAGAAATACTACACTCAAGGAGGTTTTAAATATGGACGAAAGAATAAAAAAGCTTGCATATAATCTAGTAAACTACTCATGCCGTGTGCAGAAGGACGAAAAGGTACTTATAAGCTGCAGCGGCGTTCATCCGCTCCCTCTGGTCAAACAGCTTATAAAAGAGGTTTATGCCGCAGGAGCAATGCCCTTTGTGGACTTTACCACCAACTCCCTTGACAGGGAAATACTTATGGGTGCCAGAGAGGATCAGGTAAAAATTATGGCAGAGTGCGAAGCCATGAAGATGAAGCAGATGGACGCATACATCGGTGTAAGGGGCGAAGACAGCCTGACGGAGATGAGTGATGTTCCCGCAGACAAGGTTTCCATGTATGACCGTCTTTATACAAGCCCTGTACACCATGAGATAAGGGTACCCCATACAAAATGGGTCGTACTGCGCTATCCCGCACCCTCAATGGCTCAGAGTGCCCATCAGAGTCTCGAGGCCTTTGAGGACTACTATTATAATGTATGTAATCTGGATTACGGCAAAATGTCCAAAGCTATGGACTCCCTTGTGGAGCTTATGAACAAAACCGACAAAGTAAGGCTTACGGCAAAGGATACGGACATTACCTTCTCCATAAAGGACATTCCTGCCATAAAATGCGACGGAAAATGCAACATTCCCGATGGCGAGGTATATACCGCACCCGTTAAAAACTCCGTAAACGGAAAAATAACCTACAACACACCCTCCGAATACAGCAATTTTAACTTTGAAAACGTCAGTCTTACATTCAAAGACGGCAAAATAGTCGAATGCAGTGCCAATGACAATGACCGAATAAACCATGTATTCGATACAGACGAGGGTGCAAGATATGTGGGCGAATTTGCCATAGGCGTCAATCCTTTCATCGCAAAACCCATGAATAATATTCTTTTTGACGAAAAAATAATGGGCAGCATACATTTTACTCCCGGAAACTGCTATGATGACGCCTATAACGGCAATCGCTCTGCAATTCACTGGGATTTGGTTCTTATCCAGACTCCCGAGTACGGCGGCGGAGAAATATATTTTGATGACAGACTTATAAGGAAAGACGGGCGTTTTGTCGTTCCCGAGCTTGAAGTGCTCAATCCCGAAAATCTGATTTAACCGATTTAAAGTGTAAAAGAAAATCTAATATTATCATAAGAAGTTGTCATACATCCTAAATCGATATTGGCAACTTTTTTATTTACAAAAAATGCTTAATCCTTTATAATCGGTGTATTAATATTGAAACATACTGTTTTAAGACAATAAATTCAATAAATTTAGGAGGAAAAATAAATGAGTATCGGAAAAAGAAAAGTTGTTATTATCGGCGCAGGCCATGTTGGCTCCCATGTTGGCTTCAGCCTTGTTACACAGGGAGTATGCGAGGAAATAGTTTATATCGATATCGACCATGATAAAGCCGTTGCCCAGGCAGAGGATACATTTGACGCTACGGTTTACTGCCCTCACCATGTCAATGTAAAGGTCGGCGACTACAGCGACCTTGATGATGCCGACATCGCTGTTATTTCAGCAGGCCCCCTTCCTGCTAAAGGAGAAGACAGAGTTGACGCTATGGGCAAATCTATGGAATGTATGGGCTCTATAGTAGAGGGTATCAAAAATTCTAAGTTTGACGGCGTTATTGTAAGCATTACAAACCCCGCAGACATCATCGCAAGATACATTCAGTATGCTACAGGCTATCCCGAAATGAAGGTAATCTCCACAAGCACAACTCTTGACTCATCACGTCTGAGAAAGGAGCTTTCAAGAAAGCTCGGCATCGACCAGAAATCAATTTATGCATACGCTCTCGGTGAGCACGGCGAAAGCCAGATGGTTCCCTGGTCATGTGCAACAATATTCGGCAAGCCCCTCTTTAAGCTTATGGAGGAATATCCCGATACATACGGCAAGCTTGACCTTGATAAGATTGCTGCCGATGCCCGTTACGGCGGCTGGCTCGTATTTAACGGCAAGGGCTCAACAGACTTCGGTATCGGCGCTTCCGCTGTTGAAGTAATCAAGGCTATCCTCAGCGACGAAAAGAGAGTATGCACAGTTTCCGTATCACTCCACGGAGAATACGGTCAGAAGGATGTATTTGCCAGCGTACCCGCTATTCTCGGCAAAAACGGCGTAGAGGGCGTAATCGAGCTTGATATGAACGAAAAAGAACTCAAACAGTTTGCTGCTTCCTGCGATGCCATGAGAACTAACTTCCAGAAAGCTCTCGCAATGGTAAAATAATATAAAAATTGCAAATCAAGCCCGGTCTTTTATAAGGTCGGGCTGTTTTTTTTGCTTAATATATCAAATTTCTAATAATAGCTTTATTTTTTCCCATAAAACAGATATAATAATATGCATCAGAAAATATTAGGAGGAATAATTGAAATGGCAGAAAAATTCTATATTACTACGCCAATCTACTATCCCAGTGATAAGCTCCATATCGGACATTCATACTGCACGGTTGCGACAGATACAATGGCCCGTTATAAAAGACTCAGAGGCTATGATGTAAAATTCCTTACAGGCACTGACGAGCATGGTCAGAAGATTGAGAGAATAGCCCAGGCCCAGGGTGTTACACCCAAGGAATACGTTGATAAAATAGTTGCAGGCGTTAAAGAGCTCTGGAAGGAGCTTGATATTTCCTACGACAAGTTCATCAGAACTACCGACGACTATCATGTTGCCGCCGTACAGAAGATATTCAAGCAGCTCTATGACCAGGGAGATATTTACAAAAGCGAATACGAAGGCTGGTACTGCACCCCCTGTGAGTCCTTCTATACAGACACACAGCTTGTAGACGGCAAATGCCCCGACTGCGGACGTGAGGTTGAAAGACTTAAAGAGGAAAGCTATTTCTTCAGACTTTCAAAATATCAGGACAGGCTTATCAAGCACATTGAGGAGCACCCTGAGTTTATCCAGCCCCAGACAAGACAGAACGAAATGATCAACAACTTCCTTAAGCCCGGCCTTGAGGATCTGTGCGTAAGCCGTACAACATTTAAATGGGGTATTCCCGTTACATTCGATGACAAGCACATTGTATATGTATGGGTTGATGCCCTCTCCAACTACATCACCGCCCTCGGATACGGCTCAGACGATGATTCTGAGTTCAAAAAATACTGGCCTGCCGATGTACATGTAGTAGGTAAGGAAATAGTTCGTTTCCATACCATTATATGGCCTGCTATGCTTATGGCTCTGAACCTTCCTCTGCCCAAGCAGGTATTCGGCCACGGCTGGCTCATCATCGACGGCGGCAAGATGTCAAAGTCCAAGGGCAATGTTGTTGACCCCAAGGTTCTCGTAGACAGATACGGTGTTGACTCTATCCGTTATTTCCTGCTTCGTGAAATCGCCTTCGGTCAGGACGGAAACTTCACAAACGAAGCTCTTATCCAGAGAATTAATTCAGACCTTGCCAACGACCTGGGCAACCTTGTTTCCAGAACAGTTGGCATGATTGACAAATATTTCGGCGGAAAGCTTCCTGCCGACAGAGAAGAAACAGAATTTGACGCTTCTCTTAAGGAAACAGCTGCTGCCGTTACAACAAAGGTAGACGAGCTTCTTGACAAAATGCTTTTCTCCGATGCTCTTACAGAAATTTGGACTCTCATAAGGAGAGCAAACAAATATGTTGATGAGACACAGCCCTGGGTACTTGCCAAGGACGATGCCAACAAGCCCAAACTTGCCAATGCCCTCTATAATCTTGCAGAGGCCATAAGAATAGTATCTGTTCTCATCCAGCCCTTCATGCCCAACACACCCAAGCTTATTTGGGAGCAGATTGGCGTAAATGACGAAGCCGCAAGAACATGGGACAGCGCAAAGGTATGGGGCACACTTCCCGCAGAGATTCAGGTAACAAAGGGCAGTGTAATCTTCCCCAGAATAGACATGAAGAAGGAGCTTGCAGAGCTTGAAGCCGCTATGAAAGCCGCTCAGGCCGCTTCCGTTGCCAACCAGACAAAGCAGGCTGAGGAAGAAAAAGAAGCTGAGGAAGAAAGCGTTCCCGAAATATCCATTGACGATTTTGATAAGATAAAGCTTAAGGTCGGCACTGTTATCGCTTCCGAAAGAATGAAAGGCTCCAAAAAGCTTCTTAAGAACCAGATTAAGATAGGAAACGAAACAAGACAGATACTGTCAGGCATCGCTCCCAACTACAGCCCCGAGGAAATGGTAGGCAAAAAGGTTATCGTTCTTACAAACCTTCCTCCCAGAAAGATGATGGGCGAAATGAGCTACGGCATGATACTTGTTGCCGAGGACGAAAACGGTGAGCTTTCCATTGCTTCCGTTGATAAAGCAGACTTCGCAGACGGTTCTGCAATCAGCTGATTTATATCGGTCAATTATAGCTTAGTATAATATTGCGGAAGTGAATAAGGCTGCCTCTCAAAACACAGGAGGCGCTGACACTTCCGCTTTTTGAGGTGATTTATATGTATTTTGAGTCCCATGCACATTATGATGACAGGCGCTTTGACGAGGACAGAGATGAGCTTCTTGCTTCTTTCCCCTCGGAGGGCATAGACACCGTTGTCAATTCTTCATCGGATATAGCATCATCAAAGGCTTCCATTGCCCTTGCGGAAAAATATCCCTACTTCTATGCCTCTGTCGGAGTTCATCCCCATGAGGTGAGCAAAATGAGAGACAATGACATTGACACTCTCAGAAAGCTGGCCGCTCACCCCAAGGTAGTAGCCATAGGTGAGATAGGCCTTGATTTTTACTATGACCATTCGCCCAGAGACTCACAGCGTCTTTGGTTTGCCCGTCAGCTTAAGCTGGCCGCAGAGCTTGATATGCCTATCATAGTACATTCCAGAGAGGCCTCTCAGGAGTCCTTTGATATAATAAAAAGAAGCAGTGTCAGAAAAGGAGTTATCCATTGCTACAGCGGCAGCGCCCCTATGGCAAAAGACTACATCGACATGGGCTTTTATATAGGTGTCGGCGGAAGTCTGACCTTCAAGAACAACAAAAAGACCGTGGAGGTCGTTGAGCAGATACCCATTGAACGCATACTGATAGAGACAGACGCCCCCTACCTTGCCCCTGTTCCCTTCAGGGGTGAGAGAAACGACTCGCGACTTTTGAAATATGTGGTCGAAAAAATAAGTGAGATTAAAAATATTCCCGTAGAAGATATATGCAATATTACTAAAAATAACGCCGAAAAGCTGTTCATCAAATAATTGTTGCATATTTGTTACATTTGTGTTAATATAATTGTTGCGTATAGTTTAAAAGCATATTTCACGCTTTGGTTCATCGCCAGATTTATTCATGCAAACGCATTAATCAAGGAGAGTTAGTCAGTAAGAAATCCCCGTTACGGTATCCTCTGTCCGTATTAGGAACAAGGAAAATTCAATGCCGTATCGGATCGGACCGTTCCCCTTCGGGACGGATCAATCAGCGTTTATCCTGCATCGCAGGCAAACGCAATTAAGGAGGAAACTATGACAAAACGACTTAGAGTAATCGCTATCGTGATTGGGTTATTGGCAATGTTCGGCGGAACTGTTTCTGCCTACAGCGGAGAAAGTCTGAATGTAACAATTATTGAAGGAACACAAAAATCAACAGCTAACTTAACTGAACCGGTATCAGTTAAAAAACTTCTTGAACTTCAGGAAATAACTATTTCGGAAGATGATGAACTTAACTATACATTAGACCATATAGTAGAGGATGGCGACGTAATACAGATTAAGCCTTCCGTTACTGTTATGATCGACTATGACGGAGTTCCCCGCATGGTGCAAACAACTTCCCTTACCGTGGGAGAGCTTCTCGAAAGCCTTTCGGGCGACTATGAAAATCTTCATTATTATCTTGCAAAGGATATTACCGAGGACACACCTCTGACAAACGGAATGATCGTAGAGCTGTCATCCACCCTTGTCAGAGAAGCTACAAAGTACGAAAAAATTGAAAAATCAATAGAATACAGAGATACTTCTGATCTTGCAAAGGGTACCGAAAGAGTAATACAGGAGGGTTCAGACGGCCTTGTCGAGGTGGTCAGTGAGGAGACTTATGTCGGGGGTCAGCTTACTAACTCAACTGAGATAAGCCGCAGTGTAGTTACCGAGCCTGTAACCTGTATTATTGAAAGAGGTACCGCCAGTATGGTATCAACTCCCGCAGGAGATTTTAAATATACAAAATCTCTTACGGTCGTGGCAACGGGCTACACCAGATTTGACGAAGGCTGTACTTCGACCACCGCAACCGGAACGGCGGCGGTACGAGGTGCCGTAGCAGTTGATCCTAATGTTATTCCTCTCGGCTCAAAGCTCTATATTCCCGGATACGGGATCGGGACAGCCGAGGATACCGGAGGAGCAATTGACGGCCGTCGTATCGACCTTTGTTACAATTCCGTTAACGAAGCGTATGCCTGGGGCAGACGTACGGTAACGGTATACATTCTTCAATAAAACAATCACAAAAAAGCGCTCATTTTGTATGAGCGCTTTTTAAGTGTCGACAAAGTCGACACTAAGTCGAAAACACGTTTTCGACTTGTTTAAATTAATGCATGAAGTCCTGACACTGCGCATAGCTTGTGTCTTAGGACTTCTCCGAGTCGAAGAGCGCGGTCTCCGACTCGATTTAAAGCCTCAGAAAACCTTCCCGGTTTTCCGAACCTTTCCCGGTTATTGTGGCTAATATCGAGTACTTTCAAATAATTAGTTGTGTTTATCTACGGTCTAAGCTTTTTCTTCAGTCTGTTTTATTAAATATATATTGTGTTCTCCGTCAATATATAGTATAATAATCTCAATTCAAACTATATATTGATATTGGAGGTATAACAATGGCCAGTGTAACAGTAATTAACGGAACTATGGAACAGCAGGAAATAGACCAGTATATAAATCTTATAGAAAAGCAGAATCCCACAAGAAAGGTAGATACTCTCGAGCTTACAATCGACGGTGACTACGTCGATATGCAGTACACCTTCAAGCCCGTAAGCTTTGACAGAATCCGCCGTATAACCGGCTACCTTGTAGGCACAATGGACAGATGGAATGACGCTAAAACAGCAGAAGAACATGACAGAGTAAAGCACAGCATATCCCTTGACTGATACAGCTGTAAAAATCAGTTTTATAATTTGCCGCAGGCTGAACAAATTCGGTCTTGTACCGTATAGGATTATTTCGTAAAACAGCAAAAATGAGGGTATCCTCAAGTCATTTATGGCTTTGTGGACACCCTCATTTTTTATTCTACAGTTACGCTCTTTGCAAGGTTTCTGGGTTTATCAATATCCGTTCCGAGACTGAGCGCCATATAATACGCAAAAAGCTGATTGGGTATATTGGCAAGCACAGGTGCAAGTATTCCCATTGTTCTGGGGATATATATAACATCATCGGCAACCTCGGCAATCTTTGTATTGCCCTTCATGGCTATGGCCATTGTCTTGGCTCCCCTCGCCTTTACCTCTTTTATGTTGTTTATGGTCTTTTCTATAAGTTCCTCCTGGGCAGCTATGGCAACCACAAGGGTATTTTCGTCTATCATGGCAATGGGGCCGTGCTTAAGCTCTCCGGCGGCATAGGCTTCGCTGTGAAGATATGCAATCTCCTTAAGCTTTAAAGAGCCCTCCTGGGAAACAAGATAGTCCAGTCCTCTGCCGATAAAGAATACATTTCGCACATCCTTATACTTTTCGGCAAGCTTTTTCTCGACGTTTTCCTTCTGGAGTATAAGCTCGATTTTCGAAGGAAGCGTGTAAAGCTCATCTCTTATGGCTTTAAATTCTTCCTCAGTCATCTTGCCGACAGCCAGCGCTATATGGCAGGTAAGTATATACATGGCGGCTACCTGCGCCGAATATGCCTTTGTGGAGGCAACGGCTATTTCGGGGCCCGCAAGTATATAGAATACATCGTCGGCCTCTCTGGCAATGGAGCTTCCCACAGCGTTAACAATGGCAAGAACCCTTGCTCCGTTTCTCTTGGCTATTCTCAGTGCCTCCAGAGTATCGGCAGTCTCACCAGACTGGGAAACCACAATAAGCAGTGTTCTTTCGTCAAGTATGGGGTCCATATATCTGAATTCACTGGCAACCTCGCTTATTACGGGTATGCGGCATATCTTCTCGATAAGATGTTTGCCTATAAGTCCCGCATAATAGGCCGTTCCGCAGGCTACAACATATATTCTGTCGATATTGTCCAGCTCTTGCTTATCAAGCTTTATGTTGTCAAGAACTATACCGTCACCGTTTTCAGGCACTCTCTTGAGTATAGTTTCTCTCACAATCTTGGGCTGTTCGTGTATCTCCTTGAGCATGAAATGGGCATAACCGCTCTTTTCGGCTGCCTCAATGTCCCATGTGACATGGTATATGTCCCTGTTTACAACATTTTTATCTTTATCATATATAGTTATGCTGTTTTCGGTAAGAACGGCTATTTCGTTGTCCTCAAGGAAGTATACCTCCCTTGTGTAATTAAGCAGTGCCGGTATATCGCTGGCAATGAAGTTTTCACCCTCACCCTTGCCGATTACAAGGGGAGCACCCTTTCTTACTGCGATAAGCGTGCCGGGGCAGTCCCTGCATATTATGCTGAGTGCGTATGCGCCCTCAAGCCTTGATACCGCCTTGAAAACAGCGTCCTCAAAGCTGAAGCCGTCTCTGTAATAGCAGTCTATCAGATGAGCTATGGTCTCTGTGTCCGTTTCCGAAATAAAGTGATATCCCTTTTCCAGAAGCTCCGCCTTTATTTCCATGTAGTTTTCAATTATACCGTTGTGTACAACCGCTATTACATGATCCTCGCTCATATGCGGGTGGGAATTGACGTCCGAAGGAGCGCCGTGGGTGGCCCACCTTGTATGGCCTATTCCCAATGTTCCCGTAAGGGGATTTTCTATAACAAGCTTTATAAGGTTAGAAAGCCTGCCCTTTGTTTTAAGTATATTTATATTCTGTCCGTCATGCACCGCAATGCCTGCCGAGTCATATCCTCTGTATTCCAGCTTATTCAGTCCGTCAATAAGTATGGACGGAGCCTGATTTTTACCAACATATCCTACTATGCCGCACATATCTGACACCTCCCTGATGTTACTGTAAATTCTGCTCGATTATTAATGCCAGCTTTTCCGCATCCTTCTGCATCTGGTCTATGTCTTTTCCCTCTATCATAACTCTTACGAGGGGCTCTGTTCCGCTGGGACGGATGAGTACTCTGCCCTCTCCCTCGAATTTTTTCTCCAGCTCAACTACCGCAGTTTTAATTTCTGCGTTTTCCATATAGCTGTATTTATTTTCATTCTTTACTTTTGCGTTTACGAGCACCTGGGGATATACATCCATTATTTTCGCAAGCTCGCTGGCTTTACAGCCTCGGTATTTGAGCACCTTAAGCATCTGAATGGCTGTTATTATGCCATCGCCCGTTGTGTTGTAGTCATGGAATATGATATGTCCCGACTGCTCTCCGCCGAGGGAATACCCGCCCTCAAGCATTTTTTCGATTACATATCTGTCGCCCACGTTGGCCTGTTCGATATTTATGCCGTTTTTGTTTCCCATAACCGAAAGGCCCATGTTGCTCATAACCGTACCGACAACGGTATCCCCTGCCAGTCTGCCCTTTTCCTTGAGATAAAGACCGCAAATGGCAAGTATTTTGTCGCCGTCAATCAATTCGCCGTTCTCGTCTACAGCAAGGCATCTGTCGGCGTCTCCGTCGAAGGCAAAGCCGATATCGGCTCCGTTTTCCCTGACAAGCTTCTGCAATGACTCAATATGGGTGGAACCGCAGTTAAGATTAATATTATTGCCGTCGGGCTCATTATGAACGATGCAAAGCTCTGCGCCCAAATTAAGCAGTGCTATGGGCGCCGCCTTATATGATGCTCCGTTGGCACAGTCAATGGCTACCTTTATGCCGTTGAATCTTACACTGCTTGAAGCCGTAAGAAAGTCAATATAATCGTCAAGGGCTTCCTCGGCAATACTCTTTGTTCCGATAAATTCGCCTGTGGGTCTGGGCAGGTCGTCTCTGTCGCTTAAAACTATGCTCTCAATCATATCCTCCAGCTCGTCTCTGAGCTTATAGCCCTCGTTATTGAAGAACTTGATTCCGTTGTACTCCACGGGGTTATGGGACGCAGAAATAACTATGCCTGCATCCAGTCTGTATTTTCTAACGAGATATGCCACCGCCGGAGTAGGCACAATACCCGCAAGCACCGCATGGGCACCCACGGAGCATATACCTGCCGTCAGGGCAGACTCCAGCATGTCTCCTGATATTCTTGTATCCATTCCCACAAGTATCCTCGGGGTATGGTAGGTCTCCTTTGTAAGGACGTATGCCCCTGCTCTGCCGAGCTCATAGGCCAAACGTCCGGTCAGCTCTGTATTGGCAACGCCTCTGACACCGTCGGTGCCGAATAATTTACCCATTATTTCTATCCTCCCAACAACCGAAAAGCTGTTATATCCATAAAAAAATATTTGTCTGTATATCAAATGCGAAAGCTTCCCGAATTACAGGCGCTTTCCGCCCATTATCTGTATTATTATATCACCGGATTTTAAATATGGCAATAACCCCTTATTACTATTATATTTCTCCCATAAGCTGTTTTTAACCGCAAAAATACAGCGGCAGAAAAATTATCCTGCCGCCGTCATAAAATATTCTATTGAGCGCCCTGTGCCGCCGTATCGGCAGCCTGGGTCTGTGTGCTGTTCTTTGCGGTGTTTGTATAGGCGTATACTATAAACGGTTCATCATCGTTTATCATATAAATACAGTAGCAGGGAACAAGCCTTATCTTTGAGCCCTCGACTATCTGCTCGGACTCTCTTAGGTCATAGCCTATTTCCATATCCTCAATAAACTTGCCTTTGTTGTTTCCATCCTTATCGGAATAGATATATGTCAGCACTGCCTCCGATGAAGCGCATATATCCCTGCTTTCCTCGGTAAAGCCGTTGATATCATAGTTTTCCGACTCGATTGTCCTTATGCCGCTGTCGTCTATAAAGAATATGCAGTAGTTGCAGAATATTTTATAGCCCTTGTAATATTCATAGTATTCCAGCTGATATCCGCCGTTTTTGTAGGTTATCCTGTCAAGCACATATTCCGAATAGCTGTCGCCCATTTTTTTGATGAAGCTGTCCGACAGTCTTTTAGCCGCATCCTTTCCGACACCGCTTAGCTCACCCGCTCCCGTGGGGCATACATAACTCAGCTTGCTGTCCTCGGCTGTCAGCCGGGCCGAATAGCTTCTCAGTATCACCTGGTCAAATTCCACCTCGGTCTCCACATTCTCGCCATCGTCAAAGAACATGGATTTCAGCTCATCTACATCGGGCGATGTCACCGTAACGTCCAGCTGCTTCATGGGTTTATAGTCCTCTATAAGCTCGGTATATATTCCTATGCCGTTCTGATACAGCAGCTTATAGACCGCTTCCTCCTCGGCCTGCGTAAGACGGTAATCGCTGTTATAGTACCTGTTTGTAAAAAACAGTGCGGCATTGAGGATAATCAGCGCCAGAATTATTATTTTTTTAGCTCTTTTCCAGTCCAAAGCCAACACCTCATCTATATGTTTCTCCGACTATCGTCTCGCCGTTGACCGATGTAAACCATTTGATATAAAGCACATCTTCCCCGTCCTCAAAATAGTAGCCTATGGACATATCCGAAACCGAGGTAACATCATCGGTTCCCGTATAGTTCATTATGGCGTCGTCCCATGCGGAAATCATATCCACATTGACATAGGCCTGTTCTTCCTCGTCAGTCCTGAATTCGGTCACATAGCGCTTGTAGCGCTTAACGCTGTCATTGCTTACGACTATCTCAACGGCATGGCTCATGCCCGTTCTTTCCGTAAATTCTCCGGAAAACTCAATCGGTATATCATCAACCGCATAGTCATAGTAGAGCACAAGGCCTTCGTTTCTTGTTTCAGCTCCCGAAAGATATATATCATTGACAATATATTTATCCTTCTTTATAAAGCTTTGGCTTATGGTATAGGCACTGGAAAGGGTCTGCTCTGCATCAGGTGAGCCCGTTGTGTAGTTATAGTATTCCAGAACCCCGTTTTCATAGTATTTTACAACGATATTGTCATTGCTGAATGTGTATATATCGTTTACCACCGAGGCATCATCACCGGACACATAGTTGCTGAAGAAGCTGTCTGCACATTCTCCCAGCTTATCAATGTCCACCTCTCCGCTTTCATCGGCAAATTGGTTGACTGCCTTTAACGCATTGTATTCATACTCGCCGTCGGTCCACTGGGGCACATATATACTGTCGAATATATTCATTCCGCTCTGTACCGTCGATATGTATTCCAGCCTTCCGCCCGAATACTGCATATTCTGTATGGAATTATACAGTGCCGCCGCAGATTCCGCACCCGTCAGGGTAAACTTATAGGCCTCCGAAGTACTGCTGTCTATGAAATAACAGCAAGTCATATCTGAGCTTCCGCTGCCCGGCACCACAACTATATAGTTGATGCTCTTAACATTGTCCGAAAATGAGCTGTTGCTCAGTCCGTAGCCTCTCAAATATTCCCTAGAGGACATATAGAAGGGATATTTCATAACAACCGCCTTTCCCTCTATATATTCGCTCCAGCTAATATCGGATACAGAATCAAAGCTTCCGTTTCTGAGCACATCACCTATAACATTTTCACACAGCGATGTTACTGAGGAGCTTTCCTTATCGGAATACAGCATATTAAATTTTCTGTTGCCGTAGCCTACGACTGTTTTTTCAGGCTCTATTATGTCATAGCTTTTATCAGTCTCACTTATACCCCTGCCCGCTGAGGAATAAAAGGAATAAAAAAAGTTATGGCTGTCGGTATTCCCAAGCCATAACTTCCCCGTCTGAAAAACAGCCGCGGCGGCCAGTATAAATATAGCCAGATTTGTCAGCCAGTTATACTTCATCTGATCACCGCATTTCAGCCGTTATTAATAAACGGCAATTTTCAGTCTGCGAAATAAACCCTTGCCGTACTGCCCGGAATATAAATTCCCCGCTCCAGCATGTTCTTTATTTCTTCGCTTTTTCTCTTTATATGCGCCACCACCGTAGCAGTGTTGTCCTCTGTGCTTATGACAATTATATTATCACCCTCATAGAGCCTTACGCTCTTTGAGAAATATCCGCTGAGTCCCACCTCTATGCTGTAGGTTTTCACAATCTGAAGCACACCGTCCTCGTCCTCGGTACAGACATTTATTATTATGTTTGTGCCGCACTCGGACCTGCCTGTTATCGTCCTTGTGTCATTGAAGGTAGACTCATAGGCCTTATCCATTTTAATTCCGCCCGTTATTTCTATTTTTCCGGGTTCTCCGTCATATACAGCAGCAGACGCATTTACAGAGATAAGCATTGTTATCATAACTGTGAGAATTGCTAATAATTTAATTTTTCTCATTCTATGCGCCTCCTTTGCTTCACAGCAAGGCAGACGCCCTACCGTGTAATACTTTCCGACATAGTATATTATACAATTTCTATGTTACAGTTATATTACACTCAGCTTACTATTAAATTACAGTATGTGAAATCCCGCTTAATTTCATTGTCTGAAAACAGCTTCAACCTTATTCAAAGTCATCGCCGTCATCGGTTATCCTATTGTCCTGACCCTTGAGGAACCACATGGTCATTGTTGTACCCTTGCCGTATTCACTTTCGGCAGTGAGCTTTCCGTCATGGCCCTCCATTATTTCCTTGGCAATGGCAAGACCCAGACCGGTGCCGCCCATAGCACGGCTTCTGGCCTTATCGACCCTGTAGAAACGCTCGAATATTCTCGGCAGATCCTCCTTGGATATTCCCATACCCGTATCCGCCACATTTATCTTGTACCAGTTTTTGTCCTCGGTAACGTATATCCTTACTGTCGCTCCCTCGGGACTGTACTTTATGGCGTTTGTTGTTATATTGTTTATTACCTGGTTAACCCTGTCTCTGTCTGCAACAACATAGGCGTCATTGTCGGGCCAGAGCTCCAGAATAAGCTTCTGATTTTTATTTTCCGCATGTATTTTGTTCTGTCGCACGTTGTCGGAAATAAGCTCGTTTATGTTTACCTTTCCGAACTTGAACTGCACCTGCTTATTGTCAAATCTGGACAGCTGCAGCAGGTCACGCACAAGGAAGGACATACGGTCCGTCTCATTATTTATTATGTTCAGGAACTCCATTGCCACGTCCTTTTCCTCAAGGGCGCCGTACATGAGCGTCTCTGTATAGCTCTTGATTGTTGTCAGGGGCGTTCTCATTTCGTGGGACACGTTGGCGACAAATTCCTTTCGCATATCGTCCAGCTTTTTCTGTTTTGTTATATCCTGCAAAACAACGACTATTCCCTCTATTTCTTCCGTCTCGTTGAAATAGGGTGAAAAGCTGGCATTTATATATTTTTTGCCCACAGGGAATGTATACTGCAGTTGTACCGCCTGACCTTCCTCCTCGTTGTTATTGGACTCGTCCAGCTCCAAATCATATTTCCTTGTAAACATATCAAGAGTGAAGTCCAGCTTATCCACCTCCAGCATTTCCGCCGCAACGGTGTTGGCATGGCTTATGTTTCCGTCCTTGTCAAAGGAAATAACTCCGTCGGTCATGTTGTGCAGTATGGCTTCCAGCTTGTTCTTCTCCCTAAAGGTCTCGCCGACGGTTTTGTTCAGCTCCGAAGCCATATAGTTGAAGCTTTCGGCAAGCTGACCGATTTCGTCCTCGGAATATACCTCAACGGTCTGTTTCAGGTCACCCTCCGCCAGAAGCTTTGCCTTAAGAGTAAGCTGATGAATGGGGCCCGTTATGGTTCTGGCAAAGCCATAGGCCATGAGTACCGCCAGCACCAGTGCCAGAAGCACCGCCACAATAATTGTTCTTGTGGTCTGGGTCATGCTCTCCTGCATGGACGAGGCATCCATCTGGGCATAGACTATATATTTAACATTGCCGTTAATTGTCATTGCCGGTGTGGCATAGCATATCCATGTGGTGTTGCTTTCGTCGTCCTTTCTGGAGTCATCAAAGCCGTTCTCGCCGGACAGCGCCAAGCCTACAACCGAGTTTTTATAATCGGGAAATGGCGGCTGTGACACCGTTGTGGAAGCCACGGTTTCACCCTTATCGTTTATAATATTACCCTGTATCTGGCTGCCTGAGGAGCTTGTTCGTGTAAACTGCTCTATGCCCGTTTGGAAATCGGCTTCATCGTAGCTTTCTACAACCTGCTCGCTGACCTTTTCGGCATACAGCTCCAGCTGGCTTCTGGCTTTATCTGTTTCAGTTTTCTGCATACTCAGCAATATAAATGAGCCGGTGACTATCATTACGATAAAAACGAGACCCAAATACATGGCTATAAGTCTCCACTTTATGCCTTTCAATCAAATCACCTTAATTTCCTCCGAAATAGTAGCCTACGCCGCGCTTGGTAAGTATGTATTCAGGCTTGCTGGGGTTATCCTCCAGCTTTTCCCTCAGTCTCCTAACGGTTACGTCAACGGTACGCACGTCTCCGTAATACTCATAGCCCCATACCTTTTCAAGCAGGGATTCCCTCGAAAACACCTGACCGAGATTCTGCGCAAGGAATTTAAGCAGTTCAAACTCTCTGAACGTGAGCTCAAGAACCTTATTTTCCTTTCTTGCTTCAAACTTATCCAAGTCAATTTCGAGATTTTTAAATGTAAGAACATTAGTCGATTTTTTAGGCGCATCCGCCTTTATTACCGCACGTCTGAGATTTGCCTTTACTCTTGCGATAAGCTCCCTTGTGCCGAAGGGCTTTGTGACATAGTCATCGGCGCCCATTTCAAGGCCGAGCACCTTGTCCAGCTCCTCTGCCTTGGCTGTCAGCATTATTATGGGCATGTTGTGCTTTTCCCTTATCTTTCTGCATGCTTCATAGCCGTCCATTTTCGGCATCATTATATCCAGCAGTATGAGGTCGGGATTTTTTTCATCGGCAATGGCAACGGCTTCTTCTCCGTCCTCTGCCGTCAGCACCTCATAACCCTCTCTTTTAAGGTTAAAGGCAATTATATTAACAATATTTTTTTCATCGTCTACAACAAGAACCGTCTGTGACATATTATACCCCCAAACATGAATTCATAGCTCCATTATACTAGAACCTGCGTATTTTTACAACGTCCGCCTCCATCAGCCGAATATTTCCTTCTCCGCTTTTTTGAAGTCATCAGGCACATCGGCGGTTATGGTTTTTCCGTTAAGATATGCCAAATCTCCCGTAAGTCCACCCAGCTTCATTTTATAGGCATGAAGCAGCTGTCTTTTTACGCCGCATTTTTTTCTGAAATCGCCGTTTACCTTAGCATCACCGTATTTTGTATCTCCGATTATCGGACAATCTATGGAAGCCATGTGTACCCTTATCTGGTGGGACTTTCCCGTAATCAGCTCTACCTCCATAAGGGTATATTTTCCGTCGGACTTAATCGGTCTGTACTCGGTCACGATTTTTTTGTCCCCGCTTCCCAGAGAAGCCTTGTTTCTGTCTCTGTCCTTGGTATACATATCCTCCAGTCTGCCGGAGCCTTTTACCGTTCCGCAGACCAACGCCTTATACAGCTTTTTTATATTTTTAGTCTTTACCGCCGCATTGAGCTGTCTCAAAGCCTCGGCGTTTTTTCCCGCTATAACTATTCCGCTGGTGTTTCTGTCCAGACGGTTGCACAGGGCGGGCGTAAAGGACATTTCCTTTTCCGGCATATAGTCGCCCTTCTCATGCAGATAGCTTAATACTCTGTCTATCATGGTGTCCCTGTCATCGGCGGATTCCGCATGGGACAGCACTCCCGCAGGCTTATTGACAGCCAGTATGTTTTCGTCCTCATATATAACGTCAACGCCTGACGAGGTACGGGCAACGGCCTTTATTTCCGTAAAGCCCTCCATTGTTTCCTCTGCCAGATATAGCTGTATTCTGTCGCCGTCGGACAGCATTTCACTGCCCTCGGCACGGCCTCCGTTAAGCTTTATCCTCTTTTTTCTTAGCATTTTATATATGAAGCTTTTCGGCGCCTTTGAGAAATGCTTCATCAGAAATTTATCCATTCTCTGACCGCCGTCATTTTTTGTTATTACTATTTCTTTCATACAAATCACCGTTTGTAAAAACCCTCCGGCACTGCATACCAGAGGGTCACTCATTAACAATATATAATTCTGTACACTTTAATTTATCAAGCGAAATCCTGATTTCATCATAAGTCGAAAACCTGTTTTCGACTTAGCGTGCTCTGCACGTCTCAGAATCCAGATGAGTTGGATTTTTAAGCGGAAAGGTTTGGAAAACGAAGCGTTTTCCAAATGGAATCCGCAGGCGGAGACCGCGCTCTTCGCCGAGGAGAAAAGCCTTTTGCAAAAATTTGCCTGCAAATTTATTGCTAATGGCTTTTCATACCTTAATTTATACAAGTCGAAAACCTGTTTTCGACTTAGCGTGCTCCGCACGCTTTAGTGTATCCAGCTCAGATAAGCATTTATAAATCTGTCTATCTCGCCGTCCATAACCGCCGATACATTGGCAGTTTCCTCGCCTGTTCTTACGTCCTTTACAAGGTTATAGGGCATGAATACATATGAACGTATCTGGCTGCCCCATGCGTTTTCCTTTACGTCGCCCCTTATCTCGGCAAGCTTCTTCATCTGCTCCTCAATCTTGAGCTCAAGGAGCTTGGAACGCAGCATTTTCATGGCAGTGTCCTTGTTGCTGAACTGGCTTCGTTCATTCTGGCACTGTACAACTATACCTGTGGGATAGTGGGTAATACGGATAGCCGATGATGTCTTATTGACATGCTGTCCGCCGGCGCCGCTTGAACGGTAGGTATCGACACGAATATCGTCGGGTCTGATCTCTATTTCAACATCATCATCTATTTCGGGCATTACATCACAGCTGGCAAAGGATGTATGTCTTCTTCCCGAGGAGTCAAAGGGTGATACACGCACAAGTCTGTGTACGCCCTTTTCGCTCTTAAGATAGCCGTAGGCATTTTCGCCGTTTACCTGGAATGTAACGGACTTTATGCCCGCTTCCTCGCCCTCAAGGTAGTCCAGTGTCTCAACGGCAAAGCCCTTCTTTGAGCACCATCTTGTGTACATTCTGTAGAGCATGCTTACCCAGTCGCAGGCCTCTGTTCCGCCCTCGCCTGCATGGAGGGTAACAATGGCGTTGTTTCTGTCATACTCGCCGTCAAGGAGTGTGGAAATTCTGAGCTTTTCATAATTTTCCTTAAATTCCTCGGACTCCTGCTTTACTTCCTCAAGCAGCTCGGCATCTTCCTCCTCCTTGCCCATTTCAATGAGAGTATATATATCCTCATATTTCTGGAGCAGAGACTCATAGCCGTTTACCTTGTCCTTAAGTCCCTTTATAGTCTGCATGGTTTTCTGGCTTTTTGCCATGTCATTCCAGAAATCAGGGTCTGCGGAGATTTCCTCCAGCTCGGCGATTTTTTCCTTGGCCTCTTCCACGCCGAGAAGCCTGCCCATATCATTGAGCTTATTTTCGTAGGGTGACAGTTCGTTTCCTATCTGGTCAAGTTCAAACATGATATAACTCCTTTAATTCATTACGCATTTCTTCCGCAGCAGTTCTTATATTTCTTTCCGCTTCCGCAGGGGCAGGGGTCATTTCTGCCTATCTTGGCATTCTTTCTCTGCACCGGCTTAGCGGCAACCGAATCGTCCTTATTTGTAAACATGGGCTTTGCAACCTCTTCACGCTTTGCCTCTGTCACTACCCTTACGCGATAGAGAGTCTTGACCGTATCTGCCTGAATGGATTTGCTCATATCCTCGAACATATCATAGCTTACATATTTATACTCAATGAGAGGGTCCTTCTGGGCGTATGACTGTAAGCTGATACCCTGACGCATGTGATCCATATCGTCGATGTGGTCCATCCATCTGGAGTCGATAACCTTAAGCATTACAACACGCTCCAGCTCACGCATCTTTTCCTCATCGTTTATCTCCTGCTCTTTGAGTTCATAGAGCTTATGGGCAATCTTCTGGATATCTGACTTAAAGCTGTCCTTTGTTACTGTTGCTTTCTTATCCTCGGGAACAAGGAATGTGCCCTTAAGAGGTATTATTTCGTGTATACCTTCGTTGAAGCCAACCATATCCCATTCGTCTACGGGTGTATCATCGGGTATATATCTGTCAACGGTTCTTTCAACAATCTGGTCTATCATTCCCTGTATGCTGTCACGGAGGTTTTCGCCCATGAGCACACGTTTTCTTTCCTTATAGATTATCTCACGCTGTTCGTTCATTACCTCGTCGTATTCAAGGAGGCGTTTACGGGTTGCAAAGTTGTTGCCCTCTACCTTCTTCTGGGCACTTTCAATGGCCTTGGCAAGCATGCTGTGCTCAATGGGCTCGTCCTCGCCGATACCCATCTTTTCAACCATTTCCTTTGTCTTTTCAGAGCCGAACAGACGCATAAGGTCGTCCTCCATAGACAGATAGAAGCGTGATTCTCCGGGGTCTCCCTGACGTCCGGCACGTCCTCTGAGCTGATTGTCTATACGTCTGGACTCATGTCTTTCCGTACCGATTATCTTAAGTCCGCCAAGCTCCTTAACACCTTCGCCAAGCTGAATATCGGTGCCTCGTCCTGCCATGTTTGTGGCTATTGTAACGGCGCCTTTCTGACCTGCAAGGGCGATTATCTCGGCTTCCTTCTCATGGTACTTGGCATTGAGCACCTGATGAGGTATGCCCTCTCTCTTAAGCATTGCGCTTAAAAGCTCTGATTTTTCAATTGTAACGGTACCGACAAGGACAGGTTGTCCCTTTTCGTGGGCGGCCTTTATTTCCTCAACAACGGCACGGAACTTTCCTGCTTCTGTTGTATATACAACGTCAGTCTTATCGTCTCTTATTACAGGCTTGTTTGTAGGTATGCAGACAACGTCCATGTTGTAAATATTTCTGAACTCGGCTTCCTCTGTCTGGGCTGTACCTGTCATACCTGCCTTCTTTTCGTATTTATTGAAGAAGTTCTGGAATGTGATTGTAGCCAGTGTCTTGCTTTCTCTTTTTACCTTAACATGCTCCTTAGCCTCGATAGCCTGATGAAGTCCGTCGGAATATCTTCTGCCGGGCATTATACGACCAGTAAATTCGTCTACAATCAGGATTTCATCATTCTGTACAACGTAGTTCTGGTCCTTAAACATGTTATAGTTTGCTTTAAGAGCATTATTAATGTGATGGAGAATTTCAATGTTTTCCGGATCCGAGAGGTTTTCGATGTTAAAGAATTTCTCTGCTTTGCCGACGCCCTGCTGTGTGAGGGTAACTGTTTTTGCTTTTTCATCAACAACAAAATCTCCTTCCTCCTTGAGTTCTTCCTTTATAAGGGGATTGAGCGCATCGTCCTCATTGAGCAAACGGCCTTTTTTAAGGGTCTTTGCAAATGCGTCCGCTATCTCGTAAAGCTGTGTTGACTTTGTACCGCTTCCCGAAATGATAAGGGGTGTTCTCGCTTCATCGATAAGTATTGAGTCAACCTCGTCGATGATGGCATAATGCAGTCCCCTCTGTACAAGGTTCTCTATTCTTACTACCATGTTGTCTCTCAGGTAGTCAAATCCCAGCTCGTTGTTTGTAGCATAGGTAATATCACATGCGTATGCCGCCTGTCTTTCCTCACTTGTAAGGCTGTTGAGTATACAGCCTACGCTAAGGCCCATAAATCTGAATATTTCGCCCATCCACTCGGCGTCACGGCTTGCCAGATAGTCATTGACAGTAACGATGTGTACGCCTTTTCCCTCAAGGGCGTTAAGGTATGCGGGCATAACTGCAACAAGGGTTTTACCTTCACCTGTTTTCATCTCGGCAATACGGCCCTGATGAAGGACAACGCCGCCTATAAGCTGTACCCTGAAGGGCTTCATCTGTCTTACTCTCCATGCGGCTTCTCTTACTGCCGCAAAGGCTTCGGGAAGCAGGTCGTCAAGGGTCTCACCCTCGGCAAGTCTCTTTTTAAATTCATCTGTCTTTGCTCTGAGCTCCTCATCCGAGAGGGCCTGCATAGCACTGTCATAGCTTTCAATTTTATCTACAACCGGATTTATCTTTTTTAGTTCTTTCTCACTGTAGTTTCCAAATATCTTTTCGAGAAAACTCATTAAATGTGCACCTCTTTATTTATATACTGATGTTTTTCCACATAGTCCATCCACAATACAATAGTTTAACAGATTTATAAATAGGTAGCAATAAAAAAATCTATATTAAGAAAAATTTAACCTCTTTATGACCGCTTATTCACACATTCAGCCAAAAAGCAGCCTATATCTATTGTTTTTATAAAGTATCAAAACAGCCTGACCGAACGGTCAGGCTGAATAGGCTTCAGTATTTATTCTTTCTGTTTTGACAGGCGATTATTCCGGCTCAATAAGTCCGAAGGAACCGTCTTTTCTCCTGTATACCACATTTATTGCCTCTGTGGTATCGTTTCTGAATACGAAGAAGCTGTGGTCAAGAAGCTCCATCTGCATAACGGCTTCCTCCGCCGACATGGGACGTACCTCAAAGTGTTTGCTCTTTTCAATCTTATATAAAGGCTCTTCATCAAGCTGTTCCTCTGCAACCGGAACCGAATCGTACTCAGCCGTAAATGCTGCGTTCTTTCTCATCTGGCTCTTAAGACGTTTCTTATATCTGATAATCTGTCTTTCAATAATATCTACAGCCTTGTCAACCGCTGCCATCATATCATCGGATGCAACCTCCGCTCTGACAACTCTCTTTGACATAGGTATTGTTACCTCAACAACATATTCAAGCTTCTCACTCTTGATCAGAACGGCTGCCTCGGCGTCTTCAGGGAACAGCTTTTTAACTCTGTCCAGCTTGGCACTTACCTTCTCTCTCGTTCTGTCGCCGATTTCCATGTTTTTTCCTTTGATGTTGTAACGCATAATAACAACTCCCTTCGGGTGATACTGTATATTCTCACAGACTGCCTATACAGCTGTCTGATATTACCCGTCTTATCTACGGTATATCCGCTACCTTGTTTTTTATAATATATATATTCTGTAAAAGTTTACGAATTCCTCTTTTTATTTTTAAATATCCGTTATTTATTTAATATTCGATGTCAACTTTACATAATTCAGTTAACGGCAGTTATCACTGTTTTATTGTAATTCTGGTCAAATCCCGAAAGCCCATATAAACAAGCTTTTCCTAATACATTTTTTGTCCGGCTTTGTTTATTGTATTCATAGCTTAAACAGAAAAAATCTGTGGATAATGTGGGTAACTCTGTGCATAATCCCGATTTCAAGCCTTTTAGGCTGTTTATATATCTGGGTAAAAGCTGTTTGTAAAAAAATCATTATTATGCATAATAGTTTACATAATTCTAACACAAATTTATTTTCAACAAAAAAATCCTTTAGTTAGGTAAAATATATGTTTTTATATATTGACTATAAATATCCGCATTTTTTAAACATATTTCTATGATATTCATCATCTGCTTAATTATGCCTTTCCGCATGCCGCTTTCCGTCATATAAAAAAGGAGATACCAAGTGGCATCTCCATGTTTCTTACTGTGCTATGGCGTTTTCATAGGCCTTTTTATATGCCTTATAAGTGGTATCATCATAGCATACCATATTTACCTGCTCTATTTCGTTATGCTCATACATAAAGCTTACTATCTCATTGACCGCAATTTCCGCCGCCTGTTCAACGGGGAAACGGTATACTCCCGTGCTGATTGATGGGAAAGCAATTGTTTTTATATCGTTCTCAAGGGCAAGCTTAAGACAGTTTCTGTAGCAGGAAGCAAGCAGCTCCGCTTCTCCCCATGTGCCGCCTCTCCAAATAGGTCCCGGTGTGTGGATAACATATTTGGCATTGAGCTTATAGCCCTTTGTTATTTTAGCTTCTCCGGTCTTACAGCCGCCGAGCTTTTCGCATTCCTCCAGAAGTTCCCTTCCGGCTGCCCTGTGTATAGCTCCGTCTACACCGCCGCCGCCCAAAAGAGACGTATTCGCAGCATTTACAATTGCATCTGTCTTCGACTTTACTATGTCACCCTTTACAACCGAAAATTTGCCCATATCTCTCTTCCTCCTTTTTCTGCAGCCGTATAGCAAAACTGTACTGCAACATTTATTTTATAACCTTTTCGGCAAAGAGTAAACAATTTTAATGAGATTTCTATATTTTTTTAATATTTTCGTCACATTCGCCCACAAAATAAGGGAGCCTGTTTCGGCTCCCCACATTTTATATTATTATGAATTCATTTCAGATTCGTTATTGACCTCATTTATTTTGTAAAGGAGTGTCATAAGGCTGTCCGTAAGATGTACGTTCTCAACAACAACCTCCTTGGGAAGGTCAAGGTCCACATGTGAGAAGTTCCAAATGCCCTTTACACCCCATGATGCAAGGTCTGAAGCCGCCTTTGCCGCCTGTGACCTGGGAAGCGTAAGTATGGCAACGTCAACCTTATTGCTCTTTACATAGTCCTCCATCATATCGACATCGTATATTTCAACGCCCCTTATGGACATGCCGATAAGTCTCGGATTAACATCAAAAACAGCGGTTATAACAAAACCTCTTTTTTCAAAGCTCGTATAATTCACAAGGGCCTGTCCTATGTTTCCGCCGCCGACAACAATAAGGTTATAAACTCTGTCAAGGCCGAGAATCTTCTTTATTTCATTGTATAAGTACTCTACGTTATATCCGTAGCCCTGCTGACCGAAGCCGCCGAAATTGTTAAGATCCTGACGAATCTGGCTAGCTGTTATGTTCATTTTTTCACTAAGTTCCTTGGACGAAATCCTAGTAATATCGCTTTCAAGCAAATCGCCCAAATATCTGTAATATCGCGGTAATCTGTTGATTACAGCACTTGATATTTTCTTTTCGCCATCCATAAAACAAGACTCCTCACTTACTTATTAGCTATAGTATATCACCGAACTTTGTCTATTGTCAACGTAAACCCTTTTCATATTTGACTCAATCTGTTATAATTTTTTTAACAAAATTCATTATCGGAGTGAAATAATATGATACTTTCGTGTAAGGATATATCAAAAAGCTACGGCACAGATGTGATCCTTAAAAAAATAACATTCAATCTCGAGGATAAGGAAAAGGCCGCCATAGTCGGCGTAAACGGCGCAGGCAAGACTACACTTTTCAGAATAATAACAGATCAGCTTTCCCACGATGACGGTCAGCTTTACATACCGAAGGACGTTTCCATCGGCTATCTGGAACAGAATATAGACATTCGTTCCGAAAAGACCGTTTACGAAGAAATGCTGTCCGTATTCGAGCCCATATTCAAGCTGGAGGAAAGCCTCAGGGACATGGAGAAAAAAATGTCTTCCCTGTCTGACAGCGAATATGACAGCTTTATGGCACAGTATGCCAGACTTCAGCAGCAGTTTGAGGAGTCCGACGGCTACAGCTATCAGAGCCGCATAAAGGGCGTTCTGAAGGGCTTAGGCTTCAGCGAGGATGAGTACAGTCAGAAGGTATGCACCCTCTCCGGCGGTCAGAAGACCCGTGTGTTTTTGGGCAGGCTGCTGCTTTCCCGTCCCGACATACTGCTTCTGGACGAGCCTACAAACCATTTGGACATAGAATCCATACAGTGGCTGGAGGACTTTTTGAGAGGCTATACGGGTGCTGTGCTCATTATATCCCATGACCGATATTTTCTTGACCGCACAGTCACCAAAATAATCGATATTGAAAACGGAAAATCCACTGTCTATAACGGCAACTATTCTTTCTTCATAAGACAGAAGGACGCTGCAAGGGCAGCACAGCTCAAGCAGTATGCCGATCAGCAGAAGGAAATACGCCATCAGGAGGAGGTCATAAAGACCCTCCGCCAGTTCAACCGCGAAAAGTCCATAAAGCGTGCCGAGAGCCGAGAAAAGGCTCTTGAAAAGATGGACAGGTTGGAAAGGCCCGAAAATCTTCCCGAAAAAATGCACTTCCGTCTTACTCCAAGAATACAGAGCGGCAACGACGTGCTTTCCGTTGAAAATCTGTCCATGAGCTTCGGCTCCAACAAGCTGTTCTCCAATGTATCCTTTGAGATAAAAAGAGGAGAAAAGGTTGCGATAATCGGCCCCAACGGCATAGGAAAAAGTACGCTTTTCAAGATAATACTGGGCAGTCTCTCACCCGACGGCGGCAAAACAGCACTGGGTGTCAACGTAAATCCCGGCTACTACGACCAGGAGCACCACGAGCTGGACGACAGAAACACCATATTTGACGAGATACACAACGCCTACCCCAACATGACCAACGGCGAAATAAGGAACGTACTTGCGGCCTTTGTTTTCACCGAGGACGATGTGTTCAAAACAATAGGCTCTCTGTCAGGCGGCGAAAAGGGACGTGTATCACTGGCAAAGATAATGCTGTCCAAGTCGAACTTCCTTATACTGGACGAGCCTACCAACCATCTGGACATGTATTCCAAAGAAATTCTTGAGGACGCCATAAACAGCTATGACGGCACTGTGCTCTATATATCCCATGACCGATATTTTATTGATAAGACCGCCGAGCGCACGCTGGAGCTTTCAAGAGACGGCGTTACCCAGTATTTGGGCAATTACACCTACTACCTTGAGAAAAAGGCCGAAAAAGAGCGTCTTGCAGAGCTTGAAAATGCAGGAAAGCCCGCAGAGCAGAAGCCGCAGAATATATCAGCCACAAAAAGCGACTGGCTGACCCAGAAGGAAGAACAGGCAAAGGCAAGAAAAAAGGCCAATGAAATAAAAAAGGCCGAGGAAGAAATAGAAAAAACAGAATCCCGCATAGCAGAGCTGGATTCGCTGATGTTTGACCCAGAAATAAGCGCCGACTCCGCCCGTCTTAAAGAGCTTTTCGATGAAAAGACAGAGCTTGAAGGCCGTCTTGAAGAACTCTATGAAAAGTGGGAGGAAGCAAACAGCTGATAAGTCGAAAACATGGTTTTAACCTGTTTAAACTAAGATATGAATTCCTTCATTTTTAGATTTGATTTTGTATAGGATATGTGATTAGTATTAAGTGTAGTGTTCATATATGTATTCCCAAGTTTCAAAGTCACTAGGGAACGCAATATGACAATCGGTAATATGCCGGTTGTCATATTGCATATATGGACAAATCGGTGTCGTAGTATCATCACCTTTTTAGAGTGCATCTGGTTGTGGTAGATGTACTCTTTTTTATTGTGTAGTGTGGATATTGATTAATACACACTATAAAAGGACAGCACTTGTATACTGTCCCTCTAACTGTGTTTTAGCCCTGTTTAGTGTTCGATGTCATTTCCTTATCAATACGTATTATACCTTTCTTGATAACCTCTTTAGCCTTATCAACATTGTCTGTTTCAAGCAAAGCAAGAATACCGTTAAGTAAAATGCAAAGTTCTTGATTATTCATTTGATCCATTCTTACACCGCCTTGCCATATAGAATATATGTATATTATAATATCAAGAGGGTGTCCCTTAGCTGTGATATAAAAAACAGTTTGGAACACCCTCTTAATTTTTAGTCTAATGCTTTATAGCTTATTTATTTGCAAGGTATTCGTTGATATCTGCAAGTACCTTGTCGGCATCCATGCCGTGAACGGCACAAGCCTCGTCAAGTGTCTCGCCTGCTGATGAAGGGCAGCCTACACAGTGCATACCTGACTGCATAAGGATAACACCGATTCCTCTGTCTATCATAAGCATATCTCCGATAAGTGTATCTTTAGTTACTTTTTTGTCCATTTGTATATCCTCCTTGAAAATATAGCATATAAGCTTTTTGTATATTATAAACCAATAGCTGTAATAATACAAACATTTTTACTGTCATTTTACAATTCCAGGCTTTTTATAGTACTTGAAAAGCACCTTGCCGAGCATGTCATCTTCTTCGACATACTTATTTTCCCAATATCTGGCGTCAAGGGAATTGTTTCTGTTGTCGCCCATCATAAAGTAACAGCCCTCGGGCACTTCGTAGGGACCCCAGTCGCCTTCGGTAGTCTCTCTTATGTAGTCCTCCTTGAGAACCTCGCCGTCTATGTACACTTCGCCGTCTATTATCTCCACCGTTTCACCCGGCAGACCGATAACACGCTTTACATAAAGCACCGTCTCGCCCTCGGGAGCATCGGGATATTTGAATATTGCCACGTCTCCCCTTTCGGGCTTGCCGAAAAGGTAGCTGAGTCTCAATGCAATTACCCTGTCTCCAGTCATTATTGTGTTTTCCATAGAACCCGTAGGCACCGTTGCATTGACTATAATCGCAAAGTTTATGAAAAGCGCTATAGCTACTGCCAGCGCTATGGTCTTTATCCAGCTTATAAGCTCATCTTTTGCTTTACTGCTCATTGTTCTTCTCCGTCACCGTTATTTTTCATTTCTTCCCATTCCTGCTGTGCCTGGAACAGTATGTCATTAATGGGGTTGAAAACCTCTCCGAAAATATCTCCGTTGCTTTCGCTCATCATTTTATTGAATTCAGCTTCATAATCACGGTTTTCTTCATACTCATGGGCCATAGCATCCATATCCATACCGGGCGCAAATTCACTGAAGCCGCTGAAGCCGTTAAACGCTTCTGTCTTTTCTTCTTCGGCAGGGGCTTCTTCGGGTGCATTTTCCGCCTCGGGCTTATCGCTTTCGGGCTCTTTTGCAGGCTCGTCCGCTTCCGCCTTCGGTTCTTCCTCGGCGGGAGTCTCGTTTGTGCAGGCTTCGTTTTCGGGTGTCTCGTTCACATCGGCTTCATTCTCGGGTACATCGGTCTTTTCGGTGTACTCCGCCTCAAAGTCCTCCTCGGATACATCACCTGATTTTCTGTTTTTTATATCCTCTCTGATACCTTCGGCAGCCTCTGTAACTTTATCCCTGACTGTCTTTGCAGCCTTTTTAATCTCAGGTTTGGCCTCCTCAGCCTTTTCCGACACTATCTTAGCAGCAGAACCGGCTTTTTTGCCGATGGTATGCGCAAGATTTTCAAGCACGTCTCCTGTCTTTAAAAGCACCTTGCTTATGCCTTCGGAAACTTCCTTTTTATTTTCTGTATTCTGGAGAGCATTAAGAAGTCTTTCCGCCTCATCTGCGGAAATTGTTCCGTTTTCAAGCATTCTTAATATTGCCATTCTTTCTTCTTTCATATATTACACCTCCGTATGCAACCCTAATTGTATCATATAATATGCCGCTTATACCATATATTTATAAATTTTTAAGAAAATAATAATAAAATCGGGGTGCTGAAACAACATCGGCACCCCAACTTATCACTGCTTAAAAAACTGATTTTCCGCACCGTATTTTTATTCGGCTATCGCCTCATTCTTTTCAAGGTTTTTAACCGCACCCGCAAGCATAAGCCTTATTCTGTTGAGCTGGTTTACCTCGCTGGCGCCGGGGTCATAGTCAACGGCAACGATATTGGCAAGGGGATATCTTCTTCTTATCTCCTTGATAACACCCTTTCCCACAACATGGTTGGGCAGACAGCCGAAGGGCTGAGTGCAGACAATGTTGTTTACTCCCGTATGTATGAGCTCCATCATTTCACCTGTCAGGAACCATCCCTCACCCGTCTGGTTGCAGAGGGAAACTATGGGCTCCGCATACTCGCCGAGCTTTTCGATGCTGACGGGCGCTTCAAACCTATTGCTGGCCTCGAGGGCATCCATCATAGGCTTCTGATAGTATTCAAGAGCCTTGATTGCCAAGCTGGAAAGTTTTCTGGCCTTGCTTGTTCCGCCGAGGTATTTTTCCTTCTGAACCGAGTTATAGGCACTGTAGTGTCCGAATCCCAACAAGTCGGGAACAACCGCCTCTGCGCCTTCCTTTTCCAGCAGGTCCACAAGGCTGTTGTTGGCAAGAGGATGATATTTTACGAGTATCTCTCCTACTACGCCTACTCTGGGCTTCACTATATCAAGAAGCTCAAGCTCATCAAAGTCTTTAACTATGTCTCTGAGGTTCTTTTTGTAGGTCTTGAGGTCAGCCTTTACGATGTCCCTCTTTACTTTCTCGTTCCATTTGTCATAGAGGGCGTTGGCTGAACCGGGAACAGCCTCGTAGGGTCTTGTCTTGTAGAGAACCCTCATAAACAGGTCGCCGTATACAAGCGCCTGAACCATGTGATTGAGAAGCTTCGGAGTATACTTAAGTCCTGGGTTCTTTTCAAGTCCCTGGGCGCTTACGGATACTACGGGTATCTGTTCCATGCCTGCGTTCTTGAGAGCCTTTCTTATAAAGCCGATATAGTTTGTGGCACGGCAGCCGCCGCCTGTCTGGGTTATAAGAACCGCTGTCTTGTTAAGGTCATAGTCCCCTGATTTAAGTGCCTTAAGCACCTGTCCTACAACTATAAGCGCAGGATAGCAGGCGTCATTATTTACATATTTGAGTCCTACGTCTACACTATCGGGGTCAGCCGCAGGCATTACGACAATATTGAAACCGCATGCCTTGAGTGCCGCACCCAGTATGTCGAAATGTATGGGTGACATCTGCGGGCAGATTACCGTATAGTCTTTTTTCATTTCCTTTGTAAAGACTACTCTCTTAAGGGCGGCATCGCCTTTCTTTACGGTTACTCCCTTTTCGTTTCTGTCCTCTATGGCCGCTATTAGCGAACGTATTCTTATTCTTGCCGCACCGAGGGTGCTTACCTCGTCTATCTTAAGTGTTGTGTATATCTTTCCCGCCGCAATAAGTATATCCTTTACCTCGTCGGTAGTTACGGCGTCAAGACCGCAGCCGAAGGAGTTAAGCTGTATAAGCTCCAGGTCATTTCTTGTCTTTACAAAGGCCGCCGCTTCATAAAGTCTTGAATGGTATGCCCACTGGTCCCTTACAACAAGGGGTCTTTCAACATTGCCCAGATGAGCAACGGAGTCCTCGGTAAGCACCGCCATGTTGTAGCTTGTTATAAGCTCGGGTATGCCGTGGTTTACCTCGGGGTCTGTATGATAGGGACGTCCCGCAAGGACAATACCTGTCATATGGTGTTCCTCTATATATTTAAGGGTTTCCTCGCCCTTTTTGTGCATGTCTTCTCTGAAAGCTGTCCATTCGTCCCAGCCCTTATCAACGGCTTTCGCCACCTCGCCCTTGGTAATTCCATACTTTTCCAGTTCCTCGGACATTCTCTTTTTAACAACGTCTGTATCCGAAAGAGACAGGAAAGGATTGATAAAGTCAATGTTCTCTGTTCTCAGTTCCTCTACGTTGTTCTTTATATTTTCGGTATAGGAGGCTACTATGGGGCAGTTATAGTTATTATCCGCCGACATAATGTCCTTTCTCTCATAGGGTACACCGGGATAGAATATTCTCTTAACGCCGTCGTTTATAAGGTTCATTATATGTCCGTGAGCAAGCTTTGCCGGATAGCATACCGACTCACTGGGTATGGACTCCATACCTGCCTCATAAACCTTTTTGGATGATATGGGTGAAAGCTTTACCGAGAAGCCCAGCTCCGTAAAGAATGTGAACCAAAACGGATAGTCCTCATACATATTGAGAACTCTTGGTATACCTATTACGCCTCTTTCAGCCTTATCCTCGGGTATGGGCTCATAGTCGAAAAGTCTGTGTAATTTATAATCGAACAGATTAGGTACATCCTTTGATGACTTTTCTTTTCCGAGCCCCTTTTCACAGCGGTTACCTGTTATAAATCTTCTGCCGCCGGAGAAATTATTTATTGTAAGCAGGCAGTTATTTGTACATCCGCCGCATCTTACAAGATTAGTCTTTATTTCAAGGCTGTTCATGGCCTCTCTGTCTATCATTGTTGTCTCATAGCCCTCTTTGTACTTGTTTCTGGCTATAAGACCCGCACCGAAGGCTCCCATTATACCGGCTATGTCGGGACGAACGGCTTCTCTCTCGGATATAAGCTCAAAGCTCTTGAGAACGGCGTCGTTATAGAAGGTTCCGCCCTGTACAACTATGCTCTTGCCCAGTGCCTTGGGGTCTGATATTTTTATTACCTTAAGCAGTGCATTTTTTATAACGCTGTAGGCAAGGCCTGCCGAAATATCGCTGACCTTAGCGCCCTCTTTCTGTGCCTGCTTAACTCTGGAGTTCATAAATACGGTACATCTTGAACCCAGGTCAATGGGGTTTTCCGCAAAAAGCGCCTCTTTGGCGAAATCCTGCACGCTGTAGTTCAGTGATTTTGCAAAGGTCTCTATAAAGGAGCCGCAGCCCGATGAGCATGCCTCGTTAAGCAGTACGCTCTCGATAACTCCGTCCTTTATCCTTATGCACTTCATATCCTGTCCGCCGATGTCAAGTATGAAATCAACGTCAGGCTTAAAGAATGCCGCCGCTTTGTAATGGGCAACGGTCTCTATGTAGCCCAAGTCTATCATAAGGGCCTCTTTGATAAGTCCCTCACCGTAGCCTGTTACGCAGGAGTTTTTAATCTTTACGCCCTCGGGCATTATATCGTAAAGTTCATTGAGCGACTTTATTACTACCTTAAGGGGATTGCCCTCATTGCTGGCATAGAAGGAATACAGCAGAGAACCGTCATCTGCCACAAGGGCAAGCTTTGTTGTGGTGGAGCCTGCATCTATGCCGAGAAAAGCATTTCCCTTGTAGGAAGCAAGCTCCTTTTTGGGAACGGAAGCTTTTTTGTGTCTCTCGGTGAATTCTTCATAATCCTTTTTATCCTTGAAAAGCGGTGAAAGTCTTGCTATTTCAACGGCAAGCACATTGTTTTTGCCGATATTGTCTATCATTTCCGAAAAGCTCTCGGCCTTGTCTCTATCAGATGAAATAGCCGAACCGAAGGCCGCAAAAAGATGTGAATTCTCAGGCATAAGCGCCGTCTCATCCGTAAGCTTAAGAGTCTCGATAAAGCGTTTTCTAAGCTCTGAAAGGAAATGCAGAGGGCCGCCTAAAAATGCCACATGACCCCTGATGGGCTTACCGCAGGCAAGTCCGCTTATGGTCTGGTTTACTACTGCCTGGAATATGGAAGCCGCTAAGTCCTCCTTTGCCGCACCCTCGTTTATAAGGGGCTGTATGTCTGTTTTGGCAAATACGCCGCAGCGTGAAGCTATGGGATATATGATCTTGTGGTTCTTGGCAAGCTCATTGAGTCCGCCCGCATCTGTCTGGAGCAGGCTTGCCATCTGGTCTATGAAGGAGCCTGTACCTCCTGCGCATATACCGTTCATTCTTTCCTCGGCATTTCCGCCCTCAAAGTATATAATCTTTGCGTCCTCGCCGCCCAGCTCTATGGCTACATCGGTCTTGGGTGCCACCTGTTCTATGGCGTTGGCTGTGGCAACAACCTCCTGAATAAAGGGTATGCCCACCGCCTCGGAAAGGGCAACGCCGCCGCTTCCTGTTATCATAGCCGAAACCTTATGCTCTCCAACCTCGCTGTAGGCCTCTGTTACAAGCTTTTTAACCGTATCAAGTATTTCCGAATAATGCCTTTCATATCTGCTGAAAAGCATATTGTTGTCATCGTCTATAATGACCACCTTAACGGTAGTTGAGCCGATGTCTATGCCCATTCTTAATAAATCTGTCATTTATGCCACCTCGTTATATATTTCATTCCAAGCCGTTTCAAATGATGTTTCCAGCTTTTTCTCTATATCAATATTTTCATCTATCATACTAAGGGCAACTATGCCGTCCCTTACAGCCAGCAGCAGCTCCGAATAGCTCTGCGGACATATACATTTTTTGATTATACCTCTGCCTATACCCTCCAGAAGTGTCTCCCTTATCAGCACAAGGTTTTCCTCTCTGAAGGACATATATCCTTCCTTAAGGGCAGGATATTTATCCATAAGGCCGTAGAGCAGTATGAAAAAGCTTCCGGAGTCATATTCCTTTACCCTGTTTCCGCTGTCATCGGTTATACCGGGCTTGGGAAGAATAAAACAGCACCGTTTCAGTCTGTCCTTTATAGGCATTATGTCCGTTATGCTGTCTCTGGCTTCGGCTATCTCTTTTTTCATTTCCTTAAGCATAAATCTGTCTATCATTTCCTCCATAAGCTCGTCACGGCTTTTGAAATAATAGTAGAAGCCTCCCTTTGTCATATTAAGCTCTTTAATTATATCGTTTACAGACAGGCCGGTCTCTCCCTTTGAGATTATCAGCTCAAAGACCGATTCCATAACTCTATCCTTGTTGTTCATACCTATTGCTCCTTATGACAATATTCTACAGACTGAATGGTCTGTATCAGAACAATTATACATTAGTACCGTGAACCTATCAATACAAAAATCTTTGTTAAAACCGAAATTTAATTTTAAAAAACAGCAGTTTTTTTTGCGCTGTTACTTTATTCACTGGACAATTTCTATAAATTACTATATAATAATTTTAAAAGAAGAACGAACATCAACAAATTTTAAGACTCACGGGTCTTATATTGCTTTTTGTCCGGGCAGCTTTCGCGACTATAATATAAAGGGGATATTTTATGGAGCACTTACCAGTCACACTAACGGAATTTGATAAGCTTATACTTGAGGAATACTGCGATCTTGCCGAAGGGCTGGGTGAATATCTTGGAAGCTGCTATGAGCTTGTCGTTCACAGCTTTGCAAGCTTTGATCACTCGGTCATTAAGATCGTACACAACCACTCCGGAAGAAAGGAAGGATCGCCCATTACGGACTTCGGTCTTAAAATGCTTTACGACATAAAGAAAAATCCCGACTTCCGCTACATCACATACTACAACAAGAGCATGACAGGCAAACCGCTTAAATCCTGCACCAACGCCATAAAGGGAAAGCACGGAAAGGTAATAGGCATGCTCTGCATAAACCTTTATATGGACTCCCCTCTTTACGCATTCTTTGACTCCATAAGTCCCGGTACGGCACAGAAAGAGAATGTCATAAACGAGACGCTGGCTGAAAACGTTGACGAGCTTATATCAGAGAAGCTCACCGTTGCCAGAGACAAAGTTTTCGCAGACAGAAGCATACAGGCCGTAAACCGCAACAGAGAAATAATCTTCTCACTCTATACCGACGGAATATTCAATATGAAGGATTCGGTAGTAAAGGTAGCGGCGCTTCTGGGAATATCCAAAAACACAGTTTACATGCACATCAGGAATTTTAAAAATTCAGGCAAGAAATGACAGTAAAAAAGAGCTTCGGTCGATGACCGAAGCTCTTTTTCAAACCGTTTTATATCAAAGTTCAGCAATAACCTCTACTTCGCAGAGCATGTTTCTGGGAAGTGTCTTTACTGCTACACATGAACGAGCGGGTTTTCCTGTGAAGTACTTTCCGTATACAGCGTTGAATGCTGCAAAGTCGCCCATATCAGCAAGGAAGCATGTTGTCTTTACAACGTTTTCATAGCCGATGCCGTTTTCCTCAAGGATAGCGCCGAGGTTCTTGCAAACCTGCTCTGCCTGCTCCTCGATTGTTGTGCCTACAACTTCGCCTGTAGCGGGGTCAAAAGCAACCTGGCCTGATGTGAAAAGTAATCCGTTTACTGAAACAGCCTGTGAATAGGGTCCGATAGCTGCGGGTGCCTTGGGTGTTGATGTGAATTTCATAATACTTACCTCCGTTTAAAATTGAATAAAATCCCATATTCATAGCTTACCACTGTAATTTAATTAAGTCAATAAACGAGCGTTGATTTGTGAATATTTTTCTTCATTATAGGGATGAAAACATTTTATAGAGCAGTGGTTTCCTGATTTCGACCGCCACGGCAGGACAAAGCTCCTGACAGCAGAAACATCTTATGCACTTTTCCTTATTGAAGGACGGCTTGCCGTTTTCCATGCTCAATGCCTTCGGAGGACAGTTTGCCGCACACCTGCCGCAGCTTATACATTTTGTATGGTCAAAGCAGGGATAGGGCTGTAATATACCGTTTACAAACCTGTATAGGAACTTCGGAAGATTTTCCGTCACGTTTATGGGCTTTGTTTTCGGTATAACAAAATCCTTTACCCTGAGGCTTTCTATGTCATCGCCCGAAAGCTCAATATCCTTTATACTTTCGGGGCTTATACCTCTTTTTATTGCCTCCGCACACACGGGTATTTTTTTCGTATCTATGCCGAGAATATATGCCGAAGCAATATCCAGCGCAAAAGGATTTTCCGATGTCATCACCGCACCCACATGCTTTGGTGTACCACCCGTCGGGCCGTTTCCCTCCATGCAGTCCACGGCATCGGTTATACTCAGTATAGGGTGTGCAAACAGGCATATATCAATCAGCGCATTGGCAAAGTCCGTTATGTTTGAACGGTTGAGATGATATTCGGCCTTCATAGTTCCCGGTATTACCCCGAACATGTTTTTGACCGCTCCCGTCATGGTTGCCATGCCGTGGGTCTTAAGCTTGCAGACATTTATTATTTTGTCCGCCTTTACTATGGCCTCCGACGCAGTTATCCTTTTTAAAAGCATACCGTCGGGAAACGGATATTCAGCCGTCGAGGTATCAAAATTCAGTTCTGCGCCCGAAAGCTCAGCCACCTCGGTCATTCTGCATGTTTTGTATATGGGCTTAAGCATAAGCTCGTTGAAAGGTCCGCCGGGGCTTTCCGCTATAACCGCCCTGCCGCCTGCCTCAATTACAAGCTCTGCCGCTGCTCTTATAAATGACGGATGTGTGGTTGCCGCCTCCTCGGGCGCCTTTTTCATTACAAGATTGGGCTTTATGACCACAGTCTCGCCTTTTCTAATAAATTTATCCATGCCACCCAGTGCATTAATCTGTTTTTTCAGTAATTCTTTTATATTTTCGTACTCATAATTTTCGCATCTGTTTAAAATAACTTTATACATACCTTCACCTCATCAGCTTTGATTATAACAGTTTTTGTGCTATAATCAAAGGCATATTCAGCAGTCGGCTTATGCCGAAAAGGAGGACTGTATATGACTAAGAAAGAATTTGTCGAAAAAAACAGAAAAAAAGTGCTTAAAAGAATGATGAACGATTCCGTTCTCGTGCTTTTCAACGGACGTGCTCCGTATAAACGGGGAGATGAACGCTATCCCTTCTCTCCCGACAGAAATTTTTACTATGTCGCAGGTCTTGACCGTGAAAACGAAATAATAATGTTTATGAAGACCGAA
>JAQXNZ010000124.1 GCA_029098265.1 Clostridia bacterium | reverse complement strand
AATGCAAACAGAATAATTCGGTAGGAGTGAGGTTTTTATGGATGATTTATATCCTATAGGAAAAGTTGCAAAAATAATGGGTGTATCTGTTCAGACTCTGAGATACTACAGCAATATAGGCCTCATCAGTCCGGCATATATTAATCCTACAACCGGTTACAGATACTATTCTGTAGATCAGCTGCATTTTATTGATAGGATCAAGTATTTACAGACATTCGGTTTGAATCTTAACGAAATAAAGGATATTCTTGTAAACAACGATATTCCCCTGCTTCTTAAAGCTCTCGACAGACAAAAGGAAGTGTTCAGGGAAGAAATCAGCAGAATAGAGGACATACTTGACAGCATTGAGTGGTATAAAAATTACTTTACATACGTCGATGCGGACAAGTTTGATTCCAACTGCTACAGTCTGCATCTTGACAGACGGTATATGGTTGTCGCCAAATGCCGTGAAAATGAGCCTAAGCAGGACTTTCACATAAGGCTGAACGAAATCAAAAACAGTCCCAGATTCAGAGATTTGCCCCTTAAGAGACAGTTCTCATATATACTGGACTATGATGCCCTTATGAACGGTGAGCTTGAACCCAGATATCTCGGCCTGTTTTTAAAGCATGACCCACCCTTTGAATCTGAAAATATTATAGAAATACCCGAGGGAGATTATCTCTGCTTCAAAGCCAGAATACTTTCCGAGGGCTGGAACCCCTATTTTGCAAAGCTGTTCTTTGACGGCAAGCCTAAGCCTACGCTTGTTCTTGCCAACGAATATGAGGACAATCTCCATGAATATTCAAGATGCGTATATGAGGTACAGATACTGATACCTAAGACCAACTGAAAAAACGCTCCGCAGACATACAATTCTGCGGGGCATTTTTTATACCTTCTCTTTATTACTGTTTTCTCAGCATTTTCTTTGCATACTCCGCAAATTTTGCCGCAGCAGGCGATGCTCCCGAAATGGAATAGAAGCCTATTCCGAGTACCCTTTTGAAAGGCGGCTCCAGTGGATATATATCAATATTCTGAAAATGCTTATATGTTATAAGCTCCGGCAGTATGCTTAAGCCCAACCCGTTTTCCACCATGCTCATTATCGCAATGTCATCCTTTGATGTGAAGCTGACATTTACGTTTATGCCGCTTGTCTCTATAACTCTTTTTATGTCTTTGTCTCCGTCCTTTTCCATTGACGCCATTATAAACGGCCTGTCGTTAAACTCACCGATGTGAAAGCTCTCTCTCGGCTCATCAAAGTACCCTTTGGGCACAACAGCAACCATTGGGTCGTCATATATGGGGATAGATTCAAATTCGTCATCCTCCTGTATGCTCGTAAGCCCCAGGTCAACGGTATGGTCAAGTATCCAGTCATGTATCTCCTGTATACTGCCCTCCTTTAGGTCTATTTTTATCTGCGGATAGTCCTGCTGAAAGGCCTTAAGCACAGGAGAGAGCATGTGTATGGAAATACTCTGGAATGTACCGACAGTTATGTGTCCCTTTGTTATTCCCTGAATAGACGACACAGTCTCATAGAGCTTTTCCATGCCCAGTTCCATTTCCTTGGCAGCGGGAAGCATCAGTTCTCCCTCAGGCGTCAGCGTAACGCCGCTTTTTGCTCTGTAGAACAGCTTAAAGCCCAGCTCGTCCTCTGCTCTGTTTAGTGTATGGCTCAATCCGCTCTGGGAATAGCCCAGTCTTTCGGCGGCCTTTGTTATGTTTCCGCAGGAAGCTATTTCAATGAATATTTTGGTAAAGTTTGAGTCCACGTTTTTCCCTCCCGAACTATATATGCAAATTTGGCATGATAAACATTAAAAAATGGCGCTTTACTTATGGATAAATATAATTATAATTTGTCTTGTAAGGAAGTTCAAGCAGACTTCACAAAGAACGAAATAAAAAATAAACATATATCAAAGGAGTGCATTTTAAAATGGCAAGATTAGTACCCAAGGCAATTACATTCGACGTATACGGAACACTCATCGACTGGGAAGGAGAAATTCAGGATTTCTTCAGAAAGTTCCTTGACAAAAAAGGCATCACAACAGCTACACCCTATCAGGTACAGCAGAGATGGGAAGTTCTTCAGTTCGACTACATCAAGACATACAGACCTTACCGTCAGGTATTAAAGGACACACTTGCTATCACATGCAACGACTTTGGTTTTGACTTCACAGATGAGGACTGCGAGGAATTTTCACAGTCAATGGCTCACTGGAGAGCATTCCCCGACACAGTTGAGGCCATCAAAGAGCTCAGAAAGTACACAAAGTGCGTAATGCTTACAAACACAGACAACGACATCATCAGAGCTACACTTTCAAACGCAGGTATCGAGGTTGACGACATCATCACAGCTGAGGATGCAGGCTGCTACAAACCCCAGCACAACGGCTTCCTTCTTTCACAGAAGAAGCTCGGCCTTACAGTTGACGAAATGATGCACGCAGGTTTCGGCTTCAAATATGACGTAATCCCCGGCAACGAGCTCGGTTACAGAACAATCTGGGTAAACAGACAAGGTATCGTAAGACCTATCGACGACGTAAGCGGCGATATGCTTAAGTACTGCAAAGAGGACATCATGTGCGGTGACCTCAAGACTCTTGCATACATCATCAAGGGTATGCACGCTACAGACGTAGAAAACGGAGAAGCCTAATCCGTTAGCTGATAATTTCGGTGAATACTAACTTCACATATAAAACTTTAATCCACTAAAAACCCAATAAAATCCATTAACCTGAGCCGTATGTTTGCCTAACCCCGGACATGCGGCTCTACTCCCACCTATGGATTGAAGCATAATAAATACCTAACCTCCGAACACCCCGCCTAATGGCGGGGTGTTTTGAGTGTCGACAAGAAGTCGAAAACAGGTTTTCGACTTGATTAAATTAATGTATGAAGTCTGGCAGGTTCTCAAATTCCCTACGGGAACGCCTACGGCGCCGCGACTTTCACGCGGTTTGCACTTTACACTGCGCACGGCTTGTGTCATAGGACTTCTCCGAGACGAAGAGCGCAGTCTCCGTCTCGGTTTAAAGCCTCAGAAAACCTTCCCGGTTTTCCGAACCTTTCCCGGTTGTTACGACTAATACCAAATAATTTCAAATAATTATTTGAATTTTCTCTAGTCTGGAACACCACGCCTAATGGCGTGGTGTTTTGAGTGTAGACAAAGTCGACAATAAGTCGAATACTATTTTCTTTTTCTTATGCCTATTTCCTCAAGAAAGCGTGACAGCTTTACCTCGGAGCCGTATTCAAAGGAATCAAAGGCAGACAGCACAAGTCTGTCTCTTGCCCTTGTGACCGCCACATACAGCAGCCTTCTTTCTTCCTCTATCTCATGGTCAATCAGCGCATTTCCGTTTGGCATTATGCTTTCTACCAGCGAGGGCACAAACACCGTACCGAATTCCAGTCCCTTAGCGGAATGCATGGTCGTCAGTGTAACGGCATCGTCACCGGCCTGTGGCTTCGGTGCATTTGCTATTTTATAACGGTAGTCCTCCAAAACTGCTCTAAGCTGTCTCAGGTCGTCAAGCTCCGAAGCAACGGAGATTATTTCTCCCGCTATCTGCTTCAAAAATACAGAGCTGCATTTTTTATAGGAAGCATAGGCCTCAAGATATTTCTCATAGCCCAAAAACTTATATATAAAGGCCGCCTGCTTGCCGCCCTTCAGCTTTCTTGCCTTCTGTATGTCATTGTACAGGCTTTCCAGCTCTGCCCTGCCCCTTTTGCCCAGTATATCGCAGTTCATTACCCCGTAAAAGCTGGACATACCCATGCGTTTGCCCTGTTCTATGGCCTTTCTGCTGACCATTCTCATGGGCTTATTTACTATTCTTTCAAAGGCTTCATCGTTTGACGTATCATATATAAAGTCCACATAAGCACATATATCCTTTGCTATCCAGTGTCCGTATACATCAAAGCTCATGTCCCTCATAAAGAATGGTATTCCTCTGTCCGCAAGCCTTCTGGCATAGGGGTTTGAAGCCAGATTGTTTCTGTATATGACTGCCATGCTTTTAAAGGGTATGTCCTTTTTATCGTGCAGAGCACATATAGTCTCAACGGTTTTTTCGGCTTCCTCTCCCGCATCGGAGAAATATAAAAACGCAGGAACGGGGCCGCTTCTGCCGCAGCCCTTAATGTTCTTTGAGTATCTCATTTTATTTTTAGCTATCAGCTTTTCGCTGAGCGCTATTATCTGGTCGGTAGAACGGTAATTTATATCCAGACAGACTCTTGCACAGCCTTTGAAATCCTTTTCAAATTCCAGCATAAATTCAGGTCT
>JAQXNZ010000123.1 GCA_029098265.1 Clostridia bacterium | reverse complement strand
GGCATTCAGGCTTGCGGCTATATGCTTGACTATTGCAAGCCCCAGACCTGTTCCTCCGCTTCTTTTAGAACGGCTTTTATCCACACGGTAAAATCTTTCAAATACCCTTTCCTTATGCTTTTCGGGTATGCCTATACCGTTATCTTTTACAGTAAGCACCACATGTCCATCAATGTTTCTGACACTGATCCAAACATTGCCGCCGGGTCTGTTGTAGCTTATGGCATTGTTGGCAAGGTTGGTAACAAGCTCCTCCAGCATGGACTGACTGCCCTTAACTACCGCTTTTTCGTCGCAGTCGGTATTGATTGTAACACTGTGCTGTTCTGCACTTTCAAGCAGCATTCGCATGCTTTCCTTTACAATGTCCGTCAGATTTATATCCTCATATATTACTTCCGTGCTGTCGGAATCCATTTCCGAAAGCTTAATTATGTCATTTATAAGTGTCAGAAGCCTGTCTGAGTGATGATGTATTTCTCCTGCAAAGCGCATCATAGAATTTTCGTCTGCCATGCCGTTTTCAATCAGTTCTGCATATCCTGATATGATTGTAAGAGGCGTTTTAAGCTCATGGGAAACATTGGCGGAAAACTCCTGTCTCACCTTTGCACTGTTAAGTATATTTTCATGCTGTTCCCTGAGCATATTGACAACGGGAACCAGCTCCTCATATTCGGGAGAATCCTTAAGGTCTATATTATCGGCTATCTTCTCTATGGGCTTTATTATTTTTTTAGTCAGTATCCTTGTTATCACAAAGCACAAAACGGCCATTATTGCAATAAGACCTGCCGACAGCGGAAGGAGGTTTCCGAAAAGGCTGAGCGCATTTACATAGTCAGCCGATACCCTTATTATGCCGCCGTTATCTGTCTTTACGGCATAATAATAGGTGTTTCTTCCAAGTGTTTCGGATTGACGTACAGATGAGCCCTCCCCCTTGGAAATGGCCTCCGCAATCTCGGGACGTTCACTGTGGTCTGCCATTTTTTCAGCATCGGCACTGCTGTCATACTGTACAATTCCGTTTTCGTCAACCAGAGTTATCCTTATGTCATGGAATTTATAATTCTTTACCATGTCAATATCACTCAGCTCGTTCAATATCTCGCAGTCCCTGCGCAGATCGCTGAATACCTGATGCTTTATTATAAAGCTGAATACAAAAGAAGCCAGTAATGCCGTCGAAAGGACGGCAATTACGGCTATCAATATCATATATTTGTTTATTCTTTTTTTCATAAGCTACGGTTCCTCATGCCTCTGCTACATAGCCAACGTTTCTTACGGTCTTTATAAGATTGCCGCATACGCCGAGCTTCTGTCGGAGAGTTTTGATGTGCATATCAACTGTCCTTGACTCGCTTTCAAACTCCATGCCCCAGACCTTTTCCATTATAATATCCCTTGTCAGAACTATTCCCTCATTGATAACCAGCAGTTTTAAAAGCTCGTACTCCTTATAGGTGAGCTCACATTTTTCATCGGAGACAAATACAACATGCCGCACATCGTCAATAAATATATCGCCGAGCCTCAGGTATTTTTCCTTTCCCGATATTTTTCTTTCCTCCTCGGTTCTTCTGAGAAGCGCCTTTACTCTGGCTATGAGCTCCATTACGCCGAAAGGCTTTGTTATATAGTCGTCGGCACCCATTTCCAGACCTCTGACCCTGTCAAGCTCCGTTGACTTGGCACTGATAAGTATGACGGGAGTTCTTCTTGTATCAGGCTTGTTTCTCAGCTTTCTGAGTATTTCCAGTCCATCCTCATCCGGAAGCATTATATCCAGAACGACCAAATCGGGCTTGCTTGCCGTGAGCCTTTCGTAAAAAGCCCCGGCATTTTCAAAAGTCTCAACGGTATGGCCGCTGTTGGTTAAAGCTATAGCCTCAATTTCACATATATTGGCATCGTCCTCCACTATATATATCAGCGCCATAAAATCACACCTCTGCTTAATCTATCCTGTATTTATTCTTAAAGCTAAGATATCTTTCCTGGAAATCCTTATTTCCTTCCATTCCGTGCTGGAGAAGAAAGTTATGGGGATCCATTTCCTCTTGGTCTGCCTGGAGTACATAAATGGCTATGTTGGAACAGTGGTCGGCTATTCTCTCAAAGCTTGTTGACATATCCGAGAGTATAAAGCCGAGCTCCGTTGTACACGCTCCCGTTCTTAATCTCTTTATATGCTTTTCCTTGATTTCGATATTAAGGTCATCTATTACGTCCTCAAGGGGCTCAACCGTAACGGCAAGGCTCTTATCCATATTGTCGAACGCTTTCATCGTAATGTCAAGTATTTCTGATACAGCATCTGTATAAACTCTGATTTCATTAAGTCCTATTTCGCTGAATGAGATTTCCTTTTCATAGAGCTCCTTGGCGGCGTCCAAAATATTTACCGCATGGTCCGATATACGTTCAAAGTCATTAAGGGAATGAAGAAGCATTGAAACCGTATGTCCTTCCTCCGGAGAAAGATTCTTTCCGCTTATCTTTACAAGATATGTTCCGAGCTTGTCCTCGAACATATCCACTTCGTTTTCTATTTCTATTATTCTGTCGGCAGTCTTTTCGTCAAAGCTTTCGATAAGTCCGAAGGACATGTTTACTGCATCTGCTGCAAGGGCAGCCATTTTGGCTGATGCTTCCTTACACTGCATTATAGCATATCCAGGTGAATCAAGGAATCTTTCATCAAGCATCTGCAGGTCTTTTTCCGCAGCCGTAAGCTGTGAAGTTTTATCCTTGATAGTCATAACTGCCAGCTTTTCAAGTACATTTCCGAAGGGAAGAAGTATGACAGTAGTGATTATATTGAAAGTTGTATGAATAGTCGCTATGCCTGCGGCATCAACGGTATTCTCGAGGAAAGTAAAATCCAGAACGGCGTTAAGACCGTAGAATACCGCCATAAATATCGCCGTACCTATAATATTGAAATAAAGATGCACAGCAGCGGCTCTTTTGGCGTCTCTGCCTGCGCCGATACTTGATATAATGGCAGTAATACATGTACCGATATTCTGACCCATGATTATGGGGAAAGCACTGCTGAATCTTATGGCTCCTGTTGCACAAAGGGCCTGAAGTATACCTACAGAAGCAGATGATGACTGTATTACGGCAGTTACAAGCGCACCCACCAGAAGGCCGAGTATGGGATTTGAGAATTTAGTAAGTATTGCCGTAAACTCAGGAACATCCTTAAGGGGCTCAACAGCGCCGCTCATGGTCTGCATACCGAACATAAGTATTGCAAAGCCCACAAGAATACTTCCGATATTCTTTTTCTTATCCTTTTTGGTAAACAATATTAAGCCTATGCCTATTAATGCAAGCACAGGTGAGAAGGATGACGGCTTAAGCAGACGCATAAAAAAGCTGCTGCCTTCAATTGCCGTTAAGCTGAGCAGCCATGAGGTAACGGTTGTACCTATATTGGCACCCATGATTATGCCTATTGCCTGGTTAAGCTTCATTATTCCCGAGTTAACAAAGCCGACTACCATAACCGTTGTTGCAGACGATGACTGTATAACAGCAGTTACAGCCGCACCGAGAAGGACAGCCATTATTCTGTTTTTAGTAAGCTTTTCAAGCACCCTTTCAAGTTTACCGCCTGACAGCTTTTCAAGGCCGTCGCCCATGATATGCATTCCGTATAGGAAAAACGCCAGTCCTCCTATCATTGTCAGTACATCAAAAAAATCCATTAAAATCCCGCCGTTTCTTTCGTTTTAAAATTTTACATTCAGTAATTTATTATAAGACGATAATATATTTTTGTAAAAAACAAATGCTACGAAAGTAAAATCAACGTAAAATCAGCCCTTATGTAAATTATTCTACATTTATTGTATTTATATCATTAAATACAAATAAAAAATATGGAATATTTACATAAGTGTTTAAAAATAAATTCATTAACAGTCAGTTCTGTAATACATTATGTGTAGAAATATACAATAATTTTTTGTAATATTACCCTTAAGTATTAAAAATATCATATACTTTGCCGCTGTAGTATGATATATGTATAAAAATGCGGAAAATCAAAATTTGGTCTTGCAATAATAATAATTTAATACTATACTAACCTAAAGTACAATTTATGACAGAGGCGCATTATATCATCAGTAGGAGAAACGGAAATATTCTTTCGCAGAGAATCGTCCTCCGAAAGGGGTAGATGCCGAAGGCGGCTGAGGCGCAAGGCCGTACTGGGTAAACGGAATAATATCCGTTTAACTGTCGCATTATTTGCGGAGTGCTGTCTCGGTTGAATATTATTCAGTTGACAGACAGCCTCGGTAATTAATTTACAGGGCTGTTTTTTTATGGACTATACAGTAAAGGAGCTAAACATAATGATTTGCAACAACATTGGTATTAACGAAAAAGGCCACCTTACATTTGCCGGTCAGGACACGGTTGAACTGGCTGAGCAGTATTCAACTCCTCTTTATCTTATAGATGAAGAAAAAGTACGCGAAAAAATGCGTATTTATGTACAGGCTATGAGCGAATGCTTCCCCGAGGGTTCACTTCCACTCTTTGCAAGCAAGGCTCTTTGCTTCAAAAAAATATACGGCATTGCCGCTGAAGAAAAAATGGGTGTAGACGTGGTATCTCCCGGAGAGCTCTACACAGCCCTTCAGGCAGGCTTCCCTATGGATAAAGTATATTTCCACGGCAATAATAAGACCGATGCCGACATTGAATTCGCAATAGAGAGCAAAATCGGATATTTTATATGCGACAATCTCGATGAGCTTGATGCCATTGATGAAATAGCCGGAAAGCACGGAGTTGTACAGAAAATACTTCTTCGTCTCACTCCCGGTATCGACCCCCATACCCATGTAAAGATTTCAACAGGCAAGGTAGACTCCAAATTCGGTATAGCCATTGAGACAGGACAGGCCGAGGAGGCTATTAAGCTTGCGCTCGGCAAAAAGAATGTTGAGCTCTGCGGATATCACTGCCACATCGGCTCCCAGACCTTTGACATAAAGCCCTTTACGGACGGCGCAGAAATAATGCTTAAGTTTATAGCTCACATAAAGGATGTATGCGGCTATGAAGCACATATTCTCAATCTCGGCGGCGGCATGGGTGTAAAATATGTAGAGAGTGACCCCGAAATAGACTATGCCGCTAATATCAAGGGCATTGCCGATGTTCTTAAAAAGCAGTGTGCTGAATTCGGCATAAAAATGCCTGTCATACTTATGGAGCCCGGCAGAAGTATCGTTGCAGATGCAGGAATGACATTATATACAGTAGGCGGAACAAAGGAGATACCCGGATATAAAAACTATGTTTCCATTGACGGCGGCATGACAGATAACCCCAGATATACCCTTTATGAGTCGGCATACACAATCGCCCTTGCCAACAAGGCCGCAGAGGAACCTGTAAAGAAATACACCGTAGGAGGCAGATGCTGTGAAAGCGGAGACCTTATACAGGAAAACGTAATGCTTCCCCAGGCTAAAAAAGGCGATATACTTGCCGTAATGACAACAGGCGCCTATAACTACTCTATGGCTTCACACTACAACCGCATTCCCAAGCCCCCTATTGTTATGCTGAACAAAGGCGAAAGCTATGTGGCTGTAAGACGTGAAACATACGCAGATATTATGATGAATGACCTTTAATGTAAAAAATATATGAATGACTAAATGAAAAAGGAGACTTTTAAAATGTCAGTAAAAGTTTTAAAATTCGGAGGCAGCTCTTTGGCAGATGCCGAGCATTTCAGAAAGGTAGCCGCCATTGTTAAGAGCGAACCCGAAAGAAGATATGTTGTTGCGTCGGCACCCGGCAAAAGAAACGCCGATGACGAAAAAGTAACGGACATGCTTTACAAATGCTATGACCTTACAAGAAACGATGAGGATATAGACAACGTATTCATCTGTATAAAGAGACGTTATGAAAAAATAATCAAAGACCTGGGGCTTGACCTTTCTCTCGATAAAGAATTTGAAAGAATCAAAATGGCTATCCTCCACCATGCAGGCAGAGACTATATTGCAAGCAGAGGCGAATATCTTAATGCTATAGTACTGGCCAACTATCTCGGATTCGATTTCATAGACGCCGAAAAAGGCATATTCTTCTGTGACGACGGTTCATTTGATGCCGAAAAGACAAACCGCGTGCTTACAGATTTACTTGAAAAGCATGAGTATGCGGTTATACCCGGATTTTACGGCTCAATGCCCAACGGAACTATAAAGACATTTACAAGAGGCGGTTCAGACTTCACAGGCTCAGTTGTTGCCCGTGCCGCAAGAGCCGACCTTTATGAAAACTGGACTGACGTTTCCGGCTTCCTTATGGCAGACCCCAGATATGTAAATGACCCCAAGGCAATTGAGACAATTACATATAAGGAGCTTCGAGAGCTTTCCTATATGGGTGCCACCGTTCTCCATGAAGATGCTATTTTCCCCGTCAGAGTCGCAGGTATTCCTATAAACATAAAGAACACAAACAGACCTGCCGACAGAGGTACAATGATAGTTAAAAACGCAGAGCTTTCCGCCGATGACGGACTTATTACAGGTATCGCAGGCAAAAAAGGCTTCTCAACAATCGTTCTTGAAAAAGACATGATGAACAGTGAGCTTGGTTTCGGCAAAAGAGTTCTTGAAGTACTGATGAACAACGGTGTCTCCTTTGAGCATCTCCCCTCAGGCATAGATACAATGTCCATTATTGTCAGCACCGATGATATTAAGGACAAAAAGCTTGCCATAGCAGAGGAAATAACAAGAGCCGTTCACCCTGATTATATTTCGATTGATGACGGTATCGCCCTTATCGCAGTTGTTGGACGAAACATGGTCAACGGAGTCGGTACTGCCTACAGAGTATTCAAAGCCGCAGCAGATGCAGGCGTAAACATTAAGATGATTGATCAGGGCTCCAGCGAGCTTAATATTATTATCGGTGTTGAGGAAAAGGACTATCAGGCTACCCTTCAGGGCATCTATTCGGAATTTGTAAAATAACAATGTACATAAAACTCCCCACAGAGTTCATTCCGTGGGGAGTAACTTTTATATATTCTTTTCATTCATTATCTGTTTCAGTATCTCGATATATCTTTCTGCCGCAGGCGTAAGGTTTATATCCTTTATCTTTATCCATACAAGCCTCATCATATCCATTGCATCATCAATGGGTATGGAAATAAGTCTTTCATCACCGTAGCCCTTGGGGAGTATTCCGCTGCCGGTAGTCACGCAGTCCGTATTGGCGAGTACGTTATAGCAGGAGGCTCTGTCGTTTACATATATAATCTTTTTGAACTTGTCCATTTCGGGAATTACGGCTTCCTCGGAATAATTGAAGGATTCATTATTCTTTTTTGTAAAAGCCACATATGGATAGTCCATTAAATCCTTTATTTTTATTGACTTTCTGTCAGCCAGAGGATGGTCTACATTTATGAATGCATGGGGCTTAATGCTCATCAGCTCGTGCATTTCCAGGTCATTTGATGCCAGTACTCTGTTCATAAACTTTTCGGTCATATCAGATACGAATACAACGCCAATTTCGCTCTTTCTTTCCGAAACACTTTCAATTACCCTATCCATTTCAGCTTCCATATAGCTGAAATTATATTTGGATACCGTCTGTTCCTTTATGGCAAGTACAAAAGCCTTGGCGCAGAACGGGTATCTCTGAGACGCCACATTAAGCGAAGCAAAGTCATCGTTATTTCTGTCGGCATAATAGCTTTCAACCATTTTCTGCTGTTCTATTATGGGACGTATATGCGCTATAAACTCCTTGCCGTCATCTGTAAGCTCGATACCTCGGTTGCTTCTTTTGAATATCTTTATGCCAAGCTCCTGTTCAAGCTCCCTGATAGAACTGCTGAGACTGGACTGTGACAAAAACAACTTTTGCGCCGCCTTATTAATTGACCCACAGTTATAGATCTCCATTATATAATTCAGCTGCAAAAAAGTCATAGTTATTCACTCTCCCAAGTCATAGATTATTCCTATTATATCATTTTTCGATAACTATTTCATTGGATAAATTATATAAACAAAATATTTTTCTTTCGTTAAACTTATCTTATAGACCGAAAGAAGTATTGAAATAATAAAACATGACTATTATATATCAATCTTTATAGGATACTTATCAATAATACCGAAATATCAATCCTCTTTCATTTCTTGCACTTAAGTATTTATAGATTCCAAACATGAATAAAATCTAATGCTAAAATGTCAAGGTTTCTTAATTATATATAAGCTGTTATACTTCGTTGTTTGATAAAATTTATTGTTGTCAAATATATCCACTGTTTTAATTTCAAATATTTTTTTAGGAAGTTCAGTATTAAGGTGAGCATCTATACCTAACTGTAATGAATAAATCTCTGCTTTTTCACCGCTATGAATATTATTATCAATCAAATGATATAACTGATGACGGCTGATATTATCAGTCAGAATCTTTTTGGATACTATATCCATTGTTTTTTCTTTACCTAAAAGCTTTTTACAATGTTCAATATATCTTTTATCAAGTTCTTTTTCAAAATCACCCGAAAGTTCATAAGTAAATCCGGTTGTAAGGTCAAAATACAATTCTGTAATGTTTTGGTCAAGTGCTATTGGTTTAAAATCATTCTCTGAAAAATCATCAGTTTTCCATTTTAAAAACCAAGGAATCAAACTATGAGAAGCCGGATTATCATATAATATGTATCCTGTTTCATCATCTATTTTATATAGAGCATCATCTATTTCTCTGGGCAAAATAATATATGTAAATGTACTCACTATTTACCTCCATCAAAAATAAAGCCTTACCGTTTTAACAAAAAATCAAATAATATATTTCCTATTGAAATTATCCTTCGTAAAAAATATGAGCATTACTATTATTACCATTTATCAAATAATGATAATGTGGCAAATTGTATGGCTTCGTTCCATGACTAGTATCAATATGGGCAAAATGGAATTCTGGATAGCCTGAATCAGATGCAAGTAGAGCTAATTCATATGCCCAATCTGCATGTGTGCAGAATACATCTGAATTATTCTTTGTATTAGTTAAAACTCTAGCCAAAGCTTCTTCTTCTGTTAAAGGATCTCCCACTTTAATTCCACCAAGTCCGTCTCCTTTGTAGCCACTAATTCTTGTACATTCAAAAGAATGGTATTTTCTTAAGTTTTTCCAGTAATTTACTGAAGTAATAACAGCTTCTCTTGCATTAGATTTTGCCTTAGATGAATTTGATGTGATTGCATTGCCTACTTTGGTTACTACTGAAGATACATTGTTAGCAAGATTATTTATCGATGTACTAGATAAATCATCGGAACATGCATATACAGTTATTCCAATTATTATACCCACTACTACAGCCGCTGGTAAAGCAGAACCAATTCCTGCGATACTACCTAATTCCGAAGCCAGTTCAGCAAAAGCA
>JAQXNZ010000122.1 GCA_029098265.1 Clostridia bacterium | reverse complement strand
CCCAGAATAGCAGGCTGCGGCGGATTCATTGACATTACACAGAATGCAAAGAAGGTATTCTTCTGCGGTACCTTCACAGCCGGCGGACTTAAGACAAAGATTGAGGACGGAAAGCTTATCATCGAAAAGGAAGGCAGAGAGCCCAAGTTCCTCAAGCAGGTAGAGCAGATAACATTCAGCGGAGATTATGCTGCAAAGCTCGGACAGCCCGTTATGTACATCACAGAGAGAGCTGTATTTGAGCTTAGAAAGGACGGCGTATATCTCATAGAGGCAGCACCCGGAATAGACGTTCAGAAACAGATCATCGATGTTATGGGCTTTGAGCCTAAGATTGACGGCTCTGTAAAAACAATGGACGAAAGAATATTCAGGGAAGAAGTAATGGGCCTCAAAAAATAAGTCGGTGTGTCCTTTGACACGCTGAGCCGAAAAAGGCGGCTTGATTAAATCAAGACATTAGGTGTGCAGTCTCTCAGCCTCCCCTTAGAGAATATTTGCATACAGCCTTTATGCTCTTTACAGGCTCTTGCCGATTTCGGCATCGGTTTTGACAGATTACGCGGTGGTTTGTCAAAAAATTGAATTAATTAATTAGAAGTTATTGACTTTATAATTAATTATTGTAAAATTGAATTAACAATATTCAGAATTTAATTCTGATATTTGGGAACGAAAAAGAAAAATAGACAAAGAAAAGAATAAGGAGGAATTATAATGAATTTTGAATTCAACGAAAACCAGAACGATTTAAGAGCAATGGTAAGAGAACTCGCAGAAAAAGAAATCGGACCCAGAGCTAAAGAAAACGATGAAAAAGACGTGTTCCCCGTTGACCTTTTCAAGATGATGGCTGACATGGGACTTACAGCAATCGGCGTTCCCGAGGAGTTCGGCGGCCCCGAAGCTACAGACATCGAAAGAATGATTGCTATCGAAGAAATCGCTAAGAAGGACGGCGCTGTTGCTACAATCCTTGCAGTACACGGTATGCTTATCCAGGCTCTTGTAAAATACGGCACAGACGAGCAGAAAAAGAGATTCCTCCCTCGTATCGCTGAGGAAGGCTACTACACAGCATTCGCTCTTACAGAGCCCGGCGCAGGTTCAGACCCCGCTTCAGCAAAGACAACAGCTGTTTATGACGCAGCTACTGACGAATATATCCTTAACGGTAACAAATGCTTCATCACAGGTGGTGCAAGAGCAGACGCTATCCTTGTATTCGCACTTACAGATCCCTCAAAGGGAGCTAAGGGCATGAGCGCATTCATCGTTGAAAAAGGTATGAAGGGCTTCTCAACAGGTAAGATTGAGGACAAGATGGGTATCAGATGTTCAGAAACAGCTGAGCTCTTCTTCGATGACTGCCGTGTACCCGCTGCCAACAGACTCGGCGAGGAGGGCAAAGGCTTCGGTATCGCTATGAACTCACTTGACGGCGCAAGAGTAGGCGTTGGCGCTATTGCACTCGGTCTTGCAGAGGGCGCTCTTGACGAGTCACTTTCATACATCAACCAGAGAGTACAGTTTGGCAAACCCATCGCAGCACTTCAGGGTATCCAGTGGTACATTGCTGATATGGCAACAGAAATCGAAGCAGCTAAATGGATGGTTTACCATGCTTCATACTTAAGATCAGAAGGCAAGCCTTATACAAAGGAAGCTTCTATGGCTAAGCTTTTCTGCGCTAAGGTTGCAAGAGAGGTTACAAACCTTGCTATGCAGATTCACGGCGGATACGGCTACATGAAGGAGTACGCTGTTGAAAGAATGTACAGAGATGCTAAGATCACAGAGATCTACGAAGGAACATCAGAGATCCAGAAGGTTATCATCTCCAAGCAGGTTATGAGCGCTGCTAAAAAGTAATAAATTAATAAATTAATCGGAGGCCGCTATGAAAGAATTTGAGGTTGAAATAACCGAAATACTTCAGATAACCGTACAGGTCAAAGCGGAATCAGGTCAGAAAGCTGTCGAGGCGGTAAGAGCCGGATATAAGATGGGGCAGTACAAAATTGACAGCTCCGATCTGGTCGCTACCGAATTCGATGTAAAACCATAACGGCGCAGAGCGCCTGAGCGGAGTTCCTTTGGGAACTCCGCTTTTTTGTGGCGGCAGAGCCGTTAAGTTGAAATCCTGTTGGGATTTCCGCTTGTACGGAGCTAAAGCCAAAAGTTCCTAACAAAACTTTCGGCTTTAGATTGGTCGAATATCAGTATATTGACCCCTGCGAAAGTGAATTTCGCAGGGGTTCTCTGTTTTATGAATAATAAAAAGTAAATAAAAAACATAAGACTGTTTGCAACAATTCTTATGTTTTTTCTGCGTATTATGCAAAGCCTACATTGCTGAATGAATTAATGCTGAATTATTATCAGCTTCTCTCAAAGGAAGAAATAGAATACATATATCTTGCATCTACTATTCCGCTTATATATTTATTCTCCGTAAGTACGAATGTTCCGCTGCCTATAAGGCTGTTGTCCACCGTATCAAGCAGCTGTGCCGTTATTGTGTATGTGCCGTCCTCATTGTCCGTACAGCCTGTTATTGCTGTATAGCAGAGACCCCTGTCACCGGTATAGAATGTGTAGGAATCGTAATCGGCGTCATATTCTACCTTGTCCTTCATATCCTCGGGCAGCTCAAGCAGGTCGTCATAGTCCGCATAGAGTACGGAAGCAAATTCCTGTACGGTAGGGTGCATCAGCTTAAGTACGCCGTCATTGTAGTCGGCAAGAATATGCTTCGGACCGTAAAGTCCCGCAAAGTAGTAAAGAGACAGCCAGAAATCATAGCTGTTGTTTACGTCATATTCAAAATCCTCATGGTCTATGGAACACATAAGAAGGGCATCTATGGGCTCTCTCATGGACTCCAGATTCTCGGGAAGCTCTGCCTGAGCAGGTGCTTCGGTTTGGGTTTCGCCGCCGTCGGATGAGGTCTCATCCTTGCTGCTTACTGCACAGCCGCTGAGTATAATTGCAGTGCTTAAAATTACCGTTAAAAACTTCTTCATATAAATTCCTCCTTAATACAATCGAGTATACACTTACTGTCAGGACAGAACAATTAAATATTTCTTACATCTTCGGTAAAAGCCCAAACCATATATAAATGGCTGAAATGTGCAATTGTCAACAAAACGGCTGTCTGAAATAAAGATAAGTTAGTAATTACTAACGAATTTCTGTCTTAAAGCAATATATGATTGACAAATCAGTTAGGGTGTACTAATATATTTACAGTTAGGAATGCCTAATGGCAAAAACAATTATTACTTTTATAATACAATGTACCGATGGGACTTAACGTTAGTTTAAGCTAACGCCAAAGACAATCGGTAAGCAGGCTTTTGTCTGTTATTTAAAGGAGGCTTATATCATGCCTTTATCAATGGCAAATGCAGGAGATATGCTGTATATCAAAAGGGTAGGCGGCATGGAGGAGACAAGAAAATTCCTTGAAAAGCTGGGCTTTGTCACAGGGGCGGCTGTCAAGGTTATCACGGAAAACGGCGGCAATATCATCGTGCAGGTAAAGGAATCCAGAGTTGC
>JAQXNZ010000121.1 GCA_029098265.1 Clostridia bacterium | reverse complement strand
TCCCGATTTCAAGCCTGAGGCGGCTTCTATGGAGGCTGTTATTGAGGCGGCTAAAAATCCCGTTAACTACAGATATGCCATTGCCGACCTGCCGGAGCTTACAGAGGCAGTTATAAATTGGTACAAACACCGTTACGGTGTGGATCTTGAACCCGATGAAATTACATCCGTAAACGGTTCCCAGGAGGGACTTGCACATATCGGACTTGCACTTTTCAACCCCGGAGATATATGTCTTGTTCCTGCACCCTGCTATCCCATATTTGAGATAGGACCCTACCTTTCGGGTGCAAAGATAGAGTATTATCACCTTAAAGAGGAAAATGACTATGAGCTTGACCTGGACAGCATTCCCGAGGAGCTTGCACGCAAGGCAAAGGCCATTGTTGTTTCATATCCCGCAAACCCCGTATCTGCGGCAGTAAATCCCAGAATATATCCCAAGCTTATTGAGTGGGCTAAAAAATACAACACTATAGTTATCCATGACAATGCCTATTCGGAAATGACATTCGAGGGCTATGAGGGTACATCATTCCTCTGCTATGAGGGTGCCAAGGAGGTCGGAGTTGAATTCAATTCCCTTTCAAAGGCCTATAACCTTACGGGTGCAAGAATTTCCTTCTGCTTAGGCAATAAGGATATTATCTCCCAGTTCAAGAAGCTTCGTTCCCAGATAGACTACGGTGTATACCTTCCCGTTCAGTATGCCGCCATTGCTGCTCTCAACAGCCCTATGGACAACATCGAGAAGAACAGAGAGGAATACAGACGCCGCAGAGAGGCTGTAAGTGAGGAATTCGGCAAGGCAGGACTTCCTGTTAAGCTCAGCACAGGCAGTATGTTCATGTGGACAAGAATACCCGAAAAATATACAAACTCCAATGATTTCGTTATAGAGCTCATGGAAAAGACAGGCGTTATCGTTACACCCGGCTCTGCCTTCGGTGAGGACGGAGAGGGATATATAAGAATAGCCCTTACACATACGGTCGACGAAATTAAAGAAGCCGCAAAGGCAATCAAGGACAGCGGAATGTTCGCATAATAAAAAATTATACTCATGACTTTCGGGCGCTGTTAGTAAGACGTTAAAATATACAAAAAGGTGTGACTTTCGTGGTCACGCCTTTTGTTTTAAGAGGATAGTCACTATAGCGGTTCAAGGGGATAAGCCCCGTATGTGCGTTCAGTCTCACAGAGTTCACATACGGGGCTTGATTCGTATAGAATGCAATCTGTTCGATAAACCGGAAGTTAAAGAGCCTCAAAAATCGATTGAATATATGATTTTTACACGAAAATATGATGTAAACGACGTGTAGAGTCCATATTTTTCTGAAGTAAATGAAGCATCGGTTGATAATATTCGATTGCTGTTCTATATTGCAACTTAGGAGGTGATGATATGGATGCAACGAAATTTGGGTTATTTGTTGCTGAAATGCGAAAAGTAAATCATATGACACAAGCTGAGTTGGCAACAAAAATAAAAGTAACTGATAAGGCTGTAAGCAGATGGGAACGTGGATTGGGATTTCCTGATATTAATTCATTGGAACCTTTAGCCGAAGCATTAGGGGTTAGTATTCTTGAATTGATGAAATCGGAAAAAATTATAGAAACTGATATCCAATGTGACGATGCAGATATGATTGTAACAGATACAATCGAAGTAGCAGAACATCAAAAACAGGTAGAGCGACAGCAAGAAAAACGCATTATTCTCATTACTATAGGAGTCGTAGCAATGTTATCGATTTTTGCATTATTAATCGATAATATTGGTTGGAGTGTAGAAAACATCCTATTCACAAGTGTGGGAGTTGTTCTTCCGATTACAAGTATTATAGCTTTTTTTGTTTTGCTGATAATAAGTCTTATTAGGTGTGTAAGAAGAAAATCGTGTAAACAGACTTTGAAAGTTGCGTTAGTTTTTGCTGGCATAGTAGTTGCAGTATTTCTTACTATCTTTGCACTTGCGCTTTTTGCATTCCCGGGACAGCGATAACACTAACAAATTTATATTTGCAGGTCTATTTGACTTCATATTATAACACAGCAACACTGAATGCAAGAACAGCCACAGCAGAGAAAACTACTGTGGCTGTTAACTATCTTATGAACATATCATTTTGCTCATGGGCTGTTTTTATTATCCTTTTGTTATTCTTGTTCCTGTTTTTCCGTTTATGCCGTCCCTTGCCTTGTTAAGGTGGGTGATTATGGCAACACGACCATCCTTACTGTCGGCAAAGTCAATAGCGGCTTGAACCTTGGGAAGCATAGAACCTGCGGCAAAATGACCTTCCTTGGCATACTTCTTCATTTCCGATGTGGTCACGTTGTGAAGTTCCTTCTGGTCGGGCTTATTGAAGTTTATTGATACATTTTCAACGGCGGTAAGTATTACAAGACAGTCTGCGTCAAGCTCCTTTGCCATGAGACAGCTGGCAAAATCCTTGTCTATTACGGCACCGACGCCTCTGAGGTGATTGCCTTCTTCATGCACTACGGGTATACCGCCGCCGCCTGCGGCAACAACGATGTTTCCGTCATTTACAAGGGAGTTTATTACATCTATCTCTATGATTTCCTTGGGCTTGGGGGAGGCAATGGTACGTCTGTAGCCTCTGCCGGAGTCCTCTGTAACGGTATATCCCAGACCGATAAGCTCATCGGCCTCCTCCTTGGTCATAAAACGGCCGATAGGTTTTGTCGGGTTTTTGAAGGCAGGGTCATTTCTGTCAACGGCCACTTGGGTGATGAGGGTGCATACGCCCTTGTGTATTCCTCTGTCCAGCAATTCCTCACGCAGGGTGTTCTGTATATCATAGCCGATATAGCCCTGGCTCATGGCATCGCATACGGACATGGGTATAACAGGCAGGTCAGGCTGTGCCTTATGCAGTTCACCCATAGCAATGTTTATCATGCCTACCTGGGGACCGTTTCCGTGGGAAATAATAACGGTGTTGCCGTCCTCTATCAGGTCAGCTATGACCTTAACGGTTTTTTTGACGTTTACCATCTGCTCTGGAAGGGTATCTCCCAATGCGTTTCCGCCGAGTGCTATAACTATTTTTTTCATATCTATCACCTCTGATGACAACGGAGTGCCTCAAATGAAGGCACTCCGTTATGCTTAAATATGTTCTGTAATTATGCCTTTTTGATACGCTCGGGAGCTGCATTGAGCTTTTTGAGCATTTCTACGGGATTTTCCACCTTAGCAAGGAAAATCATTGCCGCAATTATATAGGGCTTGAAGCTTGCCTCTTTGTAAAGGGGAACACGATAGCGGTCAAATACGGAAGCGGCAACCTCGCCTGCTTCACAGCTTACTCCTGTTATGTCGGCGGGCAGACAGTGAAGGTATAAAGCCTTTCCATCCTTTGTAAGCTTCATCATTTCCTCTGTGCATTCCCAATCCTTATGCTCTGCGTTCTGAGCAAGAAGGCGTTTTTCAAGGGCATCTATGCCTGCCATATCTCCCTTGCCGTAGAGGTCTGTTCTTTCCTCCATAGCCTTGTAGGGAGCCCAGCTCTTGGGATATACGATGTCGGCATCTTTGAAGGCGTCCTCCATGCTGTTTGTTATTCTGAAGCTGCCGCCGGATTTAGCCGCATTTTCCTCGGCTACCTTTACAACATCATCCATTACTTCATAGCCTTCGGGGTGAGCCAGAACAACGTCCATACCGAGTCTTGTCATAAGGCCGATAACACCCTGAGGAACTGAAAGAGGTTTGCCGTAGGAGGGTGAATATGCCCATGTCATAGCTACCTTTTTGCCCTTAAGGTTTTCTTCTCCGCCGAATTCATGGATAAGGTGGAGTGTGTCAGCCATTACCTGTGTAGGGTGGTCTATATCGCACTGGAGGTTTACGAGGGTAGGGCGCTGTTCAAGCACTCCTGTTTCGTAGCCCTCTTTAACGGCATCGGAGAAATCATGCATATATTTGTTTCCCTTGCCTATGTACATATCGTCTCTTATGCCGACTGTGTCAGCCATGAAGGATACCATGTTTGCTGTCTCACGCAGTGTTTCGCCGTGGGCAATCTGTGATTTGCCCTCATCCAAATCCTGAACCTCAAGACCGAGAAGGTTGCAGGCAGAAGCGTATGAGAAGCGTGTTCTTGTGGAGTTGTCACGGAATATGGATATGCCGAGACCGCTGTCAAATATTTTTGTGGATTTATTCTGTTTTCTGAGTTCGCGAAGGGCATCCGCAACGGTGAATACAGCCTCTATCTCATCATCGGTTTTTTCCCATGTAAGGAAAAAGTCGTTGAGATACATGTTTTTGTAGTCGAGCTTTTCAAGCTTCTCTATAAGTGCGTTGAAGTTATCCATTGTATATCCTCCTGTAATCAGCCTTTATATGACATGGGAACGCCTGCGTATACAGCGGCGCAGTTTACAAGGTCCTGCTTCCATGTTTTTTCGTTGGGAGCGTGAGCTTCTTTTTCTTTACCGGGTCCGAAGCCTATGCAGGGTATGCCGTAACGGCCCATTATTGAAACGGCGTTGGTTGAGAATGTCCATTTGTCTACTCTGGGCTCGCCGAGTATATTTTTGTGGGACTCAACAAGGGCTTTGCATGCAGGGTGGTCTTCGGGTATTACCCATGTGGGGAAATATGCCTCTGTAGGATATGTAAGTCCTGTCCAGCTGGGTCTTGCATAGTCATACATTGTTACTTCCGCATTATATTTCTTTACTGAGGGAAGTGCTTTTATTTCCTCAAGGGCTGAAATATATGTTTCGCCGTCTGTGAGACGTCTGTCAATGGAGATAGCGCACATATCCGCAACAGCACAGCGTGAGGGTGAATTGTAGAATACCTGTGAAACGGCAAGAGTGCCTTTTCCTAAGAATTCATCATAGTGAAGCTTGTCGTTGAGCGCCTTTACCTCCTGGATTATATCAGCCATTTTGTAGATGGCGTTGTCTCCTCTTTCGGGAGCGGAGCCGTGACAGCTTACGCCCTGAACCTGTACTCTGATTTCCATACGTCCTCTGTGTCCGCGGTAGATACCGTTGTCTGTGGGCTCTGTAATAACAACAAATTCGGGTTTAACCTTATCTTCGTTTATTATGTACTGCCAGCAGAGACCGTCACAGTCCTCCTCCTGTACAGTGCCTGTAACAAGTACGGTTACGTTATCGGGAATAAGGCTGAGATCCTTCATTATTTTTGCGCCGTATACGGAGCTTACGATGCCGCCGAGCTGGTCGGAAGCGCCTCTGCCGCCTATTTCTGTTTCTGTCTCATATCCCTTGTAGGGGTCAAATGTCCAGTTTACTATTTCTCCGATACCTACTGTATCTATATGTGCATCAAAGGCAATGAGCTTTTCGCCATGTCCCATGTAGCCGAGCACGTTTCCCATGGGGTCGATAACTACTTTGTCAAAGCCTACTTCCTTCATTTCCTGTTCGATACGCTTGATAACTCCTTCTTCACCGCAGCTTTCGCCGGGGATTGCTATAAGGTCTCTCAAGAATTTTGTCATCTGGGGAAGGTAGCCCTCCGCCGCCTTTTTGATTTCTGCGTATTCCATATTAAATACCTCCTGTCATTTTTTTACCCATATCAATATAATTATAGAGGGTAAACTTTGATATATTAAAATAGCTGGCAACCTTGTCTCCGGAACGGGTTATTAAAAAAGCTCCGGATTCATTGAGAAAGTTAATTGCCTTTATTTTATCGTCCTTGGTCATAAGGGCGACAGGTTTTCCGATAAGCCTTACGGAATGCTCGATAAGGTCATCAAGGAGCATTTCCACATTGGAAGTTATCTTTGGCGTCTCCTTTTTGTTATCAACCGAGCCTGTAAAGGAGCGGAGAGTATTTTCCGCTATGGCCAGATAGGTGATATCAAAATTGATGGAAAGTACACCCTCTATCTTATCTTCGTCATTTCGTATATAAATAGTTGAGGAACGCAGTATTTTGCCGTCCTCGGTTTTGGTAAAGTACGCAATGTGATCCTCAGCCCGTTTTTCACTTCTTATGGCATCCAGAACAGCCTGTGACGGTCCGTCACCGATTTTTCTGCCCGTAACGTGACCGTTTTCTATAAATACTATAGTGCTTATCATATCATCGCCGGGTTTAATATCGTGTATGACAACCTCGCAGTTTTCGCCGAACTGAAGTGCAAGACCGTGGCTTAAACGGGAAAGAAAATCGAACGTCTTATTATCCATAGGCCTTCATTCCCCTTCCTGCAATGCGCAAAGCGGCCCAAAAGCCCTGCGCACCATTGCGCCGTAATGGTTTATCTTTAACATAATAATACCATATAACAGGGCTAAATCAATAGATTTTTTAGAATATCTAAAAAAAAATTAGGTTTAATTTTTAATCTTATATATATCTATAATTTAGATAGGATTTAGTTTTATTTAATTTGTTTTTAATGTTTTTTCCTTATAATGTCATCGAAATGATAAATTTCAAGGAGGAGATGTAATTGAAATATTTTAAAAAAACTATAGCTTTTTTAACAGCCGCAGTCATGTCACTTATGACTGTAGCCACGGTGTTTGCGGCTGAAAACGATACGGTTAAGATAAAACTCAGCGATACGGAGATTACAGTGGACGGAAAGGCGATTTCAGACGATAGTTCAGCAGCCGTATATGAGGGGGCTGAAATAGTATATTATAAGGAAGGCACGGATTCTTCCTACGGCGAGGGAACCGAAAATAATATGCACTCGGCAGAGGAAGCGGCAGAGCATACGGTTGTTACCATTACAGAGCCCGGTACATACGAGATAAGCGGAACGCTTTCAAAGGGACAGCTGGCGGTGGACCTCGGCGAGGAAGCAGAGGACGATGAAAATGCCGTTGTCACTCTTATACTTAACGGTGTTGATATAACATGCACCGTTGCTCCTGCGGTAATATTCTATAACGTATATGAATGCGGAAGCAGTGATACGGAAACTGCCACGGAAGAGGTTGACACTTCAAAGGCGGGTGCAAGGATAATAATCGCCGATGACAGTGTAAACAACATCAACGGCTCCTATGTGGCAAAAATATATAAAGAAGGAACAACAAAAAAGCTTCATAAATATGACGGAGCCTTTTATTCCAAAATGTCCATGGAAATTGACGGCGGTGAAAAGGGCAACGGAGTACTTAACATCAATGCCGAAAACGAAGGCATGGACAGTGAGCTTCATCTGACAATAAACGGAGGAAACATACATATCAATTCGGGAGACGACGGCATTAATACCAATGAGGACGGAGTGAGTGTAACAACAATAAACGGAGGCTATCTCTATATATTTGCGGGAAACGGTTCCGAGGGTGACGGTATTGACTCCAACGGCTTTATATCAATCAACGGCGGTACGGTAATTTCCCTTGCCAACCCCAATTCGGCAGACGGCGGTATTGACTCTGACATGGGTACATATATCAACGGCGGAACCGTAATCGGTGCAGGCGGAATGTATGACGAGCTGGAAAAGGACTCAAAACAGCTTTACATGATGCTTCAGTTTACAGAGGATACGGATGAGGTAATAGTCGTTGCGGATAAAGATGATAATCCGATATTTGCATACGATTTTCCATATGACTATACATATATAGTTTTCAGCACTCCTAAGCTTGCAGAGGGCGAGTATTATGTATATTCGGGCGGAACCATAACAGGTACGGAAACAGACGGCTTCTACAGCAGCATTGTGTCCTACACCGGCGGCACACAGATGCACCACGGCGGAGCAATGACCATGAATAATAAAATGCCCGGCGGAGATTTCGGCGGAAACGGTTCAAGACCCGAGCCTCCCGAAGGCTTTGACAAGACAGCACCCGAAAACAGACCCGAAAGACCCGAGGGAGAAATGCCTCCCGAAATGAATAACGGCGAATTCCTTGTTGAAAGACCCGAAGGCATGGGAGGAATGGGTATGCGAGACATGGAGACATCGGGAGAAACGGAGTCATACGCATTCATGCTTTCTTTTGAAAACAGGAACTTCACAAACGTAAGCTCGGCAGTCATAGAGAAAAACGAAGAATCAGATAAAAACGAAACTTCATTTAAAGACGTGGCAGACGGAGCGTGGTATAAGGAAGCTGTAGATTATGTATACAGCAAAGGTATAATGAGCGGAATGTCGGAAACTGAATTTCAGCCTGAAACCGATATGACAAGAGCAAAGATGGTGCAAATACTCTATAAGCTCAGCGGAGAACAGTCTGATAAGGCTTCAACCTTTACGGATGTGGCAGGCGGTGAATGGTACAGCGACGCCATAGGCTGGGCACAGGAAAAAGGCATTGCCGGCGGATATGAGGACGGCACATTCAGACCCGAACAGAAAATGACCAGGGAGGAAATGTCCGCTTTCATATACAGATATGCAGGCAGTCCGGAGGTTAAGAACAGTAGTACTTCCTTTAAAGATGCAGACAGCATTTCTGAATATGCTGCAGACGCAATAGCATGGTGTGCCGAGAACGGCCTTATAAGCGGAATGGGAGATAATACGGTTCAGCCTAAGGAAACTGCTACAAGAGCACAGCTTGCTTCAATAACAATGAGATATATGAATTTATAATATATGGGCATACCGCTTCGGCGGTATGCTTTTTACTTGTATATCTTTGGTGACAAGTATAAAAATGAGGTGTATAATTAAAACGTAATTAATTGGTTTAGCAGGGGTAAGGCGTATGACAGAGGTACTTTTCAGATATGATGATGCCAAGTCTTTAGAGATTTCAGGTGTCTGCGAAAAAAATAAAATAGTCTGTCTTGAGCTGTTCCTTGATATAGGGGATATAAAAGAGCCTGCGGACGGCAAAGAACGCATGAGCGTTATTGAGACCATGAACGGTCATGCGGATATAAATGACATACATGATAGCATTGAGCATATTATAAAAGCGGCTGAAGGCGGAGAGTCCATAAGAATCTGGTACGGCAAAGCACCCTATGCCATGTGCGGCTTCTGCCGGCTGTGCAGTATGCTTGAACCATATAATGCGGATGTAAGTACTGTCAGACTGCCCGACTTTGTACAGGTAAATGACGAGCTTATTATATCTCATTCTGTCTGGGGTGAGGTTGACAGTAATGAAATTAAGAGCTTTCTGAAATATGAAAAGAAGCTGACAAAACAGGAGATAAGGTCGGAATTATACAGATGGCGGGAACTGGTTAATGACAACAGCCCTTTGAGAGCGGTTGTAAACGGAAGGCTTATCGGAGTGCCGGAGAACTTTTATGATTTTGTTCTGCTTAAGTATGTTACGCATGAACCGAAAGATGAAATGATGATAGTAGGGTCGGCCGTCGGCAATGAACTTGGCATAAGCGATTGTTGGTACAGTAGGAGAATAGACTGTCTTATAGCCGAAGGAATAATAAAAACAGCATTTATAAAGGCGGGCAGAAGGTATATATGCCTTGCCGTATAATAGATAACAGGAGTGATGTAAATGTCTGATTTTGTTTTACACGGAAATATAATATATTCAAAAAATAAGGATGAATTCAATATAGTTGAAAACGGATATGCGGTATGTAAAAACGGAATTTCCGAGGGCGTATTTGATACACTGCCCGAGGAATACAAAAATCTTGAGGTCATAGACTGTCAGGATAAAATAATAATTCCCGGCTTTACCGACCTGCATGTACATGCGCCCCAGTACGGATTCAGAAGTGTCGGCATGGACTGCGAACTGCTTGAATGGCTGGAAAGACATGCTTTTCCCGAAGAAGCGAAGTTTGCCGACGTTGAATATGCGGATAGAGCCTACAGCCTTTTTGTAAACGATATGAAAACGGGCTTTACAACAAGAGCCTGCATGTTCGGAACGCTTCATACGGACTCAACCATAGTGCTTATGGATAAGCTGGAAAAGAGCGGACTTAAAACAATGGTCGGCAAGGTAAACATGAACAGAAACAGCCCCGATTATTTAAGAGAGGACACGGATAAGTCCCTTGCGGATACCGAAAGATTTGTACAACTGTCAAAGCGGTTTGAAAATACAAAGCCCATTATAACACCCAGATTTATACCGTCATGTACAGATGAGCTTATGTATGGACTTTCGGAAATAATGCATAAATATGACCTGCCTGTACAGTCTCATCTGTCGGAAAATCCGTCGGAGATAGAATGGGTTAAGGAGCTTTGCCCCTGGTCAACGTCCTATGGAAATGCCTATGACCGCTTCGGCATGATGAACGATAAGACGATAATGGCTCACTGTGTCCACATGACAGAGGAAGAAATGGCGCTTATGAAAAACAACGGTGTATTTGCCGCCCACTGTCCCGAGTCAAACATGAATATCGCCTCGGGTATATCACCTGTTTCAAGAATGTTGGAGGAGGGTATAAAGGTCGGCATCGGCTCCGATGTGGCAGGCGGCACAACCCTTGCTCTTAACAGAGCCATGACACTGGCTGTTCAGTGCTCAAAAATGTACTGGAGATATATTGATAAAAAATATAAGCCTCTCACCCTTGAGAATGTGTTCTACATGGCCACTGTCGGCGGCGGAGAATTTTTCGGAAAAGCAGGCTCCTTTGAAAAGGGCTGTGAGTTTGACGCCCTTGTGCTGGACGATACAAATATAAAGACCACCGTGGACTTTGACACAAAGGAGAGACTTGAGAGGATAATATATCTCGGAAACAAACATAATATTGCTTCAAAATATGTATGCGGAAGAAAAATATTCTGATAAACAACTATAGCGGGGAGGCTGAAAGCATGTATGATCTTGGAATATTAAACGGCAGAGTATATACAGAAAACGGCTTTATCAATGCCAATGTCTATGTCAAGGACGGGAAAATAGCGGCGCTGTCGGCGGAAAAGCTCAGCTGTGAGGAAACCGTAAACGCCGACGGAGCAAAGGTACTGCCCGGATTTATTGACCCCCATGTGCATTTTGCGCTTACGGTTGCGGGCAATACGTCCACCGACGATTTTGAAAGGGGCTCGATAAACGGACTGCTGGGCGGAGTGACTACATATATAGACTTTCTAGACCCCCTTAAAAGACGTGCCGACTTTAAGGCGGCCTTTGACGAGAGAATGAGCCTTGCCGAAAATTCCGCTTCGGACTACGCTTTCCACAGCTGCCTTGCCAATCCCGAGGACGGAGCCAAGGAGATGATAAGGGAGGGGCTTAAGTACGGCATAACCTCCGTTAAGCTGTTCACCACCTATTCCAATACGGACAGAAGAACCTATGACGATTATATAAAGGAATTGCTTAAACAGTCAAAGCCCCATAATGTGCGTATCGTTATCCATTCGGAGAATGATGCCCTTGTGGATTACAGCGACAAGATACTTATAAAGAACCATGAAAAAAGCCGTGATACCCTCTGCGAGACAACCGAGGTGCTTAAGCTGGCTCAGATGGCAAGGGTGACGGGCGGAAACCTCTATATCGTACATGTCAGTGCGGGAACAACGGCAGACATAGTAGCAAGAGAATACAGAAAAGAACTGGAAAACGGCAGTATCATAATGGAAAGCTGTCCCCATTATTTCATATTCAACAGCTCCTGCTACAATAAGAGAAGCGGATATCTCTACACAATGACGCCGCCCTTAAGACCCGAGGAGGACAGGGAGCTGCTATGTCGGGATATAGATTATATATCCACAATCGGAACTGACCACTGTCCCTTCACCGAGGACATGAAAAAGCATAAATATACAAGCGAAACACCTATGGGCATAGGCGGAATAAAGTATTCCTTTGTCAATATGTATACGCTGTTCGGTGATAAGATTATTAAGAAGTTCACTACGAATGTGGCTAAGGCCTACAACATGTATCCCAGAAAGGGTACACTTATGCCGGGCGCCGATGCCGATATAGTTATATTCGATGACAGAGCCAGAGGAGTCATTAGGGACAGCGAAAGCCTTTATAACGGCAGAGACGTTAAGGGCAGAATACTCAACGTATACCTGGGCGGAAAGGCCGCTGTTGTTGACGGCGAATATGTGGGCAGCAAAGGAAAATATATAAGACGATGAAAAAGATAACCGCAGTTATAATGTGCTCGGGGCTCAGCAGGCGTATGGGAAGAAATAAGCTTCTCATGGAGTTTGGAAGTCGCAGAATGTTTGAATATCTGACCGATTGTGTGCTTTCCTGCGGCTTTTACAGAACCGTTATAGTCACAGCCTATAAGGAAATAGCAGAATATACCGATAGGGCGGAGGTCGTTATGAACCCAAGTCCCGAGGAGGGTGCTTCCGTATCCGTAAGACTGGGAACAGAAAACAGGGGATACTGTGACGGTATTATGTTCTTTGCCGCCGACCAGCCCTTTATGGACAAAAAGACCGTATCTGCTCTGACGGAGGCCTTTGAAGCCCATGACAGCATAATCGTGCCGAGGGTAGGGGGCGAAGGGAAAAATCCTGTGATTTTTCCCGAAAGGTACGCCGAAGGCCTAATGAATATAAACGGCGACAGGGGCGGGCGCAGTGTCTATATGAATAATTTGTCAGATGTCTTTTTCGTTGATTTTGATGACGAAACGCCGTTTTCGGACATAGATGAACCCAAAGACGCCGAAAATTGTATTTTAAAAAAAACAGAAAAAGGGTATTGACATAAAAAGTCAATGGGAGTATTATCTACAGCAACGATTGATTTTAAATTTTGGTTGGAAAGGAGTAGCACCCATGAATAATAACAGAGTCAACAATTCAATGATGATGATGTGTAGCCGTGGCATGATGATGTGCATGGTTAATTTTTGTGTGTGTTGTGACTCAAGGCTGTAATTGAAGCGAATGACTTCAGCCCGTCTGCATAACACACAGACGGGCTTTTCTTTTTGATAAAACAACAGGTATTAAAAATTAGGGAAAGGAGAAAACACAATGAACTATTCAGTATTAAACAACAGCATGATGATGATGTGCCGCCGTGACATGATGATGTGCATGGCTTATTTGAGTGCGTGTTATGCTGAACGGGTTCTTGACTGATATGGTTTTAACCTGCCGCCTGCATAACATGCAGGCGGTTTTTTTATACAGAGAAGCAGGAGGATTTATATGAGCATTATAGAAATCAAGGGACTTTCAAAGTCCTACAAGGCAGGTGTCGACGCACTGGAGAATATTGACCTTTCCGTTGAGAAGGGTCAGATATACGGAATAATAGGAATGTCTGGTGCAGGCAAAAGCACTTTGGTACGATGTATGAACTATCTCGAAAGACCCACAAAGGGAACGGTCACAGTTGACGGCAGGGAGCTTGGAAAGCTGACGGAAAGCGAGCTGAGGGAAGAAAGACGTCAGATAGGAATGATATTTCAGCATTTCAATCTGCTCTATCAGAAAAACGTCATTGATAACATAAGCTTTCCGCTGAGAATACAGGGAAAAAGCAAAGATGAAGCCTATAAGCGGGCAAGGGAGCTGCTGAAAGAAATAGGCATGGAGGACAAGGAAAAGGCCTATCCGGCACAGCTTTCCGGAGGACAGCAGCAGAGGGTAGCCATAGCAAGGGCACTGACGGCAAACCCGAAAATACTTCTCTGTGACGAAGCAACCAGTGCACTGGACCCCAAAACAACCCAGTCCATACTGGAACTGCTGAAAAAAATAAACGAACAGTACGGCATAACAATAGTGATAATAACTCATCAGATGTCGGTGGTAACAAAGATATGCACCAATGTGGCGATAATATCCGAAGGACACATAGTTGAAAAGGGAACGGTAAAGGAAGTATTCGGAAATCCCAAAGCTGAGGAAACAAAGGAGCTCCTCAGATATGCGGATTTTGAAATAGGTATAGAGGGAGGATTAAGATGATTGCGGAAGAAGTGATAGAGCTTATAAAAACAGGAACGGTAGAAACGCTCATAATGACAGTGCTGACAACACTGTTCGGATATATAATCGGTCTGCCGTTAGGCATAGTGCTTACGCTGACGGACAAAAATGGATTAAGACCCCATAAAGCGATATACAGAGTGCTGGACATATTCGTAAACATATTAAGAAGTGTGCCTTTTCTTATACTTCTTATAGCACTGATACCCTTTACAAGACTTATAGTCGGCAAAAGCTATGGCACGGCGGCAACTGTTGTACCCCTTGTAATTGCGGCGGCACCATTTATCGGCAGGCTTGTGGAATCATCCCTCAAAGAGGTTGATGCGGGCGTTATAGAGGCCGCCAGGTCAATGGGAGCAAGCACAAAGGACATAGTTTTCAGAGTAATGCTTGTAGAGGCAAAAACATCGCTTATAGACGGTGTGACAATAGCAATAGGAACAATATTCGGTTATTCGGCAATGGCTGGCGTAACCGGAGGCGGAGGACTGGGAAGCATAGCAGTCAGATACGGCCTTTACCGCTGGGAATACGATGTGATGATAATAACGGTGGTCGTGCTTGTAATAATCGTTCAGATATTTCAGAATGTGGGCTCTCTCATATCCAAAAAGACGGACAGAAGAAGGGTAAGCTAATAATTAATAACACAGTCAGCAATTTAAATTCTATATACATATTTTAAGGAGGAATTATTTATGAAAAAGAGATTTTTAGCATTATTACTTACAGGAGCACTTACACTTACAGCCTTTACGGCATGCTCATCAAAGTCTGAAAGCGCAGACGCAGGCAGTGCAGAAGCAGGGGACGAGGCAGCAGAGGTCATTACGGTAGCCGCTTCACCCACACCACATGCTGAAATACTTGAGCAGGCAAAGGCAATACTTGCCGATGAGGGCTATGACCTTCAGGTAACTGTTTTCGATGACTATATACAGCCCAATGCAGTTGTTGAAAGCGGTGAGATAGACGCCAACTACTTCCAGCATCAGCCCTATCTTGACTCCTACAACGAAGAAAACGGCTCACACATTGTAAGCGTAGGAAAGATACACTATGAGCCCTTCGGAATTTATCCTGGAACAAAAGCAGACCTCGCGGATATTGCAGACGGTGATGTAATCGCAGTTCCCAACGACACTACAAACGAGGCAAGAGCACTCCTTCTTCTTCAGGAAAACGGCATAATCAAGCTTAAAGACGGTGCAGGCCTCACAGCAACAGTAAACGATATAGCAGAAAACCCTCATAACATTCAGATTGAAGAGCTTGAAGCCGCACAGGTAGCAAGAGTAAAGGACGAGGTTGCATTCGTTATTCTTAACGGCAACTATGCACTTGAAGCAGGCTTCTCAGTAGCAAAGGACGCCATCGCCTATGAAAAGAGCGATTCAGAAGCAGCTGAGACATACGCAAACATCGTTGCTGTAAAAGAAGGCAATGAGAACAGCGAAAAGACACAGGCTCTTGTAAATGCCCTCAAAGACGCTTCTATCAAAGAATACATAAACAACACATATGACGGAGCAGTTCTTCCCTACGAGGACTGAAAATAAACAGCGTAACAGTATAAAAGCGCCCGATATGTTAAGCATATCGGGCGCTGATTTTATACTTCGTATCTGTAAAGCTCTGTTGCTTCCTCTCCGTTTTTGTCGGTGTATACGGTGCTGACCTCAAATACAAATTTCATACTGTCCATATCAAAATATCTGCGGATATTCTGAGACAGGACGATAAGTTTATCATCGGCATTTTCTAAGGCCATTGCATAAAGCTCATCATCGGTTATATCGGGTGCCTTGGGGTTTGTTGAAAGCAGATAGGGGTTCATTTTGCCTATCATTTCAACCCTGAGCAATTTATCTCCGGACATTACAGCTCTGTAGCCGAAGGTGGAAACATATCCGTCAACCACATAGTAAAGGCATATATCATCTCCGTCTCTGACAAAGTCATACTTTGTAAAATCAAAGGTAGAGTCGTAATACTTTCTTATATAATCGGATATGTCACCTGTGGTACTTATAATGCCATAATCATAAACAGTCGTATAGACAGACAGCATTTTAGAGGCCTCTGCTCTGGTAACCGCTGATGTGGGGTGAAGCGTTGTACCGTATAACATTCCGTTTGATACCGCCCATATTACTGCATCCTTTGCGTAGGAAGATATAAGAAAATCGTCCTTGTATCCGTCCAGCACATGGGCATCAGCCGAAACATTGGGACAGCCCGCAAGCCTGTACAGAACCGAGGCCAGCTGTTCAACGGTTATGGACCAGTCGGGACAGAAGGTGCCGTCGGTATAGCCTGTCATTATGCCGCTTTCCTCGGCCCACATTATGCCGTCGGTGTACCACTCATTATTGCTGATGTCGCTGAAACGGTTAGAATATTTAACCTCAGGCGAACCGTACATGCGGTATATCAAAGACGCCGCCATTCCTCTTGTAAGCATCAGGTCGGGAGCAAAGGTTGTATCGGATATGCCTGCCATTATACCCTTGTCATAGGTATCCGTGGAATACCTGCAGTACCATGAATCCGCAGCGACATCGGCGAAGGGAGACACCCTATCATAGGCAGCCGCACTGATCGTAAAGGAAAGCGTCAGAGCTATGGCAAGAGCCGGTTTGATCAATTTTTTCATTTCGATCCTCCTTTACATAATTCTGCTGTACATAATAATAGTAAAATTTATTTGAACTATGCGCAACAGCAACGAACAAAGTTTAATAATAATGTAATAAATAATCCAATGTCTGGCAAAGGAAACGAAAGGTTCTTCAAAATAAACAGTCTGCGGACAAGTTTGTAGGAATAATAAAAAAATACCGGAATGAAAAAGCGACCTTTGTATATATTTGCGAATACCATTGTGCCTGAAACAAAGTATACAATTAATTATGCTTAAAAATAATTTAAAATTCAAAATTATTATGGATAAAATAGCTGTATTACAAATTTAAAAATTAATTGAACTTATGTTGATTGAATAAATATGCATAGGCCTTAGTATTTTTTTCTAGAACCTGCTGTAAAGTTGTGGTATACTAATCAATGTAATTTCAGTTATAGCACAGGAGGTTCAAGATGAAGACACTTAATACGATGGATCTTGGTATAGGCGGAAACGGAAACGTATACCGCAATCTGACTGCGCCTCAGCTTGTTGAAATTGCTCTCAGAAACGAAGAGGGAGTTTTATCAAACACTGGTGCGCTGGTTGTAAATACAGGCAAATACACAGGCAGATCGCCTGATGACAAATATATAGTAGATACCCCGTCAATACATAACGATATATCTTGGGGAAGCGTAAACAGACCCATAGAGAAGGAAAAATTCGATATGATTCGCAGCAAAATGCTTGCGTACCTTCAGAATAAAGACCTTTATGTTTTCGACGGCTTTGCCGGTGCGGACAAGAAGTATGCAAGAAAATTCAGAATAATAAACGAGCTTGCTTCGCAGAATCTTTTTATTCAGAACCTGCTTGTTAATCCCACCGAGGAGGAGCTTGAGGATTTCGTTCCGGAATTTACAATAATTGCGGCTCCGGGCTTTAAGTGTATACCTGAGATAGACGGCACCAACAGCGAAGCATGCATAGCCATAGATTATGAGCAGAAAACAGTCCTTATTGCAGGCTCCCAGTACAGCGGAGAAATTAAAAAGAGTGTTTTCTCGGTAATGAACTATGTACTTCCCAAGAGCGGCGTGCTTTCCATGCATTGCTCGGCAAACATCGGCAAGGACGGAGATACGGCTATATTCTTCGGACTTTCGGGCACAGGCAAGACAACTCTCAGCGCAGACCCCGAAAGAAGGCTTATAGGTGACGATGAACACGGCTGGTCGGACGACGGTATATTCAATATTGAGGGTGGCTGCTATGCGAAATGTATAGACCTTTCTGAGGAAAATGAGCCTGAAATATACAGAGCCATAAAGTTCGGCACACTGCTTGAAAATGTTGTTATCGACACCGAGACAGGCGAGCCCGACTACAGCAACGGAACACTTACAGAGAATACAAGGGCGGGCTATCCCGTTACATACATACCCAATGCGGAGATAAGCGGAAAGGGCAATCAGCCCGGCACAGTCATATTCCTTACTGCTGATGCCTTCGGAGTGCTTCCTCCCATATCAAGACTTGACAATGACATGGCAATGTTCCATTTTGTTTCGGGCTATACAAGCAAGCTTGCGGGAACGGAAAGAGGAATTACAGAGCCTCAGACAACATTCTCCACATGCTTCGGCGCTCCCTTCCTTCCCCTTGACCCCAGCATATACGCATCAATGCTCGGAGAAAAGATAAAGAAGAATAATTCGAGAGTATTCCTTATTAATACAGGCTGGTCAGGCGGACCCTACGGCGTAGGCAGCAGAATTAAGCTTAAATACACAAGAGCAATGGTATCAGCCGCAATATCGGGAGAGCTTGATAAAGTAGAATATAAGCTTGATGATATATTCAACGTATATATTCCTCAGTCATGTCCCGATGTGCCCGAAGAAATGCTTAATCCCATTAATACATGGTCTGACAAGGAAGCATATATCAAATCGGCCAAGGAGCTTTCCGCTAAGTTCAACAGCAACTTTAAAAAATATACACACATGCCTGAAAACATTGTGAAAGCAGGCCCCAACTACTAAAAAATTACCTCCGTCTTTAGTGGGGTGTTCGTAAGACAGTTAACGGAGCGTATCGGTACAGATGCGCTCCGTTTCTTATGCCATTATAGCAAATGGCGCAGTTGCAGGCAGCCTTCCTGGCTCTCCCTTTGGGAGAGCTGTCACCGGAGGTGACTGAGAGGGTCTTGCAGACGCTTTTGAATGGTCATATCAATTTGTTCGCACACGCCACGAAAATCTCTGTCAATATCCCGGTTGGAAAATCGCAGAACATCCAAGCCCAGAGCGGATAAAAATGCGGAGCGTTCTACATCATACGCCATCCCCTGAGGCTCATAATGCTGGGAGCCATCTACTTCGATAACCAGCTTTGCAGAAGCGCAGTAAAAGTCCACAATGAATTTGCCGATGATTCGCTGTTTGTAAATTTTTACCGGATATTTGCGGAGAAAAAGATACCAGAGCTTGCGCTCATGGGGAGTCATTTCCCTGCGAAGCCGCCGGGCGTTTTCCAGTTGTCTGTTGTCATTTGGTATGGTCATGTTTTTCCCTCTCAGTCGGCTGCGCCGACAGCTCTCCCAAAGGGAGAGCCAAGTACTGCACCCCACGCACTATGCCGAAAGGTGTATAGAAGTGCGCCCTTGTCTCTGTTCGGCAAGCAGGAAGTTGTCTCTCAGTTTGCAAACCTAATTACTTGATTATCTATATCGACCGTTGCCTCAACACCAAAAGGAATTATGCAACGTGGCTGTGCATGTCCAATATTGATATTGCACACTATGGGCAAACTCGGATGATCGATTACGTCTACCAGTATTTGTTTATATTCCTGCACATAAGTTCCATCCATCGGCTTGCCTATAAGAACACCTGAAATCACATCAAAAATGCCGGTTTCTTTTAGCGCAAGTACTGCTTTTCTGTATTTTTGAGGAGGCATCTTTTCTTCACTGGATTCTAACAGAAGAATCTTTCCAGTCCAATCCTCTATCTCCGGGAACAGTCTGTACTTCTTACAAAGAAGCGGCATATCAGCATAGCGATCTCCATTGAAGAAGTCATACATTGAATCAATACAACCTCCAAGAATCTCTCCTGAGAAAACAGGATTGCCTTGCAGCAATTCAAAACCATGATCGCAATGAGATTTTAATGGTGTACCAACCTGGTCAATACCAAAATCTGTCCTTGCTTCATACCAGATGTCGCTGGGTCTGACTTCTTTTATTGTTCCGTTACTGATCAGCTCTTCAAAATAC
>JAQXNZ010000120.1 GCA_029098265.1 Clostridia bacterium | reverse complement strand
CTCAAAGAGGGACGCAGACCCAGCGATATACTTACCAAAGAGGCCTTTGACAATGCACTCCATGCGGAAATGGCAATCGGCTGTTCCACCAACACAATGCTTCATCTGCCTGCCATTGCCCATGAGCTTGGTATGAAGCTGGATTTAGACTACATAGACAGGATAAGCCACGAAACGCCCCAGCTTTGCAAAATCAATCCCGCCGCTCCCGTATATATGGAGGATTTATATGCGGTGGGAGGCATATCGGCAATACTTAAAGAGCTTTCTGACAACGGACTTATAAACGGCGATACGGTCGGCGTTACAAACAAGCCCCTTTCCGAAATACTTAAAAACAGCAGAGCCGCCGACGGAACAATTATAAGAAAGTTCAATAACCCTTGGAGAGCCGAGGGCGGTCTTGCGGTAATGCGAGGCAATCTCTGCCCCGACGGTGCCGTTGTAAAGCAGGGTGCTGTTGCGGAAAACATGCTTTGCCACAGAGGCCCCGCAAAAATATTTGAGAGCGAGCAGGCAGCCGCTCAGGGAATAATGAACGGTCAGGTTCACAAGGGCAATGTTGTTGTTATCCGTTACGAGGGTCCTAAGGGCGGCCCGGGTATGCAGGAAATGCTGACGCCGACGGCAGTACTGGCAGGCCAGGGTCTTGACGGTCATGTGGCACTTATAACCGACGGACGTTTCTCAGGTGTGTCCCACGGAGCAGTCATAGGCCATATATCCCCCGAAGCCGCCGAGGGCGGTCTTCTGGCCTTTGTTGAGGACGGAGACATTATAGACATAGATATTCCCGGACGTTCTCTCAATCTTCTGGTTGATGACGAAACTATAGAAAAACGTAAAAAAGCATGGGCAGGCCCTCCCAAACGAAATGTAGGCGGATACCTCAAGCGTTATTCAAAGCTTGTCACCTCCGCCGCCGAGGGCGCAGTATTCAGAGAAATATGACAAAAAGCTGTATGACCGTTAAGTCATACGGCTTTTTTATTCCCCTAGTTTTTTACTGCATAAGAAAAAGCCCTGAAATCAGGGCTTCTCCTTATATTTTTGTAAATTTTATTCTTCTGTAATAACGGTATCTTCCGCATCATCAAGAACGATATCGATATCCTCCTCGTCCTCCGGGGCTTCAAGCTCCTCAAGACCGGTCTCAATTTCGATATTTCTGTATCTTGCCATACCTGTACCTGCGGGTATGGGCTTACCGATGATAACGTTTTCCTTAAGGCCGTTAAGCGGGTCGATTTTTCCTTTGATAGCCGCCTCTGTAAGTACCCTTGTGGTCTCCTGGAAGGAAGCTGCCGAAAGGAATGAATCTGTTGCCAGTGAAGCCTTTGTGATACCGAGCAGTACCCTTGTGCCCTTTGCAGGCTCAAGTCCCTGTTCCTCAAGCTCGGCATTTGTATCCTCAAATGTGAGCCAGTCAACAAGGCTGCCGGGAAGGAAGTCTGTATCTCCTATCTCCTCAATCTTAACTCTCTTAAGCATCTGACGAACGATTACCTCGATATGCTTATCGTTGATTTCAACACCCTGGAGTCTGTAAACTCTCTGAACCTCCTGGATCATGTAGTCCTGAACTCCTCTTAAGCCTTTAATCTTAAGTATATCGTGGGGATTTACGGAACCTTCGGTGATTTCATCGCCGGCGCCGATAACGTCTCCGTCAAATACCTTTATTCTTGAGCCGTAAGGGATAAGATAATCCTTTGACTCGCCTGTTTCATCGTTTGTGATTGTAACCTCACGTTTTTTCTTATTGTCCGTAACGGAAACACGTCCGCCGAACTCTGATATGATAGCAAGTCCCTTAGGCTTTCTTGCCTCGAAAAGCTCCTCGACACGGGGAAGACCCTGTGTGATGTCGTCTCCGGCAATACCGCCTGTATGGAATGTACGCATTGTAAGCTGTGTACCGGGCTCACCGATGGACTGAGCGGCGATGATACCGACAGACTCACCGATACGAACGGAGCGTCCGCTGGCCATGTTGGCACCGTAGCACTTAGCGCATACACCTATCTTTGAACGGCATGTAAGCACTGTTCTGATAAGAGCACTCTTAATGCCTGCTTTTTCAACTCTTTCCGCCTGGTCGGGAGAAATCATTGTGTCTGCGGGAACGATTACTTCACCTGTTGCAGGGTCAACAATGTCATTAACGGACCAGCGTCCTCTGAGTCTGTCCTGAAGGCTCTCGATAACCTCGTTGCCGTCAACGAAAGCACTTACCCACAGACCGGGAGCTTCCTTGCCCTCAGGTGTGCAGTCCCATTCACGGATAATGATATCCTGCGAAACGTCTACAAGTCTTCTTGTAAGGTAACCTGAGTCGGCTGTACGGAGGGCTGTGTCTGTAAGACCTTTACGGGCACCGTGGGCTGAAATGAAATACTCCAGAACCGAAAGACCCTCACGGAAGTTTGACTTGATGGGGAGCTCTATGATGCCGCCGGAAGGGTTAGCCATAAGTCCACGCATACCTGCGAGCTGTTTAATCTGACTGTTAGAACCACGGGCACCGGAGTTTGCCATCATGAAAATGTTGTTGTATTTACCGAGACCTGCAAGAAGGGCGTCCGTAATCTTGTCATTGGCAATGTTCCATGTCTCTATTACCTTATTATGACGCTCGTCATCTGTCATGAAGCCTCGTTTGTATTTCTTTGTAATCTTTTCAACAGTTTCCTCTGCCTCTGCAAGGTACTGTTTCTTCTCCTTAGGAATTTCCATATCGGAAATGGAAACCGTAAGGGCAGCCCTTGTGGAGTACTTGTAGCCAAGAGACTTAATCTTGTCGAGCATGTCGGCAGTCTCTGTGGCACCGCGTTTATTAATACATCTGTTGATAATCTTACCGATTGATTTCTTTGTTACGAGGAAGTCTATTTCATATCTGAATTTTTCTTCATCGTTTGTTCTGTCGACATAGCCGAGGCTCTGAGGAATGGCCTCGTTGAATATAATTCTGCCGACTGTTGTAATTACTATTCTGCTTTCGGGCTTACCGTCAAACTCAAGAGTTCTTCTTACCTTAACGGGCTCATGGAGAGAAACCTCATGGTTCTCGTAGGCAAGTATAGCCTCTCTCTCGTCCCTGTAAATCTTGTATATGGGGTGCATTACGGGATTTCCGTCACCGTCAAGCACGGGATTACCCTCTGCATCTGTTTCGGGAACCTGCTTAACAAGCTCATCCTTGCAGAGTGTCAGATAGTACATACCGAGAATCATGTCCTGTGTAGGCACTGTAACGGGCGCACCGTCGGAAGGCTTTAAGAGGTTGTTGGGTGAGAGAAGCAGGAATCTGCACTCTGCCTGTGCCTCTACCGAAAGAGGTACATGGACAGCCATCTGGTCTCCGTCGAAGTCGGCGTTATATGCTGTACATACAAGAGGATGAAGCTTTATGGCACGACCCTCAACAAGTACGGGCTCGAATGCCTGAATACCGAGTCTGTGCAGTGTAGGAGCACGGTTAAGCATAACGGGATGCTCCTTAATAACGTCCTCAAGCACGTCCCAAACCTCTGTCTGGAGTCTCTCAATCATTCTCTTTGCTGATTTTACGTTGTGCGCAAGTCCTCTTTCAACAAGCTTCTTCATAACGAAGGGCTTGAAAAGCTCGATAGCCATTTCCTTGGGAAGACCGCACTGATATATTTTAAGTTCGGGTCCTACTACGATAACCGAACGTCCGGAGTAGTCAACACGTTTACCGAGAAGGTTCTGACGGAAACGTCCCTGCTTACCCTTAAGCATGTCTGAAAGTGACTTAAGAGGTCTGTTTCCAGGGCCTGTAACAGGTCTGCCGCGGCGGCCGTTATCGATAAGGGCATCAACTGCCTCCTGAAGCATTCTCTTTTCGTTTCTAACGATGATGTCGGGCGCACCCAGCTCAAGCAGTCTCTTAAGACGGTTGTTTCTGTTTATAACTCTTCTGTAAAGGTCGTTAAGGTCGCTGGTTGCAAATCTTCCGCCGTCCAGCTGTACCATAGGACGGATATCGGGCGGGATAACCGGGATAGCATCCAGTATCATCCATTCGGGCTTGTTGCCTGAAAGTCTGAAGGACTCCACAACCTCAAGTCTCTTGATTATTCTTATCTTTTTCTGACCTGTCGTTCCTACAAGCTGTTTTTTAAGCTCCTCAGACTCCTTTTCCAGGTCAATGGCGCAGAGCAGCTCCTTAATGGCCTCTGCTCCCATGCCTACTCTGAAGGTATTGCCGTATTTTTCAAGGGCGTCCTTGTATTCTCTTTCGGAGAGAAGGTCTTTGACATGGAGACCTGTGTCGCCTGAGTCAAGAACGATATAGCTTCCGAAATAGAGAACCTTTTCAAGGGCCTTGGGCGACATGGAAAGTATAAGTCCCATACGGCTGGGGATACCCTTGAAGTACCAAATGTGTGATACGGGAGCGGCAAGCTCGATATGACCCATACGCTCACGTCTTACCTTTGACTTTGTTACCTCAACGCCGCATCTGTCGCAGACAACGCCTTTGTATCTTATTCTTTTATATTTACCGCAGTGGCACTCCCAGTCCTTTGTGGGTCCGAATATCCTTTCGCAGAAAAGGCCGTCTCTTTCGGGCTTGAGTGTCCTGTAGTTTATAGTTTCAGGCTTTTTTACCTCGCCGTGGCTCCATTCACGGATTTTTTCCGGAGATGCCAGTCCGATCTTGATCGAGTCAAATACTATGCCCTGCTCTGTATTCTGCTGCATTTAACATTCTCCTTTCTCAGTCCTCGTCGTCATAGCCGCTGTAGTCGTCGATATCGTCGAATTCAAAATCGTCACTTGACTTTGAGCTTCCGCTTCCTAATATCATGTCTATGGCGTCGTTGAGACTTCCTTCCTCTTCGGAATATCCGTCGGAGTTTCTGTCCAGATCGTTAACGACCTGCATTTCCATATTTTCGCCCATATCGTCATCGTCTATGGACTCGCCTATCTCTACCTCTGTATGGTCTGCTCTGAGAACCTTAATATCAAGGGCAAGGGACTGGAGCTCCTTAAGGAGTACCTTGAAGGACTCGGGAACACCGGGCTCAGGTATGTTCTCGCCCTTAACGATAGCTTCATAGGTCTTTACACGTCCTACAACGTCGTCGGATTTAACAGTAAGTATTTCCTGCAGAGTGTAGGCTGCGCCGTAGGCCTCGAGGGCCCAAACCTCCATCTCACCGAAACGCTGTCCGCCGAACTGAGCTTTACCGCCCAGAGGCTGCTGTGTAACCAGTGAGTAAGGGCCTGTTGAACGGGCATGAATCTTATCGTCAACCAGATGATGGAGCTTCAGATAGTGCATGAAGCCGATTGTAACTCTGTTGTCGAAGGGCTCGCCTGTACGTCCGTCACGGAGTTCTACCTTACCGTCACGGCTGAGCTTAACGCCCTTCCACTCGGCTCTGTGGTCTCTGTTTTCATAAAGCTCGTCATATATATCGCCCTGGAGAAGGGGTTTCCATTTTTCGGAGAACTCCTCCCATTCGGTATTTACATAGTCATTTGCCATTTCGAGAGTATCCATAATGTCTATCTCGTTGGCGCCGTCGAATACGGGTGTTGAAATCTTCCAGCCGAGAGCCTTAGCAGCCAGTGAAAGATGTGTTTCAAGTACCTGTCCGATATTCATTCGAGAAGGAATACCCAGAGGGTTAAGAACGATATCAAGGGGACGTCCGTTTTCAAGGAAAGGCATATCCTCAACGGGGAGCACTCTTGAAACAACACCCTTGTTACCGTGACGTCCGGCCATCTTGTCACCTACGGAAATCTTACGCTTCTGAGCAATGTATACTCTTACAAGCTGATTTACGCCGGGGCCGATGTCGTCGCCGTTTTCTCTTGTGAATATTTTTACGTCTACGATTATACCTGTTTCACCGTGGGGAACTCTGAGTGATGTATCTCTTACCTCTCTTGCCTTTTCACCGAAAATGGCTCTGAGAAGTCTTTCCTCGGCTGTAAGCTCTGTTTCTCCCTTAGGAGTAACCTTGCCGACAAGTATATCGTTGGAGCGCACCTCTGCGCCTATGCGGATAATACCTCTTTCGTCAAGGTCACGCAGAGCTTCCTCGCCGACGTTGGGAATATCCCTTGTTATTTCCTCGGGTCCAAGCTTTGTATCTCTTGCTTCGGCCTCGAATTCCTCTATATGAACGGAGGTATATACGTCCTCCTGTACGAGTCTTTCGCTCAGAAGTACGGCATCCTCGTAGTTGTAACCTTCCCATGTCATGAAACCGATAAGAGGGTTCTTGCCCAGTGAAAGCTCACCGTCGCTGGTTGAAGCACCGTCGGCAATAATTCTGCCTGCCTCTATCCTTTCACCCTTGTCGATGATAGGTCTCTGGTTCATGCATGTGCCCTGGTTGCTTCTCTGGAACTTGATGAGATGATAAGTATCTCTCTGTCCGTCGTCTGTCTTTATTACTATTTCATTAGCCGATACCTTCTCGGCAACACCACTGCGCTTTGCAACAACTGCGATACCGGAGTCCTTGGCTGCCTTGTATTCCATACCTGTTCCAACGATAGGAGAATCCGTTGTAAGAAGGGGAACCGCCTGACGCTGCATGTTTGAACCCATGAGGGCACGGTTGGCGTCATCGTTCTCAAGGAAAGGAATAAGCGCTGTAGCAACGGAAACCATCTGCTTGGGCGATACGTCCATCAGCTGTACTTCTTTTCTGTCTACCTCGATGATATCCTCACGGTGACGTCCCGAAACCTTCTTATTGATGAAGTGACCTTCCTCGTCAAGGGGCTCATTGGCCTGTGCTACGTTGTAGTTTTCCTCCTCATCGGCAGTTACATATATAACTTCATCTGTAACTCTGGGTTCTTCGCCGCTCTGGTCAACTATTCTGTAGGGAGCCTCTATGAAGCCGTACTCATTGATGCGGGCAAATGTAGCCAGTGAGTTGATAAGACCGATGTTGGGACCTTCGGGAGTCTCAATGGGGCACATTCTTCCGTAATGGGAGTGATGTACGTCTCGAACCTCGAAGCCTGCTCTCTCTCTTGAAAGACCGCCGGGGCCCAGAGCCGAAAGACGTCTCTTATGAGTAAGCTCTGCAAGGGGGTTGTTCTGGTCCATGAACTGTGACAGCTGGGAGCTTCCGAAGAACTCCTTGATAGCGGCTGTAACGGGTCTTACGTTGATAAGAGCCTGAGGAGTGATGTTCTCCATATCCTGAGTTGTCATACGCTCACGAACAACTCTTTCAAGTCTTGAAAGACCGATTCTGAACTGGTTCTGAAGCAGCTCTCCTACGGAACGGATTCTTCTGTTGCCCAGGTGGTCGATATCGTCCACATTGCCGCAGCCGTAGTCAAGATGCATAACATAGTTTATTGAAGCCATGATATCGTCCGTTGTGATATGAATAGGAACAAGCTCATGGTAGTTTTTCTTTACATCCGCCTTGAACTGCTCAACGCTCTCGAATTTTTCAAGCATTTCGCACATAACGGGATAGTAAACCTTTTCTTTTATACCGAGGTCGGCGCCTGTAATGCCGTACTGCTCGATATAAGGGTCAATGTCAACGGCTCTGTTTGAAAGCACCTTGAAGGCCTTTCCTTCGTCGTTTTTAACCTTAATGCCTGCAATACCAGAGTTCTGAATGTCCTCAAGTATGGCAGAAGTAAGCACTGTGCCCTCCTCGGCGATTATCTCGCCTGTCATGGGGTCAACAACGTTTTCTGCAAGCACCGTGCCGCTGATACGGTTCTTGAGTGCCAGTTTTTTGTTGAATTTATAACGTCCTACCTTTGCGAGGTCGTATCTCTTGGGGTCAAAGAACATGCCTCTAAGAAGGCTTTCGGAGCTTTCCACTGTGGGAGGCTCGCCGGGTCTGAGTCTCTTATAGAGCTCGATAAGACCCTCCTCATAGCTCTTGCTGGGATCCTTCTCTATTGTAGCGAGGATTTTGGGTTCTTCGCCGAAAAGCTCGATTATTTCCGCATCGGTGCTTACGCCTAAGGCTCTTATAAGCACGGTTACGGGAACCTTTCTTGTACGGTCTACATGTACGGAGAATACATCGTTGGAGTCTGTCTCGTATTCAAGCCATGCGCCGCGGTTGGGAATAACCGTTGATGAAAGGAGCTTTTTGCCGAATTTATCAAATTCCGAAGCATAGTATATACCGGGAGATCTTACAAGCTGGCTGACGATAACACGCTCTGCACCGTTGATGATGAATGTGCCTGTATCGGTCATAAGAGGGAAATCTCCCATGAAAATCTCCTGATCCTTTATTTCTTCAGTCTCTTTGTTGATAAGTCTTGCCCTTACCTTGAGAGCAGCCGCATAAGTAGCGTCTCTTTCCTTGCATTCCTCTATGGAATACTTGGGAGTCGAGTCAAGGGTAAAATCTATGAACTCGAGAATGAGATTGCCGTTAAAGTCCTTTATAGGCGAAATGTCGTCGAAAACCTCCTGAAGTCCCTCGTCAAGGAACCACTGATAAGAGTTTTTCTGAACTTCGATAAGATTGGGCATTTCAAGTACTTCTTTAATCCTTGAATAGCTTTTTCTTGTATTTTCACCCATTTGAACCGAGTGAATTCTGTTTTTTTCCATAAAGCCACCCCTTAAAATGTAGTAGACGTTAATAGTAGTAGACGTTTAAATTTATATACTCCGCACCGCCTGCGGCACGGCATAAAACCCGGTAATCTGCCCATATAGCAAAAATGAATTGCCCGAATTTCAGTCAACTTAATTAACCCTCGGCCTTTGATCAGCAAAGGGGTAAAAAGTTCACAAAAATTCAGGAAATTCCATCCCAAACCAGTTAAAAACAAGCTTTGATCACCTGTTTTTTGTATATAGTTACTAATTATCGGTTGATTTTTCAAAAAAATTTCATCTAAGAACAATTTAATTTTATTTGTCAACGGCAATTTCATTATTTTCACTAAATAAACTTATTGAAATCACCATTGGCTTGTGCTATAATGAATTTAAATTATGAGCACAGACCAAGTCAACCGACAGGTTTTATTATAATATCATATTTATATGTATATGTCAAGATTTTGTGGGGCGAAGGCCTTATTTTTTTTGCGCAAAAAGGGGTATATACGCACGAACAGTGCGTGGCTTTAGGCTTTTCGCAGCCTCGGCTTCGAATTAACGTTATATCGCTGTTCCAGCGAGTGCACGCAGGGGAAGGAGACCATTCGGAGTTGCGAAGCCCATTGTCTCCTTCCCCTTGCGACCCCATTCTCTTTCGGACACGCTTCAAACCCAAACAAACCTGACTTTTAGTCAGCTTATTAACAGTTATACATTCGCGAACTTCGCCCGCGGCACGGCTTTACAACCCATATCGCTATGTATTACCTGAAAATAAATGTTTAGACTTATGACTACTGTGCACAACAGTAACCCGTACGCTAGGTCGGGAATGTATTGCCGTAAATCAGCTAAATAACTGTCTGATTTGTTTGGGTTTAAAAAGCGTGTCCAAGAAAGGAGAGGGGGATTGGGGAGAGGAAACTGCGGACTTCGCAATTTAAGCTGTTGCCTCTCCCCAAGGTATTGGCGCTCGCCAGAGCGCAAAAGGTACCCACTCAGAGAGTGGAAAAACATAAATTCGAAGCCCAAGCTTCGGATAGCCAAATCCACCTACCTCGGAGTGTGTATGACAATCGATTTGAAGCCTCGACATCGTGATGCCAATAACCTAAAATTAAAGCCGCATTTTCCTGCGGCTCCACCATTTATTTTATTATTGTGTTTTTAAGACTTCCTATCTTCTCTATCTCACATTCCACAACATCGCCCTCTTTAAGGAAGCAAGGCGGCTTCATGCCCATGCCTACGCCGGACGGTGTACCTGTCGCTATTATTGTGCCGGGCTTAAGTGTTATACCCATGCTGAGCTCATGGATTATGTGGTCTATACCCGTTATAAGCATATTTGTAACACTGTTCTGTCTCAGCTCGCCGTTTACTTTGGCTGTAATCTTCAGTGCGGGCGGATAAGCTATTTCATCAGTCGTAACTATGCAGGGTCCCATTGGTGTAAAGCCGTCAAGGCTCTTGCCGAAATACCACTGCTTATGGGCCGTCTGAACATTTCTGGCACTTACATCATTAATTACGGTATAGCCGAATATGTGTTTTTTTACGTCCTCAAGGGCTGTGTTTTTTGCCTCTTTGCCTATTATTACTCCGAGCTCCGCCTCATAGTCAAGGCTGTCAACAATATCGAAATGTCCGCATATTCCGTCGCCGTCACCGGGCGCCTCGTTTACTCTTTTCGAAAAGTATATAGGGCACGGCCTCTCTCCGCCGAAAGCATCCTTGTCAAAGCTTTCCGACTCTTTGGCATGCTCCGTATAGTTTATGCCGAGGCATATAACGTCCTGTTTAGGGCATGGTATAGGCGCTCTTTTTGTAACCTCGGAAAAATCCACGGCATTTTTCTCCTGAGCCGCAGTTTCGGCGATATTCTCCATTATTTTTTCATCGGCTTTTTCAATGAGCTCATTCATTGAAGAAAATCCATCTATGGGACATACCTTGCCGCCGTCGGCAGTAAGCACGCCTATTCTTTCTATTCCTTCATATATATAGGTAACAAGCTTCATATATTTTCCCCCTTTGCCGTTTTTGTATATAATAACAGATACCGGCAAAAGGGGCAACCGATTTTATTTACTCAATCTTAAATCATTTTTCGTATACGGGCAGGACAAAAGCTCTATCCTGATAAAATATCCCCGGTCATGCTTGCATACGGGGCATATCTCCGGTGCAGACTTTCCGTAATACACATGTCCGCAGTTAAGGCATACAAAACCTGTATCCACATCGGAAACAAAAAGCCTGTTTTCCTCCATAAGCTTTGCAAAATAAGCAAATCTGTCACTGTGGGTCTTTTCAATGGCGGCTATATTTCTGAAGGTCTGGGCAATACCTTTGAAGCCCTCCTGCTCGGCGGTTTCGCCGAAAGCTTTGTATATATCGTTATATTCCTCATATTCATTATGGCTCGCCGCCTTAAGCAGACTCTGAATATCACGGCAGGAATCCACAGGGTATCCTCCGTCCATATACACAGTAGGAGAACCGCCCTCCTTCAGAAAACCGTAAAATATCTCGGCATGCTCTTTCTCCTGCCCCGCCGTAAACAGAAAAAGCTCCGCCGCCGCATAAAGCCTGTTTTCTTTTGCCGTTCCCGCCGCAAAGGTATAGCGGTTTCTGGCCTGGCTTTCGCCTGCAAATGCCCTCATAAGATTTTCCTCTGTCTTGGTTCCCTTTAAAGATTGAATGTTTCCCGCAAACATATCTGTCAGCTCCCTTTGGTTTTTAACAACAGTATGGCGCAGACGCTTTATTTTTATACGGTATGCTCACACGCAAAAAGCCGAAATCCAAATGGATTACGGCTTTCAGACTGTAGACAAACACAACTAATTATTTGAAATTTCTTGATGTTAGCTACAATAACCGGGAAAGGTTCGGAAAACCTGGAAGGTTTTCTGAGGCTTTAAACCGAGGCGGAGACCGTGCTCTTCGCCTCGGAGAAGTCCTTAGACACAAGCCGTGCGCAGTGTCAGGACTTCATACATTAATTTAAACAAGTCGAAAACAGGTTTTCGACTTAGTGTCGACTTTGTCGACACTAAAAAAGCCGAAATCCAAATGGATTCCGGCTTTTTATGATTTCAGCTTAGTCCTGTGTATAGGGCATAAGTGCAACATGTCTTGCTCTCTTGATAGCTGTTGTTAAAGCTCTCTGATGCTTTGCGCAGTTGCCTGTGATTCTTCTGGGAAGGATTTTGCCTCTCTCAGAAACATATCTTCTTAATTTGCTGATATCCTTGTAATCGATTGTTGTTACTTTATCCGCACATGAAGCGCAAACGCGTTTTTTTCTGCGGCCGCGTTTTTTCTGAATCATTTTGCTAACCTCCTTTTAAAATTTAGAAGGGTAAATCATCGTCTTCTATACTTTCATCGATGGGGTAAAAGCCGTCGCCGACGTCCTCCGTCTTTTTAGGCGCAGGTGCGGCTGCCGTCTGGTTGGCCTGTGAGGAAGCCTTGCTTTCTGCAAAGTACTGTTCCTCCACCACTACCTCGGTAGTAACACGCTTTTTACCTTCATTGTCCTCCCAATTACGGACCTGAAGTCTTCCGACTACGCTTACCATCTGACCTTTTCTGAAATATCTTTCAGCGAATTCGCCCTGTTTGCCGAAAGCAACGCAGGGAATGAAATCCGCGTCAGCCTCTCCCTGTCGTTTGAAGCGCTTGTTGACAGCAAGAGAATATCTTGCGATTGCCAAAGGCTCTGCGCCCTGGGAATATCTGACCTCGGGGTCTCTAGTGAGACGTCCCATCAAAATAACCTTGTTCATAAGTACACCTTCCTCTCACAAACGGCAGGGGTAATTAAGCATCCTTACGGATGATAAGGTAACGTAATACGTTTTCCATGATACGAACACGGCTTTCGATTTCAACGGGAGCTGTGGGAGCAGCGTCAAATGTAATGAAGCTGTAGAATCCCTCGTTCACCTTTTTGATTTCATAAGCGAGTCTTCTCTTGCCCCAATCGTCAACCTTTTCGATTGTGCCTCCGAATCTTGTGATAAGCTCTTCAACCTTAGCGAAAGCCTCGGCTTTAGCCTCCTCATCAAGTGCGGGATTTAAAACTAATGCTAACTCGTATTTGTTCATTCCTGATACACCTCCTTCTGGACATAAGGCCCTGTTTTAACAGAGCAAGGATAAAAATTTACTTACAGAGTGGTATTATACCACAGTGCAAGTCCTAAAGCAAGAATTATTTGCTTTTATTTTCTTTTATAGGTACAGAAACGGTATACCGTTCCCCTTTCCTCCATAGGCTCGCTTTCCTCCGCCAGATACCAGTCCTCCGCCTTATCCAGGTTTTCAATAAAAGTATCGGCCTCGTACTCCTCTTCGAATTTTGTTATATATGCCGTATCACACATGCTTATAAGCTCACTGTAAACTGTTCCGCCGCCTATGACGTATATAGAGCTGCTGTCCCTGTCCTTTATATATTCCTTAAGCTCCTCAACGGAATGGACTACTGCGGCGCCCTGTCCGTCAAAGGCTTTATCTGTAGTCAATATTATGTTTTCCCTGTCCTTAAGGGGTTTGCCGCCTGGAAATGTGGCAAGGGT
>JAQXNZ010000119.1 GCA_029098265.1 Clostridia bacterium | reverse complement strand
CCTGACACTGCGCATGGCTTGTGTCTTAGGACTTCTCTGCGACGGAAGTGAATTCCGCCGCAGCTTAAAGCCTCAGAAAACCTTCCCGGGTTTTCCGAACCTTTCCCGGTTGTTGTAGCTAACACTGAGTAATTTCAAATGGTTAGTTGAGTTTGTCTACAGTCTGAGGAGAGCTTCAAAGCCCTCCTCTTTTTTAAATAAAAATACGGTATACATAAGCTTTATGATGAACTTATGTACATTTTGTGATATAATGATATAGGTGATTTTATGTCCGGCTTCATATATAAGGAAATAGAGTGCAAAAGCGCCTGTAATAATGTCAGGGGCGGCTTTCCCTATAGGTGGGATTTGAATGCCTATCGAGGCTGCGGACACGGCTGTAAATATTGCTTTGCGCTGTATACCCACAGGTATATGGAGTCAGATGATTTTTTCAATGAGATATATGTCAAAACCAATATAGCCGAAAGGCTGGAAATACTTCTGCGCTCCAAAAGCTGGAAGGGTGACGTAATAAACCTGGGCGGAGTGACGGACAGCTATCAGCCTGCAGAGGAAAGATACAGACTGATGCCGGAAATATGGAAGCTTCTTATCAGGTATAAAAATCCGGCTATAATATCAACAAAGTCAGACCTGATACTGAGGGATTTTGAACTGATAGAGGAACTGGCGGCAACGGCAGGTGTTAATGTAGCCTCAACCATAACCTGTTCCGATGAAAATGACAGGGAAAAAATAGAGCCCGGGGCGGTTTCCTCGGAAAGACGATTCAGAATGCTTGAAATATTCAAAAGGGAGACTAAGGCGTCAACGGGAATGCACATTATGCCTGTGATACCCTTTATAACCGACCGCAGAGAAAACCTAGAAAGTCTGTTTTCCAAGGGCAGGGCGGCAGGCATTGACTATGCACTGGTTCAGCCGATGAATTTGCGGGGAGAGACTAAAAACACATTTCTTTCCTTTGCGAGGGCAGAATATCCTGAATATTATGACAGGCTGTGTGAAATGTATAAAACAGGCTATGTACCCAAAGAGTACAAGGAGTGCCTGTATAAAACGGTAAGGCCGCTGATGAAGGCATACAAAATATCATCGGATTGCAGGTCGCCGATAAACAAAATAATACAAGAGCTTAAAACGCCCGAGTACAGACAGATTTCGCTGTTTGACTAGGGACTTGATATATATAATTCGGAGGAATTAAGATTGGATTACAATGAAGCACTTAACTATTTGGACAGTGTAAGCGGACTGGGCTCCAAGCTGGATTTGGAACGCATAAGCGTACTGCTTGAGGACTTGGGAAACCCGCAGGACAGACTCAAAGCCATTCATGTTGCCGGCACCAACGGCAAGGGCTCCGTCTGTTCCATGCTCAGGGATATACTTACGGCACAGGGGTATAAGACCGCTCTGTATACATCGCCGCATCTTGAAAGATATAATGAGCGGTATGTCATAGGGCATGATGAAATATCCGATGATGATTTTGCGCACTATATGGATATAATTAAAGAGCATGCGGAAAAAATGACAGAGGGCAGACCGACGGTGTTTGAACAGCTGACGGCGATGGCGTTTTTGTATTTTGCCGACAATGACGTGGACTATGCCGTCATAGAGGTTGGTCTGGGCGGCAGGTTTGATGCTACGAATGTCATCAAAAAGCCTGTTTTAAGCGTTATTACTTCTATCAGCTTTGATCATACGGAGTTTTTGGGCAATACTCTTGAAAGCATAGCCTTTGAAAAGGGCGGAATAATAAAGCCCGAATGCCCCGTTGTGCTTTACAGACAGGACAAAAGGGTATATGACGTAATTAAGGGACTCTGTGAGGAAAGAGACTCAAAGCTGTATTATATTGAGGACGAGGACATCGAGATAAAGCGTCAGAATATAGGCGGCACAGAAATGTCCGTTAAAAACAGCCTGTACGGCTTTGATGACATCAGGCTTCCGTTGGTGGGCGAGTATCAGATATATAACTGCCTGACCGTGCTTCTTGCGTGTTATGCGCTTAATGAGGCGGGAGTTGTTATTGGCAGAGACAGCATTGTTAAGGGAATAGAAAACACCGGCTGGAACGGACGTATGGAAGTATGCTCAAAAAATCCCGTGGTGGTTCTCGACGGCGCCCATAATCCTGATGGCATAAATATGCTTGCCATGTCGGTTAAGAAGTATTTTTCGGATAAAAGAATAGTGCTTCTTATGGGAGTGCTGGGAGATAAACAGTATGAAAAAATGGCCGAGGAAATAGTGCCTATGGCTGACACTGTAGTTATTACAGAGCCTGACAGTGACAGAGCGCTGTCTGTATCAGGCTTTAAAACAGTTGTAAAAAAGTACTGCGATAAGGTATACGGTTTTGAGAGTATAGGGGAGGCCTACGGATTTGCCAAAAGCATAACAGGCAGTGATGATGTGCTTTTATGTGCAGGGTCGCTGTATCTGATAGGTCGTTTGCGTACAATAATAATGGGAGGCAATTGAGTTGTTAAGCTATAAAGACGAACTTAAAAAATATGAACCTGCCATGCTTATAGAAGATATGGAGGATTCGATAAATTCTGCCGATTTCAGAGATATATTTGAACTGCTGCAGTATCTTGTAAACAATTCTAAGAACAAAGAGGAAAAGGAGTAGATTACCGTGAAATGTCCAGTTTGCGGCTACATATTTAAAAGCGGCAGCGCTTGTCCGGACTGCGGTACAGATATTGTATTATATAACAAGACCAGAGCCATTTCAGACAGGCTGTATAACTACGGGCTGAAATGTGCCAATGAAAGAGACCTGACGGGCGCCATAGAAAGCCTTAAAAAAAGCATACTTGTAAACAAGTTCAATACAAAGGCAAGAAACCTTCTTGGACTTGTATATTTTGAAAAGGGACTTGTTGCCGATGCACTGAGAGAATGGGTAATGAGCTCAAACCTGAATAAACAGGACAAGACCGCTTCGGAATATCTGGAAAAGCTCAGAACAAATGCCAGAGAGCTTGAAAAAATGAATGATGCACTGCGTCTTTATAATCTTGCCATACAGTATATGGGTCAGCACAGTGAGGATTTGGCGCTTATACAGCTTAAAAAAGCCATTGCCTATAATCCGAAGTTGGTGGATGCCTACAATCTGGCGGCGCTCTGCAATATGGCAAGCGGAAATAATACCGCCGCAGAGCCCTTTGTAAAGAGGGTACTGTATCTTGATAAAAAGAATCCCACGGCACTCAGATATATGCAGGAGATAACCCCCGGCAGTAAGGTAGGCGAGACTGTAGATTCAAGAGAGGACAGTGCTGCGGCAAGAAGAAAGCGCAGGCTTTCATATAAGGAGTCCAACAAGAGTATTATCGGAAAGCAGGAAATACTGTTGTTTTTAGGCGGCGTTGTATGCGCTGTGGCTGTGCTTATGGCTCTTGTTTTCCCGACCATGCTCGAAAGCAGAAGCAAGACCATAAATGAGCTGAAAACGACCCTCGAAAATTATGAATCATATAACGGCGGCGACGGTTCTGCCAGCTACGATGAGGTACTTCAGGAGAATGCTTCACTTAAAGAGGAGCTTGAAAAATATAAGGATTCTGTTGTACTTCAGACAAAGATAGGAAATGTCAACAAGGCCTATGCTCTGCTTGCCAACGGCGAGTATAAGGAGGCAGCGCTTCTTATAAAGGATATAGATATAAGCGATATGTCCGATGATGACATAAAGATATATGACCAGGTAAGGGAACAGACCTTTGCCAAGGCCGCTGAGGACCTTTTCAGCGAAGGTAAGATGTACTATCTGTCAGGCAAATATGACGATGCGGAAAATACGCTCAATGACTGTCTTGACCTGCTTACCGATGAGGACTATACGGGAGATGTACTGTATTATCTCGGAAAGACGGCAGAGAGCAAGGGAGAGACGGCTACAGCCGTATCCTATTATCAGAGGGTGCTCAGCGACTATCCCAATTCGTCACAGGCCGCCAATGCCCAGAACAGCCTTAATTCTCTGAGCACAGCTTCGGGAAGCGCAAACACAGGCTCAAATCAATGATGATATACAAATGAGAAGGTGAAATATATGGATAAGCCTTTGATGTTCAGAAGGCGTTATATGCCGCAGGAGACAAAGTCACTCAACGACGATGAAATACTTTTCATGTCAGATGAAATGATTGTTACAAGGTGGAATACATTTAAGCCCAAGAAGGAGTTTTCCAAAGGTATTTCCTGTACGTTTATGAACAGGGGATATAAAATAAGCAGGTTTATGAAGGATAACGGAGAGCTTGTTTATTATTACTGCGATATAATTCACAGTGACTATGACAGCGAAAAAAACACATGGATATTTACCGACCTGCTGGCAGACGTAAAGATATATCCTGACGGGTTTGTTGAGGTCGTTGATTTAGGTGAAGTGTCAGAGGCCTTTGAAAATGGGCTTATTGGTACGGAAACGGTGACAGAGCTTCTTAAAAAGCTGGATAGCCTGCTTCAGCTGATATACAGCGGCAAATGGAGAGAGCTTACTGATAAATATTTTGATTGAGGAAAAACTATGGGTATGCATGACGGTCACAGAGAAAGAATGCGGGAACGCTATATGCAGTACGGCGGCGACGCTTTCAGCAAGCATGAATTTGTGGAGATGATTCTTTACTATTGCTATCCCAGACAGGATACAAATGAAATGGCCCATAGACTGCTTGACGCCTTCGGAGGTTCTGTGACAAGGCTTGTATTTTCCGACCCGAAGACCATTGCGAAGCTGGGAGGCATAAGTGAAAGGGCAGCAATGCTGTTCAGCCTGATAGGAGAGTCAAACAGAATAATGGACATTGAAAAATGGGATAAGGCCATTGTTTTGGACAATACTGCAGTAGCGGGCGAATATGCCAAATCCTATCTTCACGGACTGAATGTTGAAAAGCTGTATGTGGTAAGCATGGATAACGCCTACAGAGTGCGAAGCTGTACCAATGCAGTTACAGGTACCGTCGTCAGTGCACAGCTTGAAATGAGACGGCTGGTGGAGATAGCGGTAAATAATAAGGCCGCCAATATAATGCTTATGCATAACCACCCCAGCGGCATAGCAAAGCCCTCCTACGAGGACATAGCAATGACGTCAAAGGCCTGTGAAGCACTGAAGCCCATAGGAATAGAACTGTATGACCACATAATAGTAGCGGGAGAAAATTATTTCAGCTTCAGGAAAAATGAGCTTATAAATAAAATAAAAGGAGAGATGTCTGATGAATAATAAAAAAATTGTTAGACCTAAAGAGGGAAGAAAGATTTCGGGAGTATGTCTGGGAGTAGCGGAGTATTTTGGTATTGACGTAACAATCGTCAGAATACTATGGGTAGTTGTTACACTGTTATTCTCCGGTTTCTTCGGCGCAGGTATAATCCTCTATATTGCCTGCATATTCATAATTCCAGAGGATGACGGAACAATAGATGCAGAATACAGAGAAAAAGAATAAGCAGTAAATAAAGCGGGTGTCCTTTTGGACACCCGCTTCTGAATGTGGACAAACTAATTTTTAGTGCGGATGGTCAGCACTTTTGCCTTTGGCAAAAGCTGCGCAAGCGCAGTCGCATTTATCTTTGCGATGCACTGTTTAGAAAACGAAGAGTTTTCCAAGTTTAATCCGCAGGAAAGCAAACCGGAAGAATATACTTCGGCACCGCTAGTGTTCCCGAAGGGAATTTGTGAACCTGATAGAGACCGCGCACATATCAGCGTGCCGCCGCCCACAAGCGGGCGCTTTGCAAGCAAAGTGATAACGGCCGAGGAGAATGGCGTATTTCAAGTAGCACGCCGAAGATGCGGCGACGCCGTAGGCGGCTTGCCTTTAGGCAAGTGCTGAGCTTATACGCTTTTTGAAAAGCCGATGGAATAGCCATTCATGCATTAATTTAAACAAGTCGAAAACCTGTTTTCGACTTAGTGTCGACTTTGTCGACACTCAAAATTGGGTGTCATTTCAAAACGGCACCCGATTTTTGCATCATTTATCTATTATTTCTCCGTCCTTTGTAATAAAAAGCTGTGCGGGCGGCGTATGGGTTGAAAACTGCATGGGTGTTACCGAGGCGGCATAGCTTCCTGCATTGGTTATTGCAATAACATCGCCGACATTAAGCTTCGGAAGAACAATGTCCTTTGCGGCTATGTCCTGTGCAGTACAAAGATTTCCCACAAGGTCAACGGTTTCGGTTTCTGTCTCATCGGTAAGGGCAATAAATTCAAAGGCATCTCTGCTTGTGAATAGCGGTTCGTTGGCGGCAGGATAATCGTCCTTGGCAAAGCCCATAACAAACTGTATTATTGAAGGTCTAATAAAGCCGTTTAAAGTATTGTCAAGCACAATATAAGTTTTTCCCCTTGATACCTTCTTGTCGAGCACCTTTGTGGCATATACACCGCATTTGCCCGATACATATCGGCCTGTTTCAATAAATATCTTTGTATCCGATATGCTGTGTTCTGACATTAACTCAGACATTCTGCTGCCTAAAAAGGCTGTGTCTACGGGCATATCATTTACGGAGAAGGGTATGCCTATGCCCGAACCCATATTAATAAATTCCAGTTTGTGACCAAGTTTCTGCTGAAATCTTTCGGCGAGACCGAACATGTTTTTATAGTATTTTCCTATGACCTCTGCATTCAGTTCCTGGCTTTTGGAGTGAACATGTATGCCGATAACTTCTATGTTTTTCATCTCGTTCCATTGGGGAATGGCTTCGAGGGCGGCTTCCTCGTCAATGCCGAACTTTGAGGGTATTCCCTTTTCACTGTAGAAAGTGAAATCGGGATTCAGACGAACTCCTATTTTTGCTTTTATTTCTGCCTTTTCAGCGGCTTTGTCTATAAGTTTAACTTCATTGAGACTGTCCGCTATTATGGTAGCAATGGGCAGGGCGGCTTCAATATCCTTTTCTGTTTTTCCCGGTGCGGAATACTGTATCATTTCCTTCGGAACGCCGTTTTTGTTACCCAGCTGTGCTTCTGCAAGACTGGCTGCGTCTACGCCGAAGCCCTGTGACAATATGGTCTTTACAACAAGAGGGTGAGGATTGGTTTTCATGGAGTAAAGAAAAGAAACTCCGCTGAAATCAGACTTAAGACGTGCGGTATTTTCAAGTATTATGCTTTCATCATACAGATAGAAGCTGTCATGCAGTTTTGCCTGTTCAAGAACAGCACTGCGGTTAAATTTATAAGACATACGGTATCCTCCTTAACTGCCTTTATCGAACAAGTGATAACGCTGAAATTTATTAATGCCATATAAAAATAATAACATGCTGTTCAATTTTTTTCAACAATAATATTGACGTAGGCTATTAATGGTGGTATTATATGGTTGTAGAAAAAAAGTCAACAAATAAAAGGGAGGAATGCTTTTGACAGACGAAAAGAAACTAAGGACAATTATGAAGGAAACAGGAAACGACATGGAGAAGCTTGCTGAATATCTGGCTATATCAGACTGTTTGCTTGAAAAGAAGCTTAACGGTGACAGAGAGTTCAGCGGGTATGAAATAGAAAGGCTTTGCAGTATACTTTGCGTTGCCGAAACAAAGGACAGAAATCAAATTTTTTTTGCACAGAATGTTGAAAAAACGCCAACTAACTATTGTATTTTGTAAGGAGGGACAGATATGGCAGGAGGAACATTTACACAGGCGGACGTGCTTTGTCCGTTTTATATGACAGATACAGACAGACCCTATAACATCAAATGCGAGGGCATATCAAAAGTAAACAGGCTGTATCTGAGCTTTCCGCACAAGAGGGACAAGGATGCACACATGAAAAAATACTGCACAGAATGCTATAAGCAGTGCAGACTTTTCAAAACAATATATGAACAGTATGAGGAATAAATTTTAATATACTGGGAAATATATCCTCTGAGGAGAGGATAATATGAGAATACCTAAGCATATAGGAGTTATACCGGACGGCAACCGCCGCTGGGCAGTGAACCACGGTATGGAGAAAAAGGACGGCTATGAAAGCGGACTGAATCCAGGGCTTGCTCTTTTCAGAAAGTGCAAAAGCATGGGAGTTAAGGAGATAACCTACTACGGCTTTACGGTGGACAATACCAAAAGACAGAGAGACCAGAGACTGGCATTTACAAAGGCCTGTGTTGACGCAGTCAAACTGCTGTCCGGCGAGGATGCAGAATTACTGGTACTGGGAAATACAGAGTCTGAAATGTTTCCTAAGGAGCTGCTGCCCTATACAGAAAGAAGGACTTTCGGGAAGGGCGGAACAAGAGTAAACTTTTTGGTAAATTACAGCTGGGAGTGGGATATAGGAAATAAAGATGCCATTAACAAAAAACTGCGTTCAGCCGATGTATCAAGGGTTGACCTGCTTATCAGATGGGGCGGAAGAAAACGACTTTCGGGATTTCTGCCTATACAGACGGTATACTCGGATTTTTACTTTATAGATGACTATTGGCCGGACTTTACGCCCGAAGATATCGACGAAGCTATCACATGGTATGACCGTCAGGAAATTACGCTGGGGGGATAAAAAATTTTTCGCTGCCGGTGGCAGATGAAGAAAAATTTTTTATCTGTGAGCTGCGCAGGATTACGAGCGGAGGCGAGTAAGACAAGACGAGCGAACAGAGGACGGCAAATCGACCGCCGGCACAGACAGATTGGGACTTTCAGCAATCCCATAGTCAAAATCTGAGATTTTGACAGCTCCCTTTACACAAGGTAGCCGAGGCTATAAATATGTTTTCTAGTACCGCAAAGATGTGCGGCCACAAAGCAGTTTTGCTTTAGCAAAATACTGACTATACTCAGTGTCGACTTTGTCGACACTAAAAAACGGCATGACCCTTAGGCCATGCCGTCTGTTATTTGTTCAAATCGGATTATTCACCTGCAAGCTTGATATAGCCTTCAAGTCTTTCCTTAGCATACTTCTCTGTCTTGTCGAAGAGTTCCTGAGCTACTTCAGGGAATGTTCTTACAAGTGAGCTATAACGTACTTCGTTCTTAAGGAATGCCTGGAAGTCACCTGTAGGTGCCTTTGTTGAATCAAGAATGAAAGGATTCTTTCCTTCTTCTTTGAGTGTAGGATTGAATCTGTACATATGCCAGTATCCGCACTCAACAGCCTTCTTAATTTCTGTCTGAGCACCGCTCATACCGCCCTTGATACCGTGGTTGATACAAGGAGCGTATGCGATGATGAGTGAAGGACCATGATATGCTTCAGCCTCTTTGAGTGCCTTAACAAGCTGTGCCTGGTTAGCGCCCATAGCAACCTGTGCAACATATACATAGCCATAGCTCATAGCCATCATGCCGAGGTCTTTTTTCTTTACTCTCTTACCGCTTGCAGCGAACTGTGCAACGGCACCTGCGGGTGTAGCCTTTGAAGCCTGTCCGCCTGTGTTGGAGTATACTTCTGTATCGAATACGAATACGTTGATGTCTTCGCCTGAAGCAAGAACATGGTCAACTCCGCCGTAGCCGATATCGTATGCCCAACCGTCACCGCCGAAGATCCACTGGCTCTTCTTAGCAAGCTGGTCTTTGTTTTCAAGAACATAGCTGATGATTGTCTTTGCTTCTGTGTTTTCTGTCTTGAAGCCTTCAAGCTTAGCAACAAGCTCGTCAGAAGCAACTCTTGATGCATCACCGTCGTTCATTGTTTCAATCCATTTGTCAATTGCAGCTGCAAGCTCATCGCATGCAAGAGGCTTAAGTGTTTCAAGTTTCTCTTTGATGCCTGCTCTCATCTGTTTAACTGCCATTGCCATACCAAGACCGAACTCTGCGTTATCCTCGAAGAGTGAGTTGCTCCATGCGGGACCGCGTCCGTCTTTGTTTGTTGTATAAGGTGCTGTAGGTGCAGAACCGCCCCAGATTGATGAACATCCTGTTGCGTTAGCAATGTACATTCTGTCACCGAAAAGCTGTGTTATAAGCTTAGCATAAGGTGTTTCACCGCAGCCTGCGCATGCTCCTGAGAACTCAAGGAGAGGCTGTTCGAACTGGCTGCCCTTAACGGAAACCTTGTCCATGGGGTTGGCCTTGGGTGAAAGTGAAAGTGCGTATTCCCAGTTAGCTGCTTCATGTTCCTGAGTAGCAAGGGGTTTCATTGTGATTGCCTTTTCCTTAGCGGGGCATACTGTTACGCAGCTGCCGCATCCGAGACAGTCAAGAGCTGAAACCTGCATGTTGAACTTAAGTCCGGCAAATGCTGCGCCGCCCTTAGCGTCAGCCATCTTGAAGCCTGCGGGAGCCTTTTCAGCTTCCTCAGCTGTAAGAAGGAAGGGACGGATTGTAGCATGAGGACATACATATGAGCACTGGTTACACTGGATACATTTTGCAGGATCCCATTCGGGAACGTTAACAGCTGCGCCTCTCTTTTCGTAAGCTGCTGTTCCGAGAGGTGTTGTACCGTCCTCGATACCCTTGAATGCGCTTACGGGAAGGCTGTCGCCCTTACGTCCGTTAACTGCTGCAACGATTGATTTAACATAAGCGGGCTCGTCCTTTGCTGCGGGAGCTGCTTCATCAACAGCGTTTGCCCATTCAGCGGGAACCTTAACCTCTACAACGCCTGCAACACCCTGGTCTACAGCGGCATAGTTCATGTTAAGGATATCGTCGCCCTTCTTGCCGTATGTCTTTTTGATAGCTGCTTTCATATATCCTACAGCATCATCGATAGGAATAATGTTAGCAAGCTTGAAGAATGCAGCCTGAAGAACAGAGTTGATTCTGTTGCCGAGACCGATCTTGGCAGCTATACCTGTACCATCGATAATATAGAATTTGATGTTGTGCTCTGCAAGGTATCTCTTCATTGCTGCGGGAAGGTTCTTGTCAAGCTCTTCCTCTGACCATTCTGTGTTAAGGAGGAATGTGCCGCCGTCCTTAAGGTCTGTAAGGATGTTGTCATAGATATGTACATATGACTGCTTGTGGCATGCAACGAAGTCAGCCTTGTTTACAAGGTATGTTGAGCGGATGGGTTTGTCACCGAAACGAAGATGTGACTGTGTGATACCGCCTGATTTCTTTGAGTCATAGTCAAAGTATGCCTGAGCATATTTGTCTGTGTGGTCACCGATAATCTTGATGGAGTTCTTGTTGGCACCAACTGTACCGTCTGCGCCGAGACCCCAGAACTTGCACTGGATTGTGCCATCGCCTGCTGTAACGTCAACGGGTGCGCCAACCTCAAGTGAGTGGAATGTAACGTCATCAACGATACCGATTGTGAAGTGGTTCTTGGGAGCGTCTGCCTTAAGGTTCTCATATACAGCGATGATCTGTGCAGGTGTTGTATCCTTTGAACCTAAGCCGTAACGGCCTGCAACGATAACAGGTCTGTCAGCCTTGTCAAAGAGTGCTGTACATACATCCTGGTATAAAGGCTCGCCCTGAGCGCCGGGCTCTTTTGTTCTGTCAAGAACGGCGATCTTCTTACATGTTGAAGGGATAGCTCCGAGGAAGTGCTCAACAGAGAAAGGTCTGTAGAGATGAACCTTGATTAAGCCGACTTTTTCGCCCTTAGCTGTAAGGTAATCAATTGTCTCCTCGATAGTTTCACATGCTGAACCCATAGCGATGATAACTCTGTCAGCATCGGGAGCTCCGTAGTAGTTGAATAATTTATAATCTCTGCCTGTGATGCGGCTGATTTCTTTCATGTAGTCTTCGCAAACACCTACGATGTTTTCATAGTAAGGGTTGCAGGCTTCTCTTGCCTGGAAGAAGATATCGGGGTTCTGAGCTGTACCTCTTAATACGGGGTGCTCGGGGTTGAGTGCTCTTCTTCTGAAGTCGTTAACTGCATCCATATCGATGATCTTTGCAAGCTCATCATAGTCGATGCATTCTACCTTCTGGATTTCGTGTGATGTACGGAAACCATCGAAGAAGTGAAGGAAAGGAACTCTGCCCTTGATAGCTGAAAGGTGAGCTACACATGCTAAGTCCATAACTTCCTGTACGGAGTTTGAGCAAAGCATAGCAAAGCCTGTCTGACGGCAAGCCATAACGTCTGAATGGTCACCGAAGATTGAAAGTGCGTGGCTTGCAAGAGCTCTTGCACTTACATGGAATACACCGGGAAGAAGTTCACCGGCAATCTTATACATGTTGGGGATCATGAGAAGAAGACCCTGGCTGGCTGTGTATGTTGTTGTAAGAGCGCCTGCTGCAAGTGAGCCGTGTACTGTACCTGCGGCACCGGCCTCTGACTGCATTTCGATAACTTTTACAGTCTGACCGAAAAGGTTCTTCTTACCGTTGGCAGCCCATTCATCTGTGTGCTCTGCCATGGGTGATGACGGTGTAATGGGGAAAATACCCGCAACTTCTGTAAACGCATATGAAGCGTATGCAGCAGCTTCGTTACCGTCCATAGTTTTCATTACTTTAGACATTTGCATATCCTCCTTAATTTTATCTACCTTTGTAAGTTGGTTTAACATTGCAAATTTGTACGTTTAAATTATATCAAAGTTATTTGCCTATAGCAATATAAAATAAAAAAATGAGTTGTCTTACAACGAGTGTCAAACCTGCGTGCTTTTGCCTATTTTTTTAACGGGGAACGCCAAAGACGGCAAAATGGAACCCATGATTTAGAATAACACCCAAAAAAATTTAAAAATTAAAGGTATAAAATAAAAACGACAAAATTTTTCGATATAATCATTTATTTTCTGTGCAAAATAATGATATTTTGGCATAACAAAAAAATTCGGCTGTTTTTGAAAAAGCCGAATTTAAAGGGACTTTTTTAGAAATTAAAAATGTGTGCGTTGTATGACAATAAAAGGGCTGTTTGTATAAATCTGAGTTTTATCATATATACATCAGCTGTTTCTTATACAGGTGTCCTTATCGGTTATGAGGCTTAAGGCATAGCTGTTTTCACCCTTTGAGTATATGACGGCACTACTGGCGGAAAAAGCGGGAAAATTGTAGCTTTCATCAATGTAAAGTATGCCTGTTCCCGATGCCGCTACGGTTATCCTGTGTACCCCTGAGGGAACGCCCACAAAGGCGGAAACCTCTGAAAATTTCAGTCCTGCGATTACCGGTATGCCGTCAATATATATGTCCATGGCAGGGGCGATGGGGGAAAGTTGTACAAATCTTACATAAGCCGTATTGTAGAAACAGCCGGGGGCAGAGCCGCTTATATCCGAAACGCCGTATACTCCTCTTTCTCCCGACAGCACAAGGGTAGTGGTCATGCTGGGAAGGGCTCTGAAACGGTACTCATAAAGCTCGGTTCCGTTTTTGTCATAGAAGCTTATCGTATATATCCCGGGTTCAAGAGAAACATAGCCGCTTCCGCTTAAGGGCTTTATTTCCTGCGGATAATTATTTCCGTTTACTGATACGTTAATCGGCACACCGGTAAAATTATAAAATCTGACGTTTGATGATACAAATGACCGTCCCGACATGTCTGCATTCTGCTGTTCCTCAGTGTTTGTCTGTTCTTCATATATCACTCTGCCCCTTACGGGCTGACCCGATG
>JAQXNZ010000118.1 GCA_029098265.1 Clostridia bacterium | reverse complement strand
ATAACTCTCTACACCTCCTGCTGTAATACAGATAAAGGAATCTACTATTACAACACCTACGAAAACCACCAGATTTCAGCAGTTAATATGCATAATGTTGATCTCGACAGTGACAAGATTTACAGATACCCTATCATTCAGGGAGAAAAAATATTTATGCAGAACTAAAATATGAGCCCATGACTTCAACGTCATGGGCTCAATTTATATCATACATATTTTTTCATGTGCTTAAGGGCGCTCTTTTCAAGTCTACTGACCTGTGCCTGCGATATGCCTATTTCGTCTGACACCTCCATTTGTGTCTTTCCTTCAAAAAATCTCAGCGTAAGTATCTTTTTTTCTCTGTCCGAAAGCTTGTTCATGGCTTCGTTCAGAGATATGTTGTCAAGCCATATACTGTCCATCTCTTTGTCATCGCTCATCTGATCCATAACGTACAGTGCGTCACCGTCATTATGATATACCGGCTCAAAAAGCGATACCGGGTCCTGAATTGCCTCCAGCGATTCGGTTACCTCCTCCGGTGTCATATCCAGTTCCTTTGCTATTTCCTCAACGGACGGTTCCCTTGAATTTTTTGATGTAAGTCTTTCCTTTACCTGCAAGGCTTTATATGCGGTATCTCTGAGAGACCTGCTGACCCTAATGAAGTTATTGTCCCGCAAATATCGGCGTATTTCCCCTATTATCATAGGAACAAGATAAGTTGACGGCAGTACGTTAAGGCTTGTATCGAAGTTATCAATGCCCTTTATAAGGCCGATACAGCCCACCTGAAACAGGTCATCAACGGACTCATTTTTGTAGTCAAATCGTTTTATTATGCTCAGCACAAGACGCAAATTTCCGTTTATAAGCTTTTGTCTTGCCTCCATATCTCCGTTTTTTGCCTTCTTGAACAGCTCGGCTGCTTCTTCACGGGTAAGCACCTCAAGCTTTGTAGTATTTACACCTGTTATTTCAACCTTTCCGCTGTAGCCCAAAACAGTTCACTCCAGTCAAAATATATTTTGCCATAGATTGCAATTTAGAACTGTTCCTTATATCAGACAGCGGATAGAAATATTCTTATTTTCATATTAAAATACCTCCCGAAGCTGATAGTCTAATTTTGCCCCGGAAGGTATATTTTATACTGTTTATTAAATTCTATATTTTGCTAATGTTGTATGCAATTATCTCTCATATGGAGTGATAACCCATTTTACGCAGTTATCAAGCTTGTTTTCAAATACCTCATAGCCGTGCATTACGTCGTTTAAAGGCGCTTTATGGGTAATGAGGCAGCTTGTGTCAATCTGTTTTGTCTGTATAAGTTTCATTATTGCCTCGGCATAGTTTTGGTTTCCGTCTACTCCGCCTGTTTTGAATGTAAGGTTTTTGCCATACATAAGGTGAAGGGGTATCTCCTGCGCTTCTTCATAGAGAGCAACAATAACAACGATTGCGCTTGGTCTTGCTGCCTGCCATGCAAGCTGGAATGTGGATTTAAGTCCCGCAACCTCAAATACTCTGTCGGCTCCCATGCCGTTTGTTTCTCTCATTATAGCCTCGAGAGCATCTTCCTTGGAAGAATTTATGATTACATCAGCAAGGCCCTGCTCTTTAGCAAGGTTAAGTCTGAAATCATTAACGTCAACGAGAATAACCTTTGAAGGGCTGTAAAGCTTAACACTCATAAGTGTGCAAAGACCTGTGGGGCCTGCACCAATTACAACAACGGTATCGGCAGGCTTAAGCTCTCCTATAGATGCTGCCCAGTAGCCTGTAGCAAGTATATCGCCGTTGAAAAGAGCGTCCTCGTCCTTTACATCATCGGGAATAAGAGTCATGCCCATATCAGCAATGGGAACACGAACATATTCAGCCTGGCATCCGTCTATACGGCAGCCGAGCTCCCAGCCGCCCTCTACGCAGTTGTTTACGAAACCGTTTCTGCAGAAGAAGCATGTGCCGCAGAATGTCTCAACGCTTACAGATACTCTGTCACCCTGTTTGAATTTCTTTACTGCACTGCCGACTTCAACAACCTCTCCGACAAATTCGTGTCCGAGTATTGTGTTTTCCTTTGCTCTGGGTACAGCTCCGTGTTTGATATGTAAGTCGCTTGAACAAATAGTAGAAAGAGTTACTCTTACAATGGCGTCTCTCTCATCTTTTATAACAGGCATCGGTCTGTCCTCAAGAACAACCTCGCCGCGCTTTTTATATACAACAGCTTTCATTGTATCTCCCATTTTAATCATCCTTTCTTTTATTTATAAGTTTTCGGCACATTTTTTGGCCTTCAACATTGCTTCCTCTACAATTTTTTCCGTTTCCGACGGCAAAAGGTCAACACCGTCAGCACTTATGCACTCAAAGCTGTCAATTCCGAAAAATCCGCACATGGCTTCTATATACCTTGCCCCCATTTCCATAGGTGAATTATCATAAATTCCGCCTCGTGACGTGATATATACCAGCTTATCGGCCTTACAGGTGCCGAAACAGCCCCTTTCATCACAGCCGAAGGTTATTCCCTCAACACAGAGGTTTTCAATATATACTTTTAGGAGAGCCGGAAAGCTCAAATCCCAAAAAGGTGCCGCAATTACTATCTTATCAGCATTTTTGAACTGCCAAGCATATCTGAACCTGGGGTGGTCGAATTTTCTGTCAGCCAGAAGCCTTTCTCTCTGCTCAAAGAAGCCTTCTTTGAAGTATTCAAGCGGCTCGTCCATAAGACATAATTCTTCAACCTCATACATACTGCTGTCAACGGCCTTTAAAAAGCTGTCGGCAATTCTGCGAGTTCTTGATGCCCCTCTCCTGATACAGCAGTCAACAAACAATAACTTAGCCATAATATCACCCCTTTTATTTCTTTTCAACGGTGACGCTTAATTTATCAAATTTTCCTTCCGCCAAAGCCGCATCAACCTCAGATTTAAGCGGAACAGAGTCCGCCGCACCGTTCTTTCCTACACAAATAGCACTGGCAGTTGTGGCGAGCTGAAGTGATTCGTCTATTCCGCAGCCGTTGAGCATTCCGTAAAGGAAATAGCCCGTAAATGTATCTCCTGCCGCAGTTGTATCAACAACATCAACCTTATGGCATCCTATTGTATGGAGCTCACCGTCGGCATAACAGCATGCACCCCTTGAGCCGAGCGTAAGGAGAATATTGCACTTGGGATATCTCTGGTTAAGCACGTCAATAATATAATTATCATCGTCACAGCCTGCTATCTGTCTGCCCTCTACCTCATTTACAATAAGCCATGAAAGCTTTTCAAGCGGATATTCCAGAACCTTATCGTTCATAGGAGCCGCATTTAAGGCCACCTGAAGTCCTTTTTCCGAAGCCTTATCAATTATATATCCGACAAGATTTGTTTCATTCTGGAGCAGTACAAGGCCTTCATTGCCGAATTTATCTAAAACATCATCAATAAACTCCTTTGTAAGACACTGATTAGTTCCGCCGTAAAGAAGTATGCAGTTCTGACCATTGTCATCTACCTGGATTATTGCATGTCCGCTTGTTTCCTCGTGGTCCTTTATCATATCGACATTTACGCCGTTATCTGCCATTGCCTGTTTAAGCATTTCTCCGTTTTTGCCTAAATAAGCCGCATGGTAAACCTCATTTCCTGCTTTAGCGGCAGCTATAGACTGATTTAAGCCCTTTCCGCCGCAATGGGTATTCATTGAAATTGATGATTTTGTTTCTCCGGGAAGAAGAAATTTATCCACCCTGTATACATAATCAATATTCAGTGAACCTAAATTCAGAATTTTCATAAATGCCTCCCCTTTCAATTATCGATTTTTTCTTCCGACGCTGACTTTTTAATAATTTTTTCTCTGAATGACATGCCTGCAATAACAAAGAATATTCCCAATACTCTTACGATGCTGAAATCTTTCTGAAAGAATATATAGTCAAGAATTATAGATGCCGTAAGCTGTCCGATAAGTACGACGATAGTTGACGTCATAACAGTTGTCTTTTTTGTTCCGATAACAAGAAAAATCAGTGCCACAAGACCTGCTATGCTTCCCAAATATAAATAAAAAGGCACATTTTTGACATATCCTATTGTTAGCTCGTTCCCGTGACCGAGTATAAGCATAAGAACCAGCGATATTATTGAAGCCTCGAAATAATTTATAACCGTTCCGTTCACGTTTCCAAGATATTCCGACGCCTTTACGTTTACCATTTTATTAAAAACACTGAGCACCCCTACAAACAGTGCCACCAATACATATCCAATCATTACAGTATCCTCCTCAGCCGTTGATAACAAGCATTATTCCTACCACAACAAGTATATACGCAGGTATCTGCTCCTTTTTGAACGGTATTTTCTTAACGCCGAAAAAGCCGTAATGGTCGAATACTGCCGAGCATATCATCATTGCAACAACCTCAAGGGACATGACTGCCGTTGCTCCCAACGCCTTAGTACACCAGCTGGCAAGAGACACTATAGTAACTCCCAGAAAGCCTACTGTATAAACATAGGCAGGTACTCCTGTAATTTTAATCTTCTTTTTCTGAACAAGCGGTATGTATATAATCAGTATAACAGCGGCTATGGCATGTACAAAAAACGACACTGCAAACATAGTGTGGTATATTCCCAGCTGTCCGTTAAATGACACCATGATACTGTTAAATAGTCCTGACAAATACAAATATAAAATTCCCATTTTCAAAGCTCCTATTCTGAAATTCACTTATACTATTATCTGCCTTTAACCTCTGTTTGTCAATTATCTGTTGCCTGAGTCAAAAAATTGATGTATTCTTAAATCAACAGATAATAAAGGAGGAAATAATATGAGTGAACTTCAGGCACATATAAGACTTAGCAGTGATTTAAACGTAAAATACGCCATTATGCCCGGCGATCCTGCCAGACTTGACAGAATAGCACCCTATCTTGATGACGTTAAAGAACTTGGCTTCAACCGTGAATACAGATGCCTTACCGGCTATTACAAGGGTGTCAAGATACTTGCCATATCAACGGGTATGGGCGGCGCTTCCACTGCCATAGCCGTTGAGGAGCTTAAAAACATCGGTGTAGAGGCAATGATAAGAATCGGCAGCTGCGGAGCCGACCAGCCCTTTGTTAAGCTCGGCGACCTTGTCATAGTTAGCGGAGCGGTTCGTGATGACGGAGCATCACAGACTTATATAAATCTTAAGTATCCCGCTATACCAGATATTTTCCTTCTCAACCACTGTATTGAGGCGGCGTCCGAAAATAAATTTCCCTACCACATCGGTCTTGCCAGAAGCCATGACAGCTTCTATATAGATGAGGAAGACGATATAAACGCCTTCTGGGCAAAACGTGGAATCCTCGGCAGCGACATGGAAACTGCCGCCCTGTTTACGGTAGGCGCTCTCAGAGGCATAAAGACAGCTTCAATACTCAACAATGTAGTTGAATGCGGCGGTGATACAGCCGACAGCATAGGAAGCTATGCCGACGGTGAGGACATAACTATGGTTGGTGAAAGAAACGAGATAGTTACTGCCCTTGAAGCATTTGTAAAGCTCGATAAATCAAGTAAATAACTGCAATAAGTCTGTTTTGACAAAGGGTGCCGACAGAGTCGGCACCCTTAGAGTATCGACAAAGTCGACACTAAGTCGAAAACAGGTTTTCGACTTGTTTAAATTAATGCATGAATGGCTATTCCATCGGCTTTTCAAAAAGCATGAAAAGCCTTGAAACACGCCATTCTCCTCGGCGAAGAGCGCGGTCTCCGCCTGCGGATTAAACTTGGAAAACTCTTCGTTTTCCAAACCTTTCCGCACAAAAAATTAGTTTGTCTACAGTCTGCCATGACGGAATTCATTTCCGGCATGGTCAATGCCTCGAATACAGCCGTGGTCTGAAGCAAAAAGTTTATAAGGAACTTTTTGCTTCATCACCGACAGATAAGTCGAAAACCTGTTTTCGACTTAGTCGGCTCCGCTGTCCCATATACACTCTATAAGCTCGTCAGCCGTTATATCGCCCAGTATGTCTCTTAAGGGCAGGGCTGAAACGGCTTTTTTAATTCCCTCGGGAGTAAATGCCGTGCCGCAGAGGGCGTTTTCCAAAGCATCTATGTCCGTTACTGCCATAAAGTCGCCGAATATACAGCAGTCCTTTATTATTCCGTTTTCCACCTTCATGCTTATGTCTATTATGCCGCCGGGGAATTTTGCCGAGCACCTCATATCCATAGGCTGTACCGTACTTAATGTCCACTTATGGTCGGCATATTTTAAAGCAAGTACGTCAACCGCCGCCCTGTCATCTTACGTCAGGGCTTATTCCTCAAAGTGAACACTGGCGGAAAAG
>JAQXNZ010000117.1 GCA_029098265.1 Clostridia bacterium | reverse complement strand
ATGTCCCTTGTGGCGTAAAGTGTGCCGCCGTCTGTCCTTATAATAAGGCAGGGAGGCATTTTAGCGTCCTCTAAGTCAACAATCATTGCGCCGTTGCTTTCCGTAAGCAGTCCCTTGTCCTTAAGCTCCTGTACTACGGGTGCCATCTTGTCATTATAGAAGCTTTCGCCTGTATAGTAATCGAACTTAACGCCGAGCTTGTCATAAACTCTTTCAAATTCCTTGATGCTTATGTCATAGAACCATTTCCAGAGTGTAATGGCTTCCTCGTCGCCGTCCTGCATTTTTACGAACCATGCACGGGCTCTGTCGTCGAGGGAAGGGTCTTTTTCTGCTTCCTCGTGGAATTTTACATATATTCTTGTAAGCTCGCTGATGCCTTTTTCCTCGACTTCCTCCTTGCTGCCCCAAAGCTTATAGGCTTCGATAAGCTTGCCGAACTGGGTTCCCCAGTCGCCCAGGTGGTTTATGCCGACGCATTTATAGCCCATTTTTTCAAATATTCTGTAAAGGGCGGCACCGATAACCGTTGAACGAAGGTGTCCAACATGAAAGGGCTTTGCAATGTTGGGTGATGAATAGTCGATTACGATAGTTTTGCCGTCACCGACGTTGGTTTTGCCGTAGTCGGCGCCCTCGGCAATTATTTTCTCCAATACGCTTTTGGCGTGAATGCTTTTATCGGTAAAGAAATTTATATATGCCGCCACCGGCTCGATTTTTGAAAAACAGCCCTTTTCGGTAATTTTGGAGCATATATCCGCGGCTATCATATTGGGGGCTTTTCTCATTGTCTTTGCCAGTCTGAAGCAGGGGAAAGCATAATCGCCCATTTCGGGCTTTGCGGGTATTTCGATAAAGCCTTCAATATCGTTTATATCAAGCTCTGCCGCTGAGGCAATGAGTAAAGCGGCCTCGTGTTTAAAATCCATCGGTTTCAATCCTTTCAATTCATAAATATTCCTTCCTGTAAGTATATTCCCCACGGGCGGAGGTGTCAATAAAACAGACCTCCGTAATTTCTCAAAAGGGCCTTTTACAGGCAGAAATCATTGAGCTCGCTGAGGGAAAGCATTTTGTATACCATTCCGCCGTACCTGTCCATAAATTCCGGCAGAGAAGTCGCATTGTAGTGGGTCACGGAGTCATAATCCTTGAGCTCGTCCATGTACTTTGTAATATCGGCGATTATTTTTTCATTAAGTATGCTGTAAAACTGGGGGCCGTATTCACAGTGGAACCTGTTTATATTTTTAAGGAAAAGCTTCTTATGATTATTGAACAGCGAGAAATTTATAAGCTTTGTCGGAAAATGTATTTTTTCCTCATCTATAATGTAGAAATTCAGATTTTCATTCTGTGAATATTCCTTCAGAACGTGGGCAATGTGGGCCTTGCGTTCGTCCACGGTCATCCTGTGCATTACATCGGTGAAATACAGCTCGCCGTCCTCAATGTATTTGAGAAGGGTGGACTTAAGTATATAGAAATCGGACTTTTCCTTGCGGAAAATGTCATCCCAGGTAACGATGAGCTTCCTGAAAAATTTTTCCATATACTCGTCAAAGCCCTGTTCGTATGAGGACTTTATAATGGAATCTATAATATCCGGCGGCAGGAAAAATTCACAGCCTCTGGCAAGGAACATCTGAAAGTCTCCGTAGGCGTAGAAGTTTGACCTGTAGCCCGTCTGCATCATTTCCTTTGAGGATGTGGCCATTATGAGCAGGTGATTTATCTTGAACATTGCGGCTGTTCTTTCATAAAGCTTGTCAACCTTCTCGGGGTCTGTTATGACAACCGCCAGTGTTATTTTGCCCGTCTGGTCAACGGAACAGAGTATGGCGGCCTGATTTTTGATAACGATAAGGTTCTGACCTCGGAAATTGACATTGTCATAAAAATCAAATGAAATATAATGATACTTGTTGATAAGGCTGTACAGTGCAAGATAATCGGATTTGGAAATATTTTCCGTATTAATTCCTATCTTTACTCTTATGGGCGAGGACAGCAGAACCTCCTGCGAATAGTCCATGGGCGTCTCCTGGAGAATCTGACATATATCAAGGGTGCAGAGCACATCCACCGGCTCCTGGGAGGAACGCAGCAGGGCAGGAAGCTCCCTTGTCATGTAGTCGTCTATCTCATAGCGGCTTATAAGCACACGAGAATTGGGCACAGACGCCTTTTTAATCTGACTGTTATTGTATTCCATTGAATTTTTGAATGCGGATTTAAGTATTGTATAGATATACGTTTCCAGCTGTTCCGCTCTGACAGTGACGGAAAATTCATGGCAAAAGCTGTCAAGTTCATTCTGCTCCAGTATTTCGTCGGCAAAGGCCCTTGCCAGAGAACGGTTTACGGAGCCCGCCACCCTTGACGCAGGCAGCTTTGACTTGTTGCACCATTTGCTTATATATGAAATGTCATAACCGGCAATATCTGCCACCGAGGACATTTTCATGTCCGTAAATTTGATGAGGCTTTTTAAAAGTTCCCCGTAATTGCTCATATAATCACACCTTTGAAGTTCCATTGAAGTTATTAAATTCATTATATTTGAAGGGTTCAAATTTGTAAATACAAATGTCAAGATTATTTGATTGATAAGTCAATTGAATTATTGTAAGAAAGTTGAATAAAACATAGTCCTTTTGATTTCATTCCATATCAATAAATTTGAATGTATAATACAGTCAACAGCAAAAAATCAGCAAAACAAAAAAGAAAAATGGGAAAAAGGGATTAAAGAAAAGGAGATATTAATTATGGGAATGGAAAAGTATCGTTTAAGAATGCATCACGTAGGAATTGTTCTTCCTTCAATCGAAGCAGCAAAAGAGGTTATGGACGTACTCGGAGTAGAGGTAGACTACACAGGATACGTTAAGGCTTACACAGCAGACCTTCTTTTCACAAAGTACAACGAAAACGAAAGCCCTATTGAGTTTATTATCCCCAGAGGCGGAGTTCTTGCCGAGTACAACAAGGGCAAAGGCGGTATCGCTCACATCTGCATCGAAGTAAACGACATTAAGGCAGCTTCAGAGGAGCTTATCTCAAGAGGCTTTGAGATGCTTGAGAAGGAGCCCGTTGAAGGTACAGAGGATATCATCGTTAACTTCCTCCGTCCCAAATATTCACACGGCATTCTCATTGAGCTTGCTCAGACAGTAGCACCCATCAAGAGAGACTGATAAATATTTGAAGTAAACCGGAGGATAAGCAGATGAAGAAAGTAACGGTTTTAACACCGGCAGAAGCCGCAATGCTCATTAAGGACGGAGACACTGTTGCAACAGGCGGTTTCGTAGGAACAGGAAGCCCCGAAGCTATTTCATGCGCCATCGAGGAACGCTTCCTTGAAACAGGAGAACCCAGAAATCTTACATATATGTACGCAGCAGGACAGGGAAACCGTGACGGCAGAGGTTCAGACCATTTTGCCCACGAGGGACTTGTAAAGAGAGTTATCGCAGGTCACTGGAACATGGCTCCCAACCTTGGACAGCTTGCTATGGACAACAAAATTGAAGCCTATAACATTCCCCAGGGCGTTCTTTGCCACATGTACAGAGACGTTGCCGCTCACAGAGCAGGTACAATCACACATGTAGGACTTCACACCTTTGCAGACCCCAGACTTGAGGGCGGAAAGCTCAACTCTGTAACAACAGAGGACCTTGTTGAACTCATAGATATTTTCGGTGAGGAGCGTCTCATATACAAACCTCAGCCCATAGATGTTGCCCTTATCAGAGCAACCTTCGCAGACGAAAACGGCAATATCTCAATGCACAAGGAGGTTTGCCCCTGCGATGCCACAGCTATGGCTATGGCAGCCAGAAACAACGGCGGCAAGGTAATCGTTCAGGTTGAGAGAATTGTTAAAGCCGGAAGCATTGATCCCAAGCTTGTAAAAATACCCGGTATACTTGTAGACGCAGTTGTAGTATCAACTCCCGATAAACACCAGCAGTGCTTCAATAAGGAATATGACCCGACTCTCACAGGAGAGGCTACAGCTCCCGCAGGTGCATTTACACCCATCGAGCTTTCTGCAAAGAAGATAATCGGCAGAAGAGCAGCTATGGAGCTTAAGGAAAATACGGTAGTTAACCTCGGTATCGGCGCACCCGAATATGTATCAGCCGTTGCCAACGAGGAAGGCATCAGCGACTACATGACACTTACCGTAGAGGCCGGCCCTGTAGGCGGAGTTCCCATGGGAGGCACACAGTTCGGCGGCTCACAGAATGCCGACTGCTATTTTGACCAGAACGTAATGTTCGACTTCTATGACGGCGGCGGAATTGACCTTGCTTTCCTCGGTCTTGCACAGGCAGACGAAAGCGGAAACGTAAACGTTTCAAAGTTCGGCCCCAGAATAGCAGGCTGCGGCGGATTCATTGACATTACACAGAATGCAAAGAAGGTATTCTTCTGCGGTACCTTCACAGCCGGCGGACTTAAGACAAAGATTGAGGACGGAAAGCTTATCATCGAAAAGGAAGGCAGAGAG
>JAQXNZ010000116.1 GCA_029098265.1 Clostridia bacterium | reverse complement strand
AAAGAAAGCATATATGCGCGAATGGCTCAGTGGTAGAGCATCGCCTTGCCAAGGCGAGGGCCGCGAGTTCGAATCTCGTTTCGCGCTTTTAAATTGGTTCAAGCATTCGCTTGAACCTTTTTATTTCTGCCGGAGGTGTTTATATGATAGTAGGTACTTGTACGGTAACGCTCAGGATTCCGTGGGCTTCGTCCCTTAAGGAAAAGAGAATGGTCATAAAAAGTCTGATGGACAGAATGAAAAACAGGTTTAATATTTCCGTCGCAGAGGTGGAGGAGCAGGATAATCATAAAACAGCGGTTATCGGCTTTGCCTGCGTGACAAATGAGACTGCCCACGCAAACAGTATTATTGATAAGGTGATGAACTTTATCGAGGATAATACCGAGGCAGAGATTGAGGACGAGTTCAGGGAAATATTATAAATAGCCCGAAATATTCAATTTTTTTGTAAAAAGAATTTGAATATCCCTTGGATTATGGTATAATAAAGTGATTGTGCGGTCAAGGACGGACTGCAAACGATATAATTAAGGAGGAAATTTTACAAATGAGTTCGCAGATTATAAGCAAAGAGGGAAATACAGTTAAATTCTCTTTTGAAATTACACCCGAAAAATTCGAAGAAGGTATGAAATATTCATACAATAAGAATAAAAACAAAATTGCTATCCCCGGATTCAGAAAGGGTAAAGTACCCAGAAAAGTAGTTGAGGCTGAATACGGCGCAGAATTCTTCTATGAAGACGCTGTTAACTGGTCACTTAATGAGGTTTATCCCGTAGTTATCGAGGACCTTGCACTTGATGTTGTTTCAAGACCCGAAATCGACATTAAGGAAGTAAGCAAGGAAATCGGTGTTAAGGTTGAGGCTTCCGTTACAGTAAAACCCGAGGTTAAGCTTGGTCAGTATAAGGGACTTGAGGTTGAGGACTTCTCAGCAGAGGTTACTGAGGACGAAATCAAGGCTCATTTTGAAAAGATTCAGAACGACAACGCAAGACTTGTTCCCGTTGAGGACAGAGCAGCTCAGATGGGCGACACAGTAAACATTTCTTACTGCGGAACAGTTGACGGAGTAGAGTTTGAAGGTGGCCAGAGCGACAGCTATGACCTTAAATTAGGCTCAAAGACATTTATTGATACATTTGAAGACCAGATTTGCGGTCATTCAATCGGCGATAAGTTCGATGTTAACGTAACATTCCCCGCAGAATATCATGCTGAGGAACTTAAGGGCAAGGCTGCTGTATTTGCAGTAGAGCTTAAGGGCATCACAATGAACGAGCTTCCCGAGCTTAACGATGATTTTGCACAGGACGTTTCAGAATTTGAGACATTTGATGAATACAAAGCAAGCGAAGTGGAAAAGCTTACTAAGGACAAAGAGAAGAAAGCAAGACAGAAGAAAGAGGATGCACTTATCGAGCAGGTTATCGCTAATGCAGAAATGGACGTTCCCGAAGTTATGTATGAGAACAGAGTAGATGACCTTATGCAGGAATATCAGCAGAACATGCAGATGCAGGGTATCACTCTTGAACAGTACTGCCAGTTCTCTGGTCAGTCAATGGATGACCTTAAGAACCAGGTTAGACCTATGGCTAAGAACAGCGTAGACGCTAAGCTTGTTATCGACCAGATTGTTAAGGACGAAAACATCGTTCCCACAGAGGAAGATATTCAGGCTGAAATCAAGAAGTATGCAGACCAGTACGGCCTTGAGCCCGAAAAGATTGCTCAGTACTTCGAGGGTGACGCAGGCTTCAGACAGGAAGTTGCCCTTCACAAGGCAATCGACCTTATCTGCGACACAGCAGTTGTAAAACCTGCCGCAGAATAAGAATTCTGAAAGGAGGAATGAGGCATGAGTTTAGTTCCTTATGTAATAGAACAGACTAATCAGGGTGAACGAAGCTACGATATATATTCCAGACTTTTAAAGGACAGAATAATTTTCCTCGGTGAGGAAGTAACAGACGCAGCGGCCAGCGTAATTGTTGCCCAGCTTCTTTTCCTTGCTGCTGAGGATCCCGATAAAGATATTAATCTTTACATAAACAGCCCCGGCGGCTCAGTAACAGCCGGCATGGCTATTTATGACACAATGCAGTATATTAAGCCCGATGTTTCCACTATCTGCATCGGCATGGCCGCCAGCATGGGTGCTTTCCTTCTTGCAGGCGGACAGAAGGGAAAGAGATTTGCCCTTCCCAATTCGGAGATAATGATTCACCAGCCTTCAGGTGGTGCAAAGGGTCAGGCTACCGAAATCCAGATAGTTGCCGAGAATATTCTGAAGATAAAGAAAAAGCTTAATCAGATACTTTCGGAAAACACAGGCAAACCTTATGAACAGGTTGTCAGAGATACTGAAAGAGACAATTATATGTCTGCACAGGAGGCTGTGGAGTACGGCCTTATCGACGCGGTAATAACGAAGCCTGTACAGTAACTATACCAAGCGTGCTTTAGGGCACGCTTTGGCTTTTTAGAGCAAATTCAGGGAGATGAAAAAATGCCAGCAAAAACAGACGATAAAAAACAGCTTAGATGTTCCTTTTGCGGAAAGCCGCAGGATCAGGTAAAAAAGCTCATCGCCGGTAAAAATGTCTATATATGCGATGAATGCGTTAAGCTTTGCTCTGACATTATATATGAGGAATATGATACAAGCACCGAGGAAAGCGAAACCTCATCACTTCCCAAACCGGCAGAAATAAAGAAAACACTCGATGACTATGTTATCGGGCAGGAGGAGGCCAAGAAAGCCCTCTCCGTAGCCGTATATAACCATTATAAAAGGATAATGTCCGCCGATGCGGGCGACAATAAGGACGTTGAACTGCAGAAAAGCAATATCCTTATAGTAGGCCCTACGGGTGTAGGCAAAACACTGCTTGCCCAGACCCTTGCAAAGGTGCTCAATGTACCCTTTGCCATTGCCGATGCCACAACACTTACTGAGGCAGGATATGTGGGCGAGGACGTTGAGAACATACTTCTCAAGCTTATCCAGGCGGCGGATTATGATATAGAAAGAGCCGAAAGAGGAATAGTCTATATCGACGAGATTGACAAAATAACAAAGAAGTCTGAAAACGTGTCCATAACAAGGGATGTCAGCGGCGAGGGTGTACAGCAGGCACTTCTTAAGATACTTGAGGGCACAGTGGCTTCCGTTCCCCCTCAGGGCGGAAGAAAGCACCCACATCAGGAGCTTATTCAGATAGATACAACAAATATACTGTTTATATGCGGCGGAGCCTTCTGCGGACTTGAAAAGATTGTACAGCGCAGAACAGGCGAAAAGGCCATCGGCTTCGGCGCCAAAGTGCAGACAAAGCATGACAATTCCTTTGACGAGCTTATGAAAAAGCTTCAGCCCCAGGATCTGCTTAAATTCGGTCTTATCCCCGAGTTTGTAGGACGTGTTCCCGTGGTTGTTACTTTGCACAGTCTCGACGAGGACGCCTTAGTTGAAATACTCAAGGAGCCTAAAAACGCACTGCTTAAGCAGTATAAGTATCTTTTTGAGCTTGATGATGTGGAGCTTGAGTTTACGGATGAGGCTGTCAGAGCCATTGCCAAGCAGGCTGTGGAGCGTGAGACAGGAGCCAGAGGACTCAGGGCCATTATCGAAAGCTTCATAAATGATATAATGTTCGATATACCTTCGGATGAAAATATCGAAAAATGTATCATCACAGAGGATACGGTAAATAAGCTTTCACCTCCGGAAATAATCCGCAACGAAAACAAGCTGCCCATAAAGGAAAGAAGAAAAACGGAAGATAAGGACAGCGCATGATAAGCGTAAAAAATAAATGTACAAATTCAATGGGTCGGAAAATTCCGACCCATTTTGTTATTATGATTATTTTGCTGTCTTATAGTCTTTTCCTGAGCCACTGTCTGAAAAATTCAAGCTGTGACTCGGTATGGAACCAATGCTCGCCGCCCTTTTGCTCTGTCAGCTCACAACTGAATCGGTCGGAAAAATCCTTAACATAGGAGTATTCGCTCATAGTATCGGTTTCGCCGCGAAGAATGTATGTTTTATGGGGCCAGCTGACAATAGGATGACTGCGAACATATTCGTAGTATGGGAAATACAGCGGCTCTATATCATTTTCCACCAGTACTCTTTCCCTGAACTGATTTTCGTCAATACGGCAGTAGTCCATGAGATTATGAATTATACGGTTCATGTCCGTCACGGGCGAAAGAAACCATACACGCTCTATATCCATATCCGCAAATGTAAGCAGCTGAAAATATGCGCCCATACTGCAGCCGAAAAGTGAAATCTTCTGTGCGTGAGCCTTAGCATAGTTATACATGACCGTCAATTCACGAACACATTCATCAGGCATAATAAAATCTGTTTCATAAACCCTTTCTCCGTGCTGCGGCAAATCAAAGCTGAGTATTTGATAGCCCTGCTTTACGGCTTCTTCCGCAAGAATCCAAATACAGTCGTCAATTTTTGAAGAGTGGCTTCCGTGGGTCGCTATTATCATCTTATCGCTCGGTTCTCCCCATATTATTGCAGGGATTCCGTCTATTCTTATTTTGTTTAAATTCATACTTTTTCTCCTTAAAAACTTATTTATAAAAAACATTATAGCATACGGGTAGATTTACCTCAACAGAGGCTTAAAATTGAGTTTCTACACACTCCGATGTGTTGCCTTTTGGCTGACAGAAGCCTAGGCTTCAAATTTTAGTTTATCGCAACTAAAGTTACTTAAAAATGTTTTTTGAAGCCTCGGCTTCGAATTTACGTTTCTCCACTCTCCGAGTGGGGTATTGTCGGGGGAAAGGGAAATCTCGGAGTTGCGAAGCCCGAATTCCCTTTCCCCCAACGTCCCCCAATCCCTTTTGGGCGACGCTTCAAACCCAAACCAACTTGACTTTTGGTCGGCTGATTAATAGTTATACATTCGCGAACTTCGCCCGCGGCACGGTTTTACAAACCATATCGCTATGTATTGCCTAGAAATATATGTTTAGACTTATGACTGCTGTGCACAACAGTAACCCGGACGTAGGTCGGGAATGTATTGCTTTGAACCGGCTAAACAAATTTCCGACTTGTTTGGGTTTGAAGCGTGTCCGAAAGAGAATGGGGTCGCGAGGGGAAACAAGCTCGACCGCTGCCTGCGGCAGATGCAGGGAGAGCGACTTTCTGTGAGCT
>JAQXNZ010000115.1 GCA_029098265.1 Clostridia bacterium | reverse complement strand
TATCATATCGCTGACCAAGTCGGGAACGGAACAGTCCTCGGCAGAGGTGACAAATGAGATATGCGGAGTCGGAATATGCGGCAAAAAGATAGCGCTCGTATATGGTGAGGAGCTTTCAGACAAGGATGGACAGGAGCCCGGCACGGCGGTATTCGTGTCATCGGGCGTTAAGCTGTCCTACGGCGACTCCATAGGCGGAGAACCCGATTATTTTGCGGTGTCCAAGGGCGGAATGGTACTCGGCAAGGGCTCCGTATATTACGGAATAAGCTCCTCGGGCAGACTGTGCTGGAGCCTGAGCGCAGACGGCGGAGTTACGGGAATTTATCCCACATCAAGCATAAACAAATGCGTATATGCCGCAAGAACATGGGCCGTATCGGCAGATATGAGAAACTTTGAGCCGTCAGCCTTTGACCCCGATGCAAAGGCCGTTTCGCAGACAATCACAGCAGGCAGCGCTGAAAGCGGCGATACGGCAGAGGCAACGGAGGGCGAGCAAAACGCCGATGATAGCAGCGGAGAAGCCGATAATGCAGAGAATAATCCCGATAACAGCGGCGACGGTGCCGCAGAATAACGAAACGGCTTAATAAATTCAGAAATGCGGACAGGCCGTTTTGCAGACGATGAAAAGAGGTGATAATATGTCGCCGGAGCTGATGAAATTTACATACCTTGATGCGGCGGCAATACTTATAATTGCCGTATTTGCGGTGACCAATGCGAAAAAGGGCATCGGAGGGGCACTGCTCAGATTTATGCCGACTTTGTTTGGCTTTCTGCTTTCATGGAAGGTCAGCGGAAATGTAATAAAGCATGTCAGAACCACACCTGTATTTTCAATGCTGATGAAAAAAATAGAGGGCGGACTCAATATCGAAAGTCTGCTGCCCGACATGGCGGCAAGCGCCCAAAACGAAATAATATCGGGTATGAATCTGCCCGACTTTATTAAAAATGCCCTTGTCAGCAACAATAACTCGGTGGTATACAGCATATTCAACGCCCAGACCCTTAAGGAATATGTGGCGGGCTTTATCGCGAATATATTTATAAGCATTGCCGTTGTGATACTGCTGTATTTTGCGGGACTGCTCATAGGCAGGCTGATACTTAAGGCACTGGATATTGTAAACGATGTGCCGGTACTCGGCTGGTTCAGTAAGCTGGGCGGATTTGCCGTCGGCATCATAAAGGGTATATGCATAGTCTGGATAATAGGAATAGCCGTTACTTTTTTGTGTACAAAGCCTTGGGCGCAGGACTTTATGGCAATGCTTGAAAAATCCTTTGCGGCGGGCTGGCTGTACAGGAACAATATACTGCTGTATGTTGTGCTGAGTATAATTGCCTAGTGTGTAAATTTGATTAAATGCAGACAATAATTGAGAGTGTCGACAAAGTCGACACTAAGTATAGTCAGTATTTTGCTAAAGCAAAACCGCTTCGCGTCCGCACATCTTTGCGGTACTAGAAAACAGGTTTTCGACTTGTTTAAATTAATGCATGAATTGCTATTCCATCGGCCGCTGGCCTTGAAACACGCCATTCTCCTCGGTCGGGCAAAGCTCGACTTGCGGATTAAACTTGGAAAACTCTTCGTTTTCCATACCTTTCCGTACGAAAAATTAGTTTGTCTACAGTCTGAATATTTGTTGATTTTCAGCCGAATATTAATTTGATATTCGGCTGAAAATTAAAAAAGACGACAAAAAATTAAAAATATTGTTGACATTAAAATTCAGGTGTGATAATATATCTAGGCGACTGAATAAGAAGTTAAAAATAAATAAACAATAAATAAACAATGTTTTAATGTAATCTATGGGGGTTTAGCTCAGTTGGGAGAGCACCTGCCTTGCAAGCAGGGGGTCGCGAGTTCGAATCTCGCAATCTCCACTGGTTAACGAAATCAAATATCGTTTATGACGAGCGAACGTGCGGTTACTTGTAATTGTGTGAGCGAGGAATGATATTTGATGAGTGGTTTCGTGCGAAGAAATGAGCACGAAAAACTGCCTTATAATTCGTTGCCATAGCACCTTGAAAACTGAACATGGACAAAGATAAATAGTCAAGAAAAGATAGACACATCGAAAAAAGAAAAAAGAAATGTAGACGCTACTACATTCCGAAATAACGAAAGTTATAACGGTCAAGCAAGAAAGAGCACAAGGGGAATGCCTTGGCACCGGAAGCCGACGAAGGACGTGATAAGCTGCGAAAAGCTGCGGGGAATCGCAAATAGGTATTGATCCGCAGATATCCGAATGGGGGAACCCGGCTGAGAAAAGCTCAGTCATCTGTAAGTAAATCCATAGCTTACAGAAGGGAAACGCCGTGAACTGAAACATCTAAGTAGCGGCAGGAAGAGAAAGAAAACTCGATTTCCTG
>JAQXNZ010000114.1 GCA_029098265.1 Clostridia bacterium | reverse complement strand
GTGCACAGCATAGACCCGGACACAGGTCGGGAATGTATTGCCGTAAACCTGCTAAATAAATATCCGACTTGTTTGGGTTTAAAGCGTCGCCCAAAAGGGATTGGGGGACGTTGGGGGAAACAAGCTCGACCGCTGCCTGTGTCAGATGCAGGGAGAGCGACTTTCTGTGAGCTGCGCAGAATTGCGAACGGCAGTGAGCAAGGCAAGACAAGCGAACAGAGGATAGGAGACAATGGGCTTCGATGTTAGACGCCCTACGGCCTGCAATGTTCACTGCATATAACGCACCTACTCAATTAATACATTGCGCCGTTGGGTGTGCTAAGGCGTACTCCGAGATTTCCCTTTCCCCCGACACCCCCACTCGGAGAGTGGAGAAACGTAAATTCGAAGCCGAAGCTTCGGACAGCAATTCCACGCACTCGGAGTGTGTAAGAACTCATCTTTAAGCCTCGGCATCGTGATGCCGATAAACTAAAATTTTTCTCACTGTGTCTTGACAGTAACAATTTGTAGTGATAATCTATTTTAGTAAAGGACAAAGGACATTCATCCTATACTGGTTATATTACTCATACAGGATGAGTGTCCTTTTTTTATGACATACTGGGACGGCGGAAGGCTTGTCCATGAATTTATAAACATATAAGCTAATGAAGGATATTTTTGGAGGAGTATTATTATGGCAAAATTTATCTTTGTTACAGGCGGTGTTGTATCCGGCCTCGGAAAGGGAATAACCGCAGCGTCTCTGGGACGTCTTTTGAAAGCAAGGGGACTTAAGGTAGCCGCTCAGAAGCTCGATCCCTACATTAATGTAGACCCGGGAACAATGAGTCCCTATCAGCATGGTGAAGTGTTTGTTACGGAGGACGGAGCCGAGACTGACCTTGACCTCGGACATTATGAGCGTTTCATCGACGAAGACCTTAACAAATACTCCAATCTTACAACGGGAAAGGTGTACTGGAACGTACTTAATAAGGAAAGAAGAGGCGAATACCTCGGCGAAACAGTACAGGTAATTCCCCATGTAACCAATGTTATCAAGGAATTTATATACGGCGTAGCCCAGAAAACGGACGCCGATGTGGTTATTACGGAAATAGGCGGAACAACAGGCGACATCGAAAGCCAGCCCTTCCTTGAGGCCATACGTCAGGTAGGCATTGAGGTAGGCAGGGAGAACTCACTGTTTATCCATGTTACACTTGTGCCTTATCTCAGAGGCTCGGAGGAGCATAAGTCAAAGCCTACGCAGCATTCCGTTAAGGAGCTCCAGGGCATGGGCATCAACCCCAACATAATCGTTCTTCGCTGTGACGAGCCCATTGAGGAGTCCATATTCAGAAAAATATCAATGTTCTGCAACGTAAAGCCCGACTGTGTTATCGAGAATATAACAATCCCCATTCTTTACGAAGCACCCCTTATGCTTGAAAAGAGCGGTTTTTCAAATATCGTATGCCGTGAGCTCGGCATAAACGCACCCGCTCCCGACCTTACCGAGTGGGAAGCTATGGTATCCAGAATAAAATCAAGAAAGAAAGAAGTAAGAATAGGCATTGTAGGAAAGTATGTACAGCTCCATGACGCATACCTTTCCGTAGCCGAGGCATTAAGACATGCGGGCTATGAAAACGAGACCTATGTGGAAATAGAATGGATAGATTCGGAAACTATTAATGACTCAAATGTTGCTGACATACTTTCAGGCTGTTCCGGAATCGTTATTCCCGGCGGCTTCGGCAACAGAGGTATCGAGGGCAAAATTTCAACAGCCCACTACTGCCGTGTGAATAACATACCTATGCTTGGAATATGTCTGGGTATGCAGGTAGCCGTTATTGAGTTTGCCAGATATGTATGCGGACTTGCGGATGCCAACTCAGGCGAGTTTGACGAGGATACGGCTCATAAGGTAATAGACTTTATGCCCGACCAGAACAATGAGATTGCCAAGGGCGGCACAATGAGACTTGGTGCTTATCCCTGTAAGGTTAAGCACGGAACAAAGATGTACGAGTGCTACGGTTCAGACCTTATACACGAAAGACACCGTCATCGTTATGAGTTCAACAACGATTACAGAGACCTTATGCAGGACAAGGGTCTTGTAATAAGCGGAACATCACCCGATGACAGAATAGTTGAGACTGTAGAGGTTCCCGAAAACGATTTCTATGTGGGCGTACAGTATCACCCCGAATTCAAGAGCCGTCCCAACAGAGCCCATGCGCTTTTTGTAGGACTTGTAAAGGCTGCGCTTAATCATAAATAATTATGGATATAAGAAAAGCCGAAATAAAGGATATCGACAGTATAATCTCTCTTATACAGATGCGTATAGACTGGATGGACGAGGTTGGTCTCTGCCAGTGGAATAAAACCGATTATCTGGGAGTATACACAAGAGAATATTTTGAAAAGGGCATAAATGAAGGTAGCTTCTTTATAGCTGAGGAAAACGGCGAGGCTGTCGGCACAATGGCACTGTACAGGCATGACCCGCGCTGGGAGGACGGACTGGACTCCGTATATGTTCACCACCTTACGGCAAAGCCCGGCAAAAAGGGCGTCGGCAGAGAGCTCATTGCTTTTGCAGAGCAGTATGCAAAGGACATACCCGTGCCAATGATAAGACTGGACTCCGATGTGGATAATAAAAAACTGGCCGACTATTATGAGCCTATGGGCTATGCTCCCGTCGGATACTGTGTGGACGGTGTGTATAAGGGCATACTGAGAGAAAAAAGGTTTTAGATAAATGACATAAATACATGACAAAACGGAGGTATCAGAATGAAATTTAATTTCACGAAAATGCACGGAATAGGCAATGACTATGTCTATGTGAACTGCATGGAAAAGGAGCTTGAAAAGCCCGGCGAGGTATCTATAGCAGTATCTCCCAGACACTTTTCCGTAGGTTCCGACGGACTTATTATGATTTGCGCTTCCGACAAGGCTGACGCCAAAATGAGAATATTCAATGCCGACGGCAGTGAAGCCAAAATGTGCGGCAACGGCATAAGATGTGTCGGAAAGTATTTATACGACAAGGGCATAGTAAACAAGACAGAGGTCACTGTCGATACATTAAGCGGCATAAAGATACTTAAGCTGAATGTTGTTGACGGAAAGGTCGATACCGTAAGAGTAGACATGGGTAAGGCCATTCTTGAGCCTGAAAAAATACCCGTTATTGCTCCCGAAATTATGATAAATAAACCTGTTACCGTAGCAGGTAAGGAATACAGACTGACAGCCGTATCAATGGGCAATCCCCATGCGGTATGCTTTGTTGACGATGTGGACAGCCTTGACCTTGAAAAGATAGGCCCTGATTTTGAAAACCTCAGCATATTCCCCGACAGAGTAAATACAGAGTTTGTAAGGGTAATTGACGATAAGACCCTCCAGATGAGAGTATGGGAGAGGGGCAGCGGCGAGACCTATGCCTGCGGAACAGGTACATGCGCAACCGTTGTTGCGGCATGCCTTAACGGTATCTGCAAGCAGGATACCGATGTTACCGTACATCTTATCGGCGGGGACCTTGTAATAAGGTACTGCTCGGACGGAACGGTATTTATGACAGGAAAAGCAGAGACAGCATACGAAGGAGTGTTTGAATATGAATATAAAGATTAATGAAAATTACGACAACCTCAAGGAGAGTTATCTTTTCTCCGAAACTGCCAGAAGAATCAACAAATATACTGCCGAACACCCCGATAAAAAAGTAATAAAGCTCAGTATCGGCGACGTTACGCTTCCCCTTACAAAGACTGTAATCGAGGCTATGCACAAAGCTGTTGACGAAATGGGCTCACAGGATACATTCAGAGGATATCCGCCCGAATACGGCTATGACTTCCTCAGAGAGGCCATCGCAAAGTATTACGGTACCTTCGGCGTTAAGCTTGAAGCAGGCGAGGTATTTGTAAGTGACGGCGCAAAGAGCGACTGCGGAAACATCGTTGATATTCTCGGCGACAACGACATACTTATTCCTGACCCTGTATATCCCGTATATATGGACAGCAACATAATGAGCGGAAGAAATATCGAGCTTCTGCCCGGCAATATCGATAACAGCTTCCTTCCCATGCCCGACGGCCTTGCAAAGAAGCCCTATGTAATTTATCTTTGCTCACCCAACAACCCCACAGGCGCCATTTATTCAAAGGCACAGCTTGAGGAATGGGTAAAATATGCGAAGGAAAGCGGCTCACTTATCATCTTTGACTCAGCATACGAAGCATTTATTCAGGGAGACTATCCTCACTCGATATATGCCGTAGAGGGTGCTAAGGAGTGTGCGGTTGAGATTTGCAGCTTCTCAAAAATGTCAGGCTTCACAGGCACAAGATGCTCATGGACTGTATTCCCCAACGACCTCAAGGTCGGTGATAAACAGCTTCAGAAGCTTTGGGCAAGACGTCAGGCTACAAAGTTCAACGGAGTTCCCTATGTAATCCAGAGAGCGGCAGAGGCGGCCCTTTCACCCGAAGGCTTTAAAGAAGCTATGGATAACATTAAATACTACATGGGCAATGCAAAGCTCATTTCCGACCTGTTAACAGAAAAGGGAATTTGGTTCTCAGGCGGAATATGCTCACCCTATATCTGGCTTAAGTGCCCCAACGGAATGGACTCATGGACATTCTTCGACTGGCTCCTTGAAAACGCTCAGGTCGGCGGAACACCCGGAGCAGGCTTCGGCGCAGAGGGAGAGGGATATTTCAGACTTACATCCTTCGGCAGCAGAGAAAACACAGAGGAAGCTATCGAAAGACTCAGAAAAATATTATAAAAATCAAAGGTGCGGGGCAAAGCCTGCACCTTTTTATGTTCCGAAGCCCTCCCTTATGCGGCTTATTATTTTCTTTTCCATTCTTGACACCTGTACCTGAGATATGCCTATTTCCTTAGCGGTCTCGCTTTGGGTCTTGTCCTTGAAATACCTGAGATATATCAGCTTTCTTTCCTTGGGGTCCAGCTCCGTAAGAAGCTGTTTAAGCGCCAGCTTTTCCGTTATATCGTCGGCACTGTCCTTGGAAAGCCTGTCTATTAAGTATACGGGAGAACCGTCGCTTCTGTATACGGTTTTGAATATACTTTCCACGTCCTTTGAGGCGTCTAGGGCTTCGGTCAGTGTTTCAATATCGGTGCCTACCGCCTTTGCAAGCTCGCCGACCGTCGGCTCCGTACCGTTTTTGTTTATAAGCTGTTCCCGCATGAATTTTGCTCTGGCGGCAGTCTCCTTGAGCGGACGACTTACCTTTATCATTCCGTCATCTCTTATGAAACGTCTTATCTCACCCATTATCATCGGCACGGCATAGGTGGAGAAACGCACATCAAAGGACATATCGAATTTTTCTATACATTTTATGAGACCTATGGCGCCTATCTGATAAAGGTCCTCGGCTTCATAGCCTCTGCCTCGGAACTTCCTAACGATGCTCCATATAAGGCCGCTGTTGTCGTTTACCAGCTTTTCCATAGCGGCGCTGTCGCCCTGCTGGGCAAGACCGATAAGTTTTTTGGTTTCGTCCAAATAAAAACATCACCTTTCGTCCGATGAGAGTTTTTTAGACATTCTTACAGTGGTGCCGCTGCCGGGGACAGATTCCACTTTAAGGCTGTCCATAAAGGCCTGCATGACTGTAAAGCCAAGTCCCGAACGTTCCAGTTCCGGTCTGGAGGTATATAGTGGAGTCATGGCCTTTTTAATATCCTCTATGCCTTTGCCTCGGTCTGAAATCTCTATGTATATATCCCGTTCGTCAACGGTGCATAAAAGCGTTATGTCTCCTGATGTACCCTCGTAGCCGTGTATTATGGCGTTTGTAACCGCTTCGGAAACGGCTGTCTTTATGTCTGTTATCTCAGATACCGTAGGATCCAGCGGCATTATAAAGGCCGCCACCGCCATTCGGGCAAATGATTCGTTTACAGCCTGAGATGTAAAAGTCAGCGTCATACTGTTTTTTTCTTTCATTGTGCCTGCACCTCCTGATTTATTCCGAGCACTGCGTCCTCTGCCGTAGGGTAGGAACGTACCAGTCTGTATATTCCCGATATGCTCAGTATTCTGTCTGCCTCCTTGGACGGATTGACGATTGCCAGCCTGCCGCCCAGTGCCGTAACTGTTTTGTATCTGCCTATAATCATGCCTATGCCGGAGCTATCCATAAAACCTACGCCGCCCATGTCCAGCACAAGGCTGTCGGCGCCTGATATATACAGCTCTCTCTCTGCCATGCGGCGTATGCCGTCGGCTGTATGGTGGTCAATATCGCCCTCTATTTCTGCGATAACTATTTTTCCGCGTTTTCTGAAATGAATATCCATAGTGTTCTCCTTCCTACCGTGTACCTGCGGTAAGCCTACTATAATACAAACCGACCGCATTAAATACATAAACAATTCGCAAATTCGGGCAAAAAAATACCGCAGTCTCCATTGGGAAACTGCGGTGTCTGTGTCAAATTATAATCAGCACTTAGTAACTTCGGGATATTCAACGCCGAAGGTTTCTGCTGTAACCTTTTTCATTCTCTGATCCTCGAGGGGCTTGTCCATGTAGTTTGTTTTTGTATCCGCAATGGCGTCAACTATGTCCATGCCCTCTATAACGGCACCGAAAGCGGCATATTCACCGTCAAGATGAGGAGCGTCCTGATGCATGATAAAGAACTGCGAGCCTGCTGAATCCTTCATCATTGACCTTGCCATTGAGATAACTCCTCTTGTGTGCTTAAGTGTGTTCTGTGTAAAGCCGTTGTGTGCAAACTCACCCTTGATGCAGTAACCGGGGCCGCCTGTGCCCTTTCCGAGGGGGTCACCGCCCTGAATCATAAAGCCCTTGATAACTCTGTGGAATATAATTCCGTCATAGAAGCCTTTGTTTACAAGGGAAAGAAAGTTGTTGACTGTGTTGGGAGCATACTCGGGATAGAGCTCTACCTTGATAATGCCGCCGTTTTCCATTTCGATTGTTACAACAGGATTTTTGTTTTCCATAATAAATTTCCTTTCTTGTTGATATAGTTTTAGACTGCCTTAGCAGATGTTTTTAAAGCTGACTGCCTGCACTGCCGCAGGCCCGTCTATCAATATACTCGATTTTAAGCTCTCTGTAAAGACCTGTCAAAGAAGCATTGTAGTAGGGCATCACATAAAGTCCCGCAAGACCTCCCGTCAGTGCCGAAAGAATAAACCAGCCGATAAATGACAGGTCAAAGACGAACAGGTGCCATTTTTTGCCCTCGGTCATTTTTTTGCTTATTTTAAGTGCACCCATAGGGGATATGCCGGGGCTTTCAGCCATTATATAAAAGGCCATTCTGTATCTGTAGAAGGCAATTATGCCGGGAATAACAAAAAGCAGTGACCACAGCGTGACAAACAGTGTCATAAGGAAGCTCAGAACGGTTGCCTTAAGTATGTTTTCAAATGCCGAAAAGAAGGTTTCAAACTCGGCGTCCCTTCGGAAAATGACTTCTATAAACAGACGGGCGGTTCCCAGAGAAAAAGCCGCTGACAGAAAGAAAGCCAGAAGCGACTGTATTCCGTAAATGAGAGTATCCCACCCTCTGAAAAGATATGTCAGATTTTCAGCCGAAAAAGCTATCAGAGGAACCGTGTAAAGAGTTACGGCGGCTACGGCGGCACATACCTTCCAGTGTCCCTGCAAGGACAGCTTTGCGCTGTTTTTTATTTCTCTGTCAGTAATCATAATATCACCTCGCATTGCAGAATAATTCTATCACAAGCTAATAAAAAAGTAAATCAAAGAAGGAAGTTCTAAGATAATTGTAATACTTATAAGAGAGCATTAATTCAGAAAGGCGTAACAGAATTAAAGATTGTCTTGGAGTTCTTTGGCAGCAAACCGTCTGAAAATATATTATGAAACGGAAACATTAGAATCTGCCTGTTGCCTAGCTGTTTTGTTGACACTTTTGATTAAAAATGTTACCATTATCTTATAAAAACCTGAATATACTGAAAATAATTTTATCGATTAATTCAGCCGTATATATCTGATAATTGACGGGTATTATTGCTGAAACAGGAGGTGCTTTATGGATACAAGGGATATATTGAGTCGAATAGACCATACTCTGTTAAAGGCAGTATCCGACAGAAACAGCATAATGGAGCTGTGCGCCGAGGCCGATAAATACGGAACAGCTTCGGTATGTATACCGCCTTCCTATGTCAGGGAGGTAAAGGAGGCATATCCCGGTCTTCGTGTATGCACCGTAATAGGCTTTCCTCTGGGCTACAGCACTACGGAAGTTAAGGTGTTTGAGACTAAGGATGCCGTTAAAAACGGTGCGGACGAAATAGATATGGTAATTGACCTGGGTTTTGTCAAAAACGGCGAGTTTGACAGGGTTACCGAGGAGATAGCCGCAGTCAGGAAGGCCGCTGAGAACAGAATACTGAAGGTCATAATTGAAACCTGCTATCTTACCGAGGATGAGAAAATAAAGCTCTGCGGCTGTGTTACCGATGCGGGAGCAGACTTCATAAAGACGTCCACGGGCTTTGGAAGCGACGGTGCAAAGTTGGAGGACATTGAGCTGTTCAAAAAGCATATCGGCGAAAATGTCAGAATAAAGGCCGCCGGAGGAATCAGGACAAAGGAAGCAATGGAAGAGTTTATAAACGCAGGCTGCAGCCGCATAGGCACCAGCGGAGCGAAAAATATAATAAACGAGTAAACAGGAGGAGATAAAAATGTCAGCTGCAAATACACCTACACCCCATAACGCCGCAAAATACGGAGAGATAGCAAAAACGGTGCTTATGCCCGGAGACCCTCTCAGAGCGAAATTCGTTGCCGAGAACTTCCTTACGGACGTTAAGCAGTTCAACGGTATCAGAAATATGTTCGGCTTTACGGGGAAATATAACGGCAAGGAAGTATCAGTTATGGGAAGCGGCATGGGTATGCCTTCAATAGGTATTTATTCCTATGAGCTTTTCAACTTCTATGATGTTGAGAATATAATCCGTATCGGAACAACGGGAGCAATCCATGATGACCTTGACCTCGGCGACCTCGTTATTGCCCAGGGCTCATGCACAGACTCAAACTATGCGGCTCATTTTGAACTGCCCGGAACATTCGCACCCATAGCCAGCTATAAGCTTCTCAGAGGCGCTGTAGACGCCGCTGAAAAACTCGGCATTAAATATATGGTAGGAAATGTTCTTTCAAGCGATGTATTCTATACAAGCAGCTTTGACGGATTTATGAAATGGAAGAGCATGGGCGTTCTCTGTGCAGAGATGGAGTCCGCCGCCCTTTATATGAATGCGGCACAGGCAGGTAAAAACGCACTCTGCATACTTACTGTTTCGGACTGCCCCATGAAAGGACTTGAAACAACTGCGGAAGAAAGACAGAATTCATTTACAAATATGATGAAGGTTGCTCTTTCACTGGCATAAGACATTAAGCGGCCCGGTCATATTTTTGGCCGGGCCTGATGTATTTTTGGGAGGTAATGTATATGACGGACAGAGAACTTATTCTTGAAGCTATTGAAGCCAGAAAAATGTCATATTCGCCGTATTCACACTTTATGGTAGGTGCGGCGCTTCTTACAAAGGACGGCAGGGTGTACAGAGGCTGTAATATTGAGAATGCCGCCTACGGACCGTCAAATTGTGCGGAGAGGACAGCGTTATTTAAAGCAATATCAGAGGGCATCAGAGATTTCGATACTATTGCCGTTGTGGGCGGAGATAAGGATGCAAAGCCCGAGGAGATGTCCTTTGCCTATCCCTGCGGAGTATGCCGACAGGTAATGATTGAGTTCTGCAAACCTGAGGAATTCAGAGTTATTGTAGCAAAAAACACAGATGAATATAAAGTATATACACTGGGTGAGATACTGCCTATGGGTTTCGGTCCGGCGGATTTGGGAGTTAATAAGAAATGAGAAATACAACACTTTGCTATATAGTCAGGGACGGCTGCTGTCTTATGCTGCACCGTACAAAAAAGGAAAATGATCAGTCCCATGACAAGTGGCTCGGCATAGGCGGTAAGTTCGAGGATAGGGAAAGCCCCGAGGACTGCGCTCTGAGAGAGATAAAGGAGGAAACGGGTCTGACGGTAACCTCCTACAAATACAGAGGTATAGTAACCTTTATTTCCGACGAGTGGGAAACGGAATACATGCACATGTTTGCGGTAACAGGCTTTGAAGGTGAAGTTACAGAGTGCAATGAGGGCGACCTGGAATGGATTAAGTATGAGGATATGCTCAAGCTTCCAATGTGGGAGGGAGACAGGATATTTTTAGGACTTTTGGCGCAGGATATACCGTTTTTTTCGCTTAAGCTGGAATATAAGGGCGACAAGCTTGTTTCGGCAGTGCTTAACGGCAGCAAGCTTGACATATAGGAGAGAACAATATGGAAAAAATGCTTGTCAGTGCCTGTCTGCTGGGGGTTTCCTGCCGATATGACGGCAAAAGCAAGGGAGATGACCGAGTTAAGGCACTTATGGATAAATATGACCTGATACCTATCTGTCCCGAAATAATGGGAGGTATGCCGACGCCGAGAGTACCCTCGGAAATAAAAAACGGCAGGGTATACGGCGAGGATGGCAATGATGTTACGGAATACTTTAAAAAGGGCGCCGAGGAGGTGCTTAGCCTTGCTAAGCTGTACGGCTGTAAAAGGGCACTGCTTAAGGAAAACAGCCCGTCATGCGGCTTCGGCAAGGTTTATGACGGAAGCTTTTCAAAAAAGCTCGTTGAAGGAAACGGCATTGCCTCAGACCTTCTTTATGAAAACGGCATTGAGATATTCGGTGAGGAAAGCATAGACAGACTTATGTAAATTGATCGGGCGGTCTTGTAACTGCCCGACTTTATTTGTAGATTTGAAAGGATGAGATAATGAGGAAAGTAATTGATTTAACACATACAATTTCAGCAGACATGCCTGTATATCCCGGCACGGAACAGCCCAAGCTTACGGTGGCAAATACCTATGAAAAGGACGGTTTCAGAGAGACACTTCTGACTATGTTTTCCCATACAGGGACACACATGGATGCACCTGCTCATATTTTCCCCGACAGAACTGTATTAGACAGCTTTGACGGCTCTCAGTTTGTAGGCGTTGGACTTGTTATAGACTGCCGTGACCTTAAAGAAGGCGACAGAATAACAATGGACAGAATAAATGCCGTCAGAGACAAGGCAGACAAGGCTGATTTCATACTTTTTAACATGGGATGGGACAAAAAGTGGAATACACCCGATTATTTCGGCAACTATCCCTACATTACGAGCGAAGTTGCACAGTATATGATTGACACAAAGAAAAAGGGCGTAGGCCTTGATGTTATCGGCATTGACCCCATAGCCGATGCAAATCTGACTATACACAGACAGCTCTTTATTAATTCTGAAATAGTTGTAATTGAAAACCTTAAAGACCTTGATAAGATTGGAAATGACTTATTTACATTTGCGGCTCTTCCGCTTAAGTTCAATAATGCCGACGGCGCACCTGTAAGGGCAGTGGCAATAATAGAGGAATAATAAAAATCGCAGGTGAATTTATTTTCGCCTGCGATTTGGACGTTTTAGTTTATATTTACCTAGCCTTTACCGCCTTCATCTCAATGTATCCTCTGGATGCTATGGGTTCAAGCTGTATCTTAGGATTTGACTCGTCCCATTTAAGACCGAGCTCTGACGGGTCATATTCCTCAAGCTGCTTCTGTACGGTATTTATTGCCTGACAGAAATTCTCCTCCTCAAAGGGCTCGCCACAGAACATAAGATATTCAGCTTCGGGCAGGTCTATAATATCAAAGCCGTCGGGAATGGGGCCGTCATATCCCGAGAGCACCTCGACACCCTGAACATATTCCGAAGTTCCGGGTTTTCTGTATTCTTCGGGAAGCCACAGGCAGACGGGCTCGTGACTGATGGATTTCATGCTGGTGAGCAGTCCCCAGATGTCACAGCCTACCTCATTGCAGTATTCAAAATAGTCCTTGGCGGCAATACCTCTTTTTATTATCACGCTTCTTGCGGGTTTTGTTACCCTTGAAATTGTTACTTTCATATTCTCCTCCTCATTGAATGTTTCCGATATAAGCTCTCTGTATTTTGCACCGTAGGGAATAAACAGACCTATCGGTATGGGGTTTTGAGCATATTCGCCGGGATTGCAGCCGAATTCCTTGAAAAATGCCCTCTGATATCCCTCGGGACTGCCGAAGCAGGCGTCAAAGGCGGCCTCTGTAATGGAACAGCCCTCATCCCGTATGCGAAGGGCAGAACGGCTTAGCCTGAGACGGCGAATGTAGTCCGCAGGTGTAAGCCCTGTGTACTGTCTGAATATTCTGTAGGAATGCCAGGGAGAAAACATGGACACCGCTGCCAGTTCCTCCATTGATATGGCCTCGCCGAGATTTTCCGAAATGTAATCCTGCATTCTTTGTACGGCAAGTATCTGTTCTTTCATTTGTATCGCCTCCTGTGACTATATATTAGCATAAGGCGGATTGGTTTGCCCGACGGTTTTTGCCTTTTTCGGAATTTGTGTGTATTGTTTTTTCTACACTTGTTTGTTTATACCTGATTTAGTTATGTTGACAAATTGATACATTTAATTAATTTATATTTTATGCAAATAAAAGCTAAAGTTTTAAAGCATCTATGTAATAAAGCATTTAACCCATGTGTTGTAAGACAATATTCGAAAATCGAAAAAATAGTTTTTTCACGATATTTGTTATGTTTTTTGGCAATAGAAGCGGCTGAGATAAGGAAAATCAGAGTAAAATAGGCATGTTTTCATTTTTTTAATGGCGTTTTTATCTATATTTTGTTGTTAATACATGAACGAAGAATGTTAAAACTGTGTCTAAATTGGATAATATAACGGTTTTGCTGTATACAATTTACGATTGTTTGTAAAAAAATACTGTACAAATGGCCGATAATATGTTAAATATTAAGTATAATGAATTATAGAGTATAGGTCGAAAGGAGAAGAATTAATGGAATACAATATAGAACCTACAAACAGATATCTTGGAATTTATAAAGCAAAGCTGAGAACTGCAGAGGAAATAGCAGAGTATATCGAGGACGATTTTGTATGTGCCTGCCCCACATGTATGGGCGAGCCTAAGGCAATAGTACATGCCATCGGCGAGAGAGCAAGACGTGACGAAATCAGAAATGTTCAGCATCACAGCGTTATATCACCCGGCGGCGGAGATTATCTTGACCCTGAGCTTGCAGGCAAATACTATCACGTTTCATGGTTCACATCTGCGGCTTCAAGAGCAGGCGTTCAGGAGGGACGTTTTGACTACATGCCCGCCCACTACAGCCAGATTCCCTGGTTATGGAGAGAAAAGGTTTCCAAGCTTGATGTTTTCTACGCAACTGTATCGCCTATGGATAAACACGGTTTCTTCTCCTTCGGTCTTGTTGCGGCAGAGACACTTGCCCAGCTTGAAAGAGCAAAATATGTTTTCCTTGAGGTAAATGACCAGGTTCCCAGAGTTATGGGTACTCATGTTGTACATATTTCACAGGTAACTGCAGTATGCGAGGCTTCATATCCCATGCCTACACTGGAGGAGCTTCCTCTTTCCGAGAACAGCAAGAGAATGGGTGCAATGATAGCCGAAATGATACCCAACGGTGCTACTATCCAGTTTGGTATCGGTGAAGTTCCCAATGCCGTAGGTAAGCTTCTGCTTGAAAAGAAGGACCTCGGTATCCACACAGAGATGTTCACAGACAGTATGGTTGACCTTATTGAGGCCGGCGCTGTTACAAATATGAAAAAGAATATCGATGTCGGCAAGACTGTAGCCGCATTCTGCTGGGGCTCCCAGAGAATGTATGACTTCCTTGACGATAACCGTTCCGTTGAGCTCCATGGTGTTGACTATGTTAACGACCCATATGTTATCGGTAAGCTTGACAACTTCGTTTCTATCAATGCCGGTCTTGAAATAGACCTTCTCGGACAGGTTTGCTCCGAGTCTATCGGCAGCAGAAACTACAGCGGAACAGGCGGACAGCTTGACTTCGTAAGAGGCTCGGCTATTTCAAAGGGCGGCAAGAGCTTTATCGCCATGAACTCCACAGCCAAGGGAGGCACTATCAGCAAGATTAAGCCTATACTTACACCCGGTGCGGCTGTTACAACAACAAAGAACGATATCGATAACGTAGTTACAGAGTACGGTATTGCACGCCTCAGAGGCAAGACAGCCGGCCAGAGAGCAAAGGCACTTATCGAGATAGCACATCCTAAATTCAGAGATGAGCTTCTCTTTGAGGCCAGAAAAATGAACCTTATGATATAAGCTAAATTTCATATACCCAATTTTTGCCCCGGATTTCCGGGGTTTTTTAATTATGTTTTAAACGGCAATTTATGCATTTATCGAGGCTATATCGATGATTATTGTCAAAAAAGGTTTTTTATCGGCTGTTTTTCTGATATACTGTTGAAAACAAAACTTGCTTTGTGAAATATCGAATCAGTATAAGGAGAGAAAATATATGAGAGTAAGCTGGGACGAATACTTTATGCAAATAGCTGAAATAGTAAAAACACGCTCAACCTG